>JAUSOZ010000047.1 GCA_030655955.1 Deltaproteobacteria bacterium
GGCTACATAACCGGAAACTTGTGGAGTCGATCACCGACCCTTCCAGCAGTCAGCTTTCCATGTCCCGGATCGGGATGGGGGCTATGGTCTGCATGATGGTGCTAATCGACCTCGTAAGCATTTACCTCATGCTGGCCGGGCGGTTTCAAAAGGAATGGTTCGGATCTCTGGCGGTGATGAACTCTTCTACGGTTGCGTCCCTTGGCCTGGTTTACTACGGCAATTCCAAGGCCGGGGCCCTGGAGAACTGGAAGGATAAAGTTTTTGGCACTCCGGGGAAACCCGGGGCCATCGCCGCCAAAGGGGAGTGACATGGAAATGCTTTTGTCTTTGATTTTGGGACCCCTGGGGAAAATCCTGGGGATCATTGTCGCCGTGGGTGGAGCGATCCTCTATGGCAAATATTACAAGGCCAAGGCTGAGAAGGCCCAGGCCCGGGCCGATGGCTACCAGGCCCAAGTTGAAATCGCCCAAGGGCGCCAGGAGGTGCAGCATGAGGTGGAGAAGGTGGTGGAGGAGACTCGTCAAAAGGTCGAGGCTGGTGACGCTGCTGGCCTGTCTGATTCTTTTAATCGGCTGCGGGACCGGTAAGCCTTATCTCTCCCTCCCCAAGCCCCCCATGCCGGAGGCGCCGGTCCTTCATTCCCAGCCGACGCCACCCCCGCCGCCCGCCGGGGAGAAAGGGGTGTGGTTTCCTTTGAAGGACGCCGGGGCCATGATGATCTATCTGGACAAACTCAAGGGCAAGTGCCGGGAAGATGACGTGGTGATCGACCGTGGGAATGCGTACCTGAAGGAGCATTAATCGTGATGACCAAGATTTGAGGCGACAGCCATCAAATCGAGAGCAGATTAAACCCGATATTGGGTGGTAAAAGTTTACAATCTGGGAGGATATAAATGCCATATATGATAAATATCTCATCTACATAATTTTATTATTTTAGGTGTTGATACAGAGGGCAGATCTGCTCACCAGCCTCCCATTGCTCCAGGTCGATTTAATGGGGACCGGTCAACGATAAAAGTGTAACGAGCAATAAGCACAGATAGGCAAGAGCTCCCGGGTACCCGAAAGAAGGTCTGCCAGCCCCTCGAGATAGAGGGTGACTACGGAGAGTCCCCGAGGCCACAAAAACCCCACCTGGTCCGGTTTGCGGTCCCAGGGCACCACCAGGTCGGGCTTTAGGGCCATCAGTGATTCGACGTTGAGGACAAATCCGGTACCCGGCGAAGGTATCTGCTTGAGATAGGGCGCCACCCGCTTCGCCAAGTCATTTTCCCCAGTAATTCAGGGAATCCAGAGCTTCCGATATCATGTCCTACTGAAGAAACTAAACCAGAAATTCGAGATAACTGTGTTCCTGGATGGCGATATTTGTGCCCATGGTATAGCCAAAAGCAATGAGGTACAGCAAGGGTGAAAACGACCGGGCACTGATCAACCTGGACAGCGTTTATCGCTCAGCTCGATATAGTTCAACAGATGATCGATACGTTGTCTAATGCTGCTGCGCGACATGTGATAGAGTCATCCGTGAACAAGCGGATTTTCAGACACCGTCAGTTCACTCTCCAGGTTGATTTGCTGAGGCACCCGACCGTAGTGCTTTTTTGCCGCCAAGCTTTCTTTGGCAATATCATGGCCGTTGAGCATTGCACTGCCGGCGGTAAGGCGGGGGAGACCGGTCAAAATCCGAATGGTGGTGTTTTTGCCAGAGCCATTGACACCAAGGCAGGCAGATACCTTACCATTTTTGCCGTAAGATCAATGCCTCTTGGGGCCTTGGTGGTTTGGTAATCTCTCACCAGGCCCACGAGTTCGATGATGCACTTGCCACCTATCGGGCCAGGTTTTGGCGACGCAGCCGGTCTACATCAACAACAATATCCTGGAGTGGCTGGCGGCGGATGCGGTGCGGCAAGGCCATTTCGGCGGCAGTGTCTATGTCATCTTTGATCACTTCCGTTCTCCCATGGAAGGCTGCCAAAGTTTTGGCGGCCTTCAGGATGATGATATCGCCGCGGTGGCCATCCACGCCCACATCCAGACAATAAGAGGCGATCTCAAAAAGTGACGGCTGCCCGATTACAACTTGCGGATACAGATCGATGGCCCTTTTAATTTTCTCCACCAATTCCCGGGATTCGTCTTCCCACTGGGCGCAAAAGTCTTCCGGGTTTTCATCAAAGGCCATGCGCCGCTCCATGATGGCGACCCGGGCCGCGGGTTCGTTGATCCCCTCGATATGGACGCACAACCCGAACCGGTCCAGAAGCTGGGGCCGCAACTCCCCTTCTTCCGGGTTCATGGTCCCCACCAGGGTGAATCGCGCCGGATGGGAGAAACTCACCCCTTCCCGTTCGATGGTGTTGACCCCCATGGCGGCCGAATCCAGCAGCACATCCACCACATGATCGTCGAGCAGATTAACTTCATCGACGTAAAGGATGCCCCGATGCGCGGCGGCCAGGATACCCGGCTCCATGCGCTTTTCGCCCTTTTTCAGGGCGTGTTCCAGGTCCATGGTGCCCACCACCCGATCTTCGGTGGCCCCCACCGGCAGCTCAACCACACGGATGCCCCGCTCCACAGTCTCCAGCGGCTCATGGTTGATCACTTGGCGGCTGCATTCGGTATGGGCGCATTCCCGACACACGTCGGGGGCTTCCTCCGGGAAAAGCTGAAACGGACAATCCTTGACCACCTGGATGGCCGGAAGAATCTCCGCCAGGGCACGAACGGCGGTGGATTTGGCCGTGCCCTTCTCCCCCCGGATCAGGACGCCGGAAAGAGTAGGATTGATAACGTTCAGGATCAGGGCCAGTTTCATTCTTTCCTGGCCCACGATGGCGACAAAAGGATAAACCGCGCGCTTGCTCATTTCACATTGTCCTTGGCGATATTCACTAGGGTGTCGGCTTTCAGATCTTCGATTTTGAAATATTCCGCCTGCATGGCTACGGCCAGCTTGCGGGCCAGGCCGAAATGCACCAGCCCCTGGCTTTCGGTATCCACGACGATGAAACGGACCCGCTCATCCAGGCAGAGTCGGCCGGCAAGATCAAGGGCTTCTGCCAGCGGTTTCCTTTCTCCCAGGGCTACGTTGGATTTGCCATCGGTGATCACGATCACGATGGGCCGGGCCGTAGGATCGCGCAACAGGTAATTGCGCATCACCTCATAGGTTTTGGCCAGACCCGCGGACAACGGCGTGCGTCCGCCTATGGGCATTTCTTTGAGGAGGTGGGCGGCCATTTCGATGGAAGAGGTGGGCGGCAAATTCATCACGGCCTCTTGATTGCGGAAGGAAACCATGGCGATCCGGTCCCGTTTTTGGTAGGCGTCCAGCAACAGCGACATGATGGCCCCCTTGGAAGCCGTCATCCGGCCCCGGGCGCCCATGGAGCCGCTGGCGTCCACCAGAAAGAGCAGGAAATTGCCGATGCGCTTTTCCCGAATTTTATCCCGGAGGTCTTCCGGCTTCAGCACCACGGCCAGGCCGTTACCGCTGGCTCGCTGGAGCTGATACGGCGCCGCGGCCCGCAAGGTGGCGTCCAGGGCCACATCGCCGGTTTTGGCCACCGAGGTGCTTTTCACATAGCGCCCCTGTTTCTGGGCCACCCGGGTGCGGGACCGGCGTCCCGAGCCGCGACGAAAGACCCGGTCTCTCTGGGAGGAGATCTTTTTAACCTTAAAGGTCTCTCCCACCTCAAAGATCTGCTCTATGGCATTTTCCCGCCGGTTCTGGTCTTCGGCCTGGCGATCAGGATCCGCCTGGTCTTCGGAGGTTTCCGGGGGGGGCGTCTCCTCCGTCTTGGCGTTTTGCGACGCATCCTGCGGCTCCGGTTGCTCCGGCGGCGGATGTTCTTCGGGCGCAGGCTCCTGGTCCTGCTGGTTTTCCGGAGGGTCCGGATGGTCGTGGTCGTGCTCCGGCGGCGGTGGCGGAGGCGGCGGGGGGGCTGGCTCTCGTTTGCGATGGGATAAGGCCAGCCAGGCAACCTCCCGGATATCATCAACCGTTACTTCATGATGCTTCATAAGGGCCGCCATGCCCCTGGCGCCCTGTTCGATGACCAGATCGGCCCGGTGGCCGGCCACGTGGTTTTCGGTGCAAATCTCGCTCACCAGGGTCCTTAAGTTGTTGGGAAAGGTGACGTTGTTGAGAAAGTGGCGGGCGGCCATGATCTCCTGGGCGATCTGGTCGTTTTCCTTTTGGAAGCGCCGGACAAAACCCTGGGGATCGCTATCGTACTCTTCCCGCTGCTGCATCAGCGCCGCCCGTTTTCCCACATCCTTTTCCGCCGCAACCTCCACGCAGAACCCGAACCGGTCCAGAAGCTGGGGCCGCGGTTCCCCTTCCTCCGGGTTCATAGTCCCCACCAGGATAAATTGGGAGGGATGGGTATAAGAAATGCCTTCCCGCTCCACCACGTTTCGGCCTGAGGCCGCGGCATCAAGGATGATATCGACGATGTGGTCATCCAGGAGGTTGACCTCATCGACATACAAAATTCCCCGGTGGACTTTGGCTAACAGCCCGGGTTGAAAAACCCGGCGCCCGGTTTTCACCGCCTGGTTGAAATCGATGCCGCCGACGACCCGGTCCTCGGTGGCGTTGAGGGGCATGGTGACCACGCTGAGGCGCCGCACCCCGACATGAACCCGGTTCGAGTGCTGCCGGCACTGGTGGCAAAACTCCTGCGGCTGATCCGGGTCGCAGGCAAAAGGACACCCCCTGACGATGTTGATTTCCGGCAGCAAGGCGGCCAGGGCGCGCACCGCGGTGGATTTGGCCGTCCCCTTTTCGCCTCGGATCAAGACCCCGCCGATGGCGGGGTTGACGGCATTCAAGATCAGGGACCGCTTGAGCCGGTCCTGCCCGATGATGGCGGCAAAGGGGTAGATATTATGAAACATCGTTGCGGGAGGCTCCTTTTCCCGGTTCTATGGGGCCCAAGATCGCCTCCATGGCCGACTTCCACTGGGCCACGTCATCGGCGGTCATAACATCCACGGAGCCGCCCTGAAAATCACCCTGCACGTCCCCCATGGTATCCTCCAGCCTGGCTTCGATGTCCAGATAGGCCTCCTTGAGACGCTCCAGCAATTCCGGATCGGCCTTCCAGATGTCCCGGGATTCGGCCTCCAGGAGACGGCGGCCGATCTCTTCCAGGGCCCAGGGGTTCACCTCATCGAACCAGGCTTTCATCTCGGCGTCCAGCACGAAGGTCTCGGCGATTTCATCAAAGATCCAGTTGTCCACCTTGCCGGTGGTGGCCCCGAAGCCATAGACCCGGCCGATGCGTTTGGACAAATCCCCCGCCCCCTTGTAGCCGTGGGCCTTCATGCCCTCGATGTACTTGGGGTGCAGGAGTTTGGTGCGCACCACCCGGCGCATCTCATCGGCGAAATCGGTGACCGTCACATGGGCCGGATCACGCGTATCGCCATAGTAGGTCCTGGGCGCTTTGCCGGAGAGGGCCTTGGCGGCCACCGTCATACCCCCGTAATTGCTGAAATAGCCGCAGCAATTGAGGAAATCGCCCTCGTCCGAAATATGCTTGTCGAAAGTTACCTCAACCCGGCTCAAATTCGCCACTAACTCGCGATGCGCCTGGACGCCGTAGTTGCCGTCGCCGGCCCCGCCGCCGTAGGCATAGCCGTTCCAGAAGATATAGACGTCGGACAGGTCGTTTTCAGTCTTCCAGGCCGAGGCATATACCGCCAGGTTGACTCCGGCCCGGTACACCCCGGGCTGGGCGCAAAAGATGCGGAAGCTCAGCCGGCGGAACTGGGCCTTGTCCTCCAGGGACACTCCCTGTCCGGCCGCCTGCTTGACCAGGTGCCGGCGCACCAAATTAAGGTCGGGATTCTCGTCCAGCAGGGCCACCGCCTGGATCACCTGGTCCACATACTTGACCGCATCGGGGAAGCAGTCCCGGGTGATGCCCGAAACCCGGATATTGACGTCGATGCGGGGCCGGCCGAGCTCTTCCAGGTCCAGGATTTCAAAGCCGTCCACCTGGCCGTTGGCCTTCCATTTGGGCCTTGCCCCCAGCAGATGCAGAATCTGGCCGATCTGCTCGCCGTCCGCCCGCATGATGTCCGAGGCCAGCCAGACCATACCCACGGTATCGGGATAACGCCCCTCTTCCTTTTGATACCGGGTCAACAGCGCCTCGGCCAATCTAACCCCCACCCGGTAGGCCGCCCGGGTGGGAATGCGGGTGGGATCGACGTTGTAAAAATTGCGGCCGGTGGGCAGAACGTCGTACCGCCCCCGGGAGATGTAACCGGAGGGGCCGGCCGGGACATAGCCGCCATTCATGGCGTTCAACAGGGCGTCGATCTCCTCCGAGTCTTCAATGCGTTGGTCGATCTCCGCCACCAGAGACGCAAATCGGTCAAAGCGGATTTGGAGGGCGTCGCCAATGGCTCCCCCCGCATGCTCGCTTAACACCGCGGCCAGGTTTTCCCGGCGTATCGACCGGGTGATGAAATCCAGGGCCAACCGGTCCGCCTCATAGAGCATTTCGCCATAGACCTTTCCCCGGCGGCCGCGGCCCCCGGGCTCGCTCAGGGCCGCAAAGATATCTTCCCCCCAGAGATCGAAAACCAGCCGGCGGGTGTTCAGTTCGTTGTTGGAATCGAAGCGCAGGATGGTGTTGATGACTTCGGCCCGTACCTCGCCCTGGGGCCGGTCCCCGAAGACATGCATGCCGATCCTGGTCTGGCTGTTGCGGACGCTGGACAACAGTTCGTGGCAGCGGGTCACCACGGCCTGGAAATCCCTGGCCTCCAGATCGTCAATTTCCTGGCGGAAATGGTTGCGGTCGATGGCCTCGTTGATGAGATGTTCCAATTGATGCGCCCGGGCGCGGTCGTCCATGCCGGCTCGCTGATAATCACCCAGGAGTTCCTCCAGTTCCTGCAAGTCGCCATAGGTGTCGGCGGTGCTCATCACCGTCTGCTGATGATCCACCAGGGTGGCATAGCTGCGCCTTTTGGCCACCACGCCTTCCGCGGGATTGTCGGCGTTATAGATATACAAATGGGGCAGGCGGCCGATGGCGATGTCCGGCCAGCACGCCGCGGACAGCCCGGCGCCCTTGCCCGGCATCCATTCCAGGTTGCCGTGGGTGCCCACATGGATCAGGACATCGGCCCCGAAGATATGATCCATGTACATGTAGGTGGCAATATACTGGTGGGGCGGCGGGATGTCCGGATCATGGAGTATCTTGCAGACCTGGCCGTCGCAGCGGGAACCGGCGCAGCCGCGTTTTGGCTGCATGATCACATTGACGTTGCCGAAATTGAGCCCGGTGATGACCAGTTTGCCGTCCAACACCATGCTCGGGGGCACCCCGTTCATCTCCCGTCCCGGCGGCTCCCCCCAGCCCGCAATCAGGTCGGCCCGGGCTTTTTCCGGCAGTTTGGCAAACCATTGCTCATAGATCTCATTGTCCAGGAGGGCCAGGTGGCCACCCTTGCTAACGATCTCATCCACCGTGGTCCAGCGGAATTCGGCGATGGCCTTGCGGGCCAGGATGGTTTGCATCAGCTCTTCGCCGGAGGCGGGAATGTTTTCGAGCCGATATCCGGCGGCCTGCATCTGCTGCATGATGCGCACCACGCTCTCGCCGGAATCCAACCCCGCGGCGCCTCCCACCCCGGCCTCGAGACCGGCGCACTCGTTTTTGTGGAAGACAAAGACCGCCTTGCGTTCCGCC
The DNA here is from genome assembly GCA_030655955.1 of Deltaproteobacteria bacterium. Classification (GTDB taxonomy): domain Bacteria; phylum Desulfobacterota; class Desulfobaccia; order Desulfobaccales; family 0-14-0-80-60-11; genus 0-14-0-80-60-11. The sequence continues at coordinate 7,738 of JAUSOZ010000047.1, forward strand.
GGCGGCTTGGCGGCCAGGCGCACCCAACGGGCGATGCGGTCGGCAATGTGCGCCGCCCTCTCGGGAATGACCTCCCGGATTTCATACACGGTGTCGGTGCGCTCGTCGGTCAGCTTGAGGCTGCAGGCCATGATGATGGGTTCGATGGTGCCCTCGAACTCGGGCATGGCGATGCCGAAGGTGACCTCGGCGGTCAGCCCCTGGGGGTCCTCCTCCCACTCCGGGATGGATTTGCTGTACGCGGTAATCGGCTTGAACACCGGCACATTGAGCTCTTTGAACAGGGCCACCGATTGCGCCGCCACTCCGGTTTCGGCAATATCGTCTTTGGGCTCGCGGGCCAGGAAGAAGGCATGCAGATTGATTAAGGCGTTGATGCCGGCCTGGCCGTCCGAGTGGAAAAAAAAGCGCCGGGCCACTTCAAGGGGCCCCCAGGCCCCGGCTTCCGGGTCGGCGTTGCCGTAGGAAAAGACCGGGAGCACGTTGATCCCCTGGGCTTCCAGGCCCTCGATCAGGGCGTTTTCCAGGGCCATATTGGTGTTGGTAAAACTATGGCGCGAGAAAAACAGCCCGACGGTATAGGGATTTACGGCCGGATGGACGGCGCGGTAGCTTTCCACCGAATCGTAAACCGTTTGATCCGCTGGGTGCAGGATGCCCTGCCAGGGCATGGGCACCGGATCACGGACGGGAATCTCGGGATTGACCTGGTTGGCGAGGTATTCAAGCAGTCGCCGATAGTTCTCCGGACCGCCCTCGGCCATGTAGGCATAGGCCCTGGCGCACACCGACAGGTTGACGGTGGCGTGGCGCCCCCAGTTGGCCGGGTCGTATGAGGTGGTGATGATGGTCTTGCCGGGGGGCAGTTCATGGAGGCGGGCGCTCACCTCCTCCCAGAAGCCTTCGACGGTCCAATATAAAAAAATGGCGTCGGCTTGGGCCGCTTTGGCCCAGAATTGTTCCAGGTAGTCGAGGTTGTTCTCAATCTCTTTCTGGGAAAACAGGCTCAGTTCCACTTCGGGGCTGGCCGCGGCGGCCGCCACAAAGGTGGGCATATGAGAGCTCCACATGATGGACGCGATTTTTACCGGTCGGGCGTTTATAAGCATCCTCCTTCTGCAAACAGATTATGGTTGCCTGCGGTCTTCACAACCTGGCGGCCCGCCGGCGCAGCAAATCATTCCTGAAATCGACCACCGCCTGGAGATTCTCGCTGAGCCTTCCGGCTAAGAACCCCAGCCCCACGACAGGTTTCCGCAGATTTGCCGTGAGCGCATTCCTCCCCCTTGGGGTTTGGGACCCGGCTGCTGATTCTGTCAATTCAACCCAAGGGCGGAGCCTCATCTGAGATGTTACGGTCCGCGGCCGGGACGGGGAATCCTGGGCTGGAGTTCCGTTCCGTCTCTTTGCTCATACATAGACGTGTCGCCTCAAGCCGCGGATGCGCCCCACTCACTAGGCAAAAAAAACCACGAGGCGGGAACCCTCACAGTTCCCAGACCTTCGTGGTCTAATTTGGCCGTTGGTGTTAAAACTGACTGCGGAGTTTCATACCCCGCTTATACAATCGATGATTATCTGTAAGTGGAGTCAGTTGTCAAGCAAAAAGTCCTCAAAAATCCTTGAGTCCCTCCGGACCCAAGGATTGCAGCCGGCTCCTTTTTTTCCTCGGGGCAGCCGGTGAGCTTTGCCGCCCCTCTCGCAGCCTGGCCGAGGGCCGTCTCCGGCGCCGGTCCATCAACCTGCCTGTTCCTTGCTGCTGATAAGCGGCCCGCATCCGCCTGAAGGTCTGCGGCGGCATCCCTAGAATATCCACTGCCTGAATTCACTTGATCTCCCTGGCCAAAGCCTTCAAGGTGACTTCCCATACCTTCATCGCCCGCCTCACCACAGATTCCGGATACCCCTTCATCGCGCCACCTCTCGGCTATATTATCCGAAATCCGCTAAAGCGAACAAATCATCTGCCATGACTTGCGGGCATATCATTTGCTATCGACACCGCACCGCAAATTGCTTGACTTTTATCAGGGATTGGTTTAGAAAAAAAAAGCCGGGGTTGAAACTCCGGAAGGTTCCGTAACAACTTACTTTGACGTGAAAAGCCACGAAGGCCAGGGAGCTGGTAAGCTCCGGGGTGACGTGGTTTTTTTATTTGCGGTGAGCTTCCAGGCGCGGTTTTTTGGCGCGCCTGCAACCCGAGCAGGAGGTAACCCTGAGGTGACTGTGGGCGGGGAAAAACTGCGTATCTGCATCATCGACGGCCAGGGAGGCGGCATCGGGGCAGCCTTGATCAGACGGCTGAAAGAAGTCTACCAAGAAGAGCACGATGTCATCGCTCTGGGGACCAACGAGGTGGCCACCGCCCAGATGTTGAAAGCTCGGGCCAACCGGGGGGCCAGCGGGGAAAATGCCATTGTTCAGACTTTGCTTACCGCAGACGTTATCTTAGGAAGCCTATCCATCATTGTAGCCAACGCCATGATGGGGGAAGTGACTCCCCGGATTGCCGAGGCCGTCACCTCGGCCTCGGCTCTTAAAATTCTCCTTCCTCTGCCCCGAAAAGGGGTGGAAATTGTCGGTCTTATCCCAGAACCACTCCCCCACCAGGTGGAAAAGGCAATTACCGGACGACTAAAGGAGTTTCTTAAACATGTGTGAAGCTGCTGCCTATGTTTTGAAAAACGGCCAAGAGGAACTGTTGCTGTCGGATGTGGACATCATCGAGCCCGAAGGAGATAGCCTGCGCTTAGTCAACATTTTTGGCGAGCAAAAAGTTATCAGGGCTGAAATCCACCGGCTTAACCTGGTGGACCATAGAATAATTCTTGTAGAGAAATAACCCCCAGGAAGCGGGTTAGGTCCAATGCTGTTCACTTAATCGAAGAGATCTCTGTGGAGATCATCTCTCCTGTCATTCTGAGGGAGTGGAGCGACCGAAGAATCTCATTAATACGAGATGCTTCGCTTCGCTCAGCATGACAAAAAATTTTCTACGCCTTAAGTGAACCGTATTGGAGTTAGGTCGGCTGCGGAAGCTGGATGATCAGAGATATCGTGGTAAATATTCGCTGAAGTGGGCCTTCACCACGGCTGGGGAACGCCGGCGCACCCGACCCATGAACAATTGTTGCACCAATGAGGCCAGCTCCGACCGTATCCTGTATGGCATCATCCAGATGCTCAACAAGAACTGGAGGGGTAAAAACCTGAGACAAATTTCCCCAATTTAATCGACATCACCCCGATCAAAGAATCCTGAAAGGCGGAAATCTGCAGGTGCGGTTGACGGCCCCGGAATATTGCTTGACAGCATCTCCGGGAGGGGCTATATAAAAAATTCGTGGGGCAAGAAGCCTCATCGAAATAGAGAAGATTCCTAAATAGCTTTTGAATGACCACGAAGGTCTGGCGGCAGAATGCCGCTTGATACTCGTGGTTTTTTTTCGGCTGGTGAAGGTCGAGGTCCTCAGGGACCCGACGGGGGAGGTTTTAGCGGCAAAAATGCGGTAACAGGAAGGAGGGGCGGCACCCCGCCAAGAGTCCCGGCCCCTCCTTCAGACCAATCCTCAACGGGGAAGATCGGTCCTTGCTATTTCTATCAGAACCAGGGCCGAGGCGCAAATCCAAAGCGAAAGGAGAGAGCAAATGCGACGCGGGTTCTGGTTTAGTGTAATCATGGCGTGCTTCTGCATTGTGAGCCTGGCGGTGCAGTCCCCGGCGTGGGCTCAGGAAGCCGAGGAAAAGGTGATCGTGGTGGCTCCGGAAGAAGGCCAAAAGGTGGAAACTCCGACTCCCGCCCCGGCTCACAAGGAAAAAGCGGAGGCCCTGGAGAAGATCGTGGTGACGGCCACCAAGACGGAACGCAATCCCGACGACGTCCCGGCCAGCATTACGGTCATCACCAAAGAAGACATCAGAAAACAAAACATCCAGACGGTGGACGAGGCCCTTTCCCAGGTGCCCGGGACCTTTAACCGCCGGGGCAAGGGCTGGCAGGATACCACGATGAGTGTGAACCTCCGGGGTTTTCCGGCTGATAACCAGAATCGCACCCTGGTCCTCCTGGACGGCCAGGATATCTCCAACTCTTACACCAACCAGGTGGGCTGGACCAACCTGCCGGTGGAAAATATCGAGCGCATCGAAGTGATCCGGGGGCCGTTCTCCGCCCTGTACGGTGGCAGCGCCATGGGCGGGGTCATCAATATCATCACCAAGACCCCCAAGAAACTGGAATTCCTGGCAAAGGGCGGTTACAGCACCTACGACTCCTGGACCTACTACCTGGGGGCGGGGGACCGCCTCTGGGATAAAGTGAGCATCTCTGGGGGATTCAATTCTCGCATCTCTACCGGTTATCCCACCAGCCTGGTGACCAAAACAGCCAGCAATATTCCAAACTTAAAGAAACCCCCGGCAATTAATGTGGTGGGCTGGCAACCCACCCAGACGCCCACCGGCGGCGGGACCAACATCATCGGCGATACCGGCGATAATAACTGGAAGGATTGCAGCTTCAACGGCAAGATCAGTTGGGATATCACCCCGGGCCACAAGGTGGAGTTCAGCACTTTGCAGAGCTGGTACGACTACGGCTATGATATGTACCATTCCTATTTGAACAATTCAGCTACCGGCGCCCAGGTGACCACTGGCACCGTGCGCTTGTTCGGCACCAACCAGCAATTCAGCAGTCTTGCGGCAGGCGCCTTCTGCAACGGCGATGGGCGCAGACAAACCGGCATTTACAACCTGACGTCCGATCACCAGATCACGGAGACCACGAAGCTCAAGTTCCACGCCGGCCTGGTGAACCAGCCGATCAACTATTACACCACCCCCAGTTCCTCCAGCGCCTTGACCACCTTCGGCGGCGGCCCGGGCACCGTGTCCACCACTCCTAGCAAGAATTGGGTGGCGGAGTTGCAGGTGGACCAGGCCATCGGCAAGAAGCAGCAGTTGGTGGGCGGCCTCTCCTATAATACCGGCTGGGCATCCAACATGCAGTATAACCTGTCCGACTGGCGGAACTCTGACGCGCTGCTTAATCGGTCCCAGGTGGGAGGCGGCCGGGATCGGACCATCGGGGCCTATATCCAGGACGAGATCGCCTGGCATCCCAAGTTCAACACCGTGATCGGGGTGCGGCTGGACCGGTGGGAAACCTACGGCGGCAATTACATGTCGGCCGCCGGCCAGCCGATTGTGTACCTGCCCAGCCGGGATCAAACCGCGGTCAGCCCCAAGATCGCTTTCCTGTACCGCCCCTGGGAGTGGATGACCTGGCGGGCTTCGGCGGGGCGCGCCTTCCGGGCCCCCAATGTCTATGAACTCTATGCCACCTGGACAAGCAGCACCGGCACCATCTACAAAAGTAACCCCGATCTCAAACCCGAGACCTGCTTTTCCTGGGAGATCGGCACTACCCTGAAACCCTTTAAGGGGAACACGATCACCGCCACCTTTTTTGAAAATTACGTCTATGACCTGATCTATCGGACCAATGATCCTGCCGATCCAACGGGCAAGACCCAGAACTATTACAATGCCGCCCAGGCGCGGATTCGCGGGGTGGAAATAGAGATCAGACAGAAATTCTGGTCCTGGCTGGAGGTCTTCGGCAACACCACCCTGGTGGATCCCAGGATCACGGAAAACCCGTATAATCCATTTACGGAGGGCAAAAATCTCACCTATACCCCCCGACAGCAATTCAACTTCGGCGTCACGGCCACCTACTGGAAGATCCAGGCCTATCTCGCGGGCCGCTACGTCAGCAAGATCCAGAGCTCGGACGAAAACAATCAGTATATCAATGGAGTCTATGCCGGATATGATCCCTTTTTTACTTTGGACTCCAAAATCATCTTTAGCCCGGTGAAGTATGTGGATATGTCCTTTGCAGTGGATAACATCCTCAACCGGGAATACTACTACTACTACCGGAGTCCCGGCCGGACCATCTGGAGCATGTTGACGCTGAAATATTGATTAAGAAAGCAGGAAACTAATGATTGGTAAAATCTCCAAAACTTCCCGGTGGACCTTGGCTGTAGGCGCCCTGGCGCTGCTCCTGGGCCTCACCGGGACCATCCTGGGGGGCAGACCCGAGCGGCCTTGTCCCATGGCCCCCGCTGGCGGGAGTCCGCCCCAGGAGGCACACCGGGCCGTGCTCTTTGAAGGCTACGAGATTGTGGCGGCGCTTAAGGCCTGGGATCGCGTCGTGGGGATTTCCCACTACGCCTATGACAATGATTTGCTGAAGCAAGTGTTGCCCAATCTTAAACAGATTCCCTCGCCGGGCACCGGGTTTGTCGTCAACGCCGAATCCCTGCTGGCCCTGAAGCCCGACATGGTGGTGACCTGGGACCGGAAGCCGGATCAGGTGGATTTCATGCGTCGCCAAGGGATTCCGGTAACCTTAATCTATCCCGAGGGCTTGGCGGACCTGTACCGGGACACCCTCCGCCTGGGCAGGCTTTTGGGGCAGCCAGAGCGGGCCGAAAAAGTGACGCAGTTAATGGCCCGAAACCTGGAAGCCTTGAGGCAACGCCTGGCGAAAATCCCGGCCGCGGCCCATCCCCGGGTGGTGTGGCTCTGGGGGAAACCCACCACCATCACCGGCAATAAAGGGGTGGTGGGGGAGTTGATTACCCTGGCGGGGGGAATCAACCTGGGCGGCAAGGTGGATAACTTCAACCAGGAACTGTCCATGGAAACCCTGGTGGAACTCAATCCCGAAGTGGTGCTGATTTGGGGTTCCGCCTCCTATGGGGTCGCCGACCTGCTCCGAGACCCCAAATGGCAAACCATCCGGGCCGTGAAAACGGGGCGGGTGTTTAAGGCCTCCCGGGCGTCCACCTGGTCGCCCCGGGTGGTGGTCCTGGCCTGGTGGATGGCCCATTGTTTTTTTCCGCAAGAAATCTCTCCGGCGGAGTATCGTCAGACCGTGGACGCCTTCTACCGGGAATGTTTCGGCATCCCTTACGAGGGGACGCCGTGAGGCGTCGCCCCTGGGCTTACTGGCTGTTGTTGCTTTCCCCCCTGGCGGCCTTCCTGGTGGCGATGCAGGTGGGGGCCTACCCGGTGTCCTGGAAGGCCTGGTGGCACTTGCTCACCCCCGGTCGCAGCCAGGAAGTGCAGATTCAGGCCATCATCTTCGATATCCGGCTGCCCCGCATTGTCCTGGGGATGCTGGTGGGAGTGGGTCTGTCGGCCTCGGGCGCCACCCTCCAGGCGGTGTTCCGCAATCCCCTGGTGGACGCCTACATCCTGGGGTTGTCCGCCGGGGCAGCCTTCGGCTGCGCCCTCTCCGTGGCCTTGGTCCCGGCCCTGCCCATTCAAGTGGGAGCCTTTATCTTCAGCCTGATCGCGGCCTTATTGGCCTTCACCCTGGCCCGCACCCGCCGGGAGGTCCCGACCCTGTCCCTGATCCTCTCCGGGGTGGTGGTGTCAGCCTTCTTTACGGCCCTGGTCTCCATCATCAAGTTCATGGTGGACCCCATGAAGCTGGCCAGCATCGTCTTCTGGCTCATGGGAAGCCTGTCCCAGGCCGACTGGCGGGCCGTGCGCCAGGCGGGGCCCTGGATCCTGGCGGGGGCTGCCCTCATCTGGCTGGGGCGCTGGCGTCTCAATGCCATGTCCATGGGCGAGGCCGAGGCCCGGGCCCTGGGGGTGGACGTGGGCCGGGAACGGGGGCTGTTTATCCTGGCCGCGGCGGTAACGGTGGCCGCGGCGGTTTCCGTCACGGGGATTATCGGCTGGGTGGGCCTGATGATCCCCCATATAGTCCGGATGCTGGTGGGGCCGGACCACCGGCGGGTCATCCCCCTGTCCATGGCCGCGGGCGCCAGCTTCATGGTGCTCTCCGATACGGTGGCCCGCACCATGGTGGGAGGAGAGATCCCGGTGGGCATCATCACCACCCTGTTTGGGGCCCCGTTCTTCATCTATCTCCTGAAGCGCGGCGGGGCGGAATCCTGGAGCCTATGATTGCCGTGAACGATCTCAGCGTCCGGCTCAACGGCCAGCTCATTCTCCACCAGGTCAGCCTTAAGGCGCGGCCGGGGGACGTCACAGTCCTCCTGGGACCCAACGGCTCGGGCAAGACCACCCTGCTGTTGAGCCTTAGCGCCCAGATAACCCCCCAGGAGGGCCATATCCTCCTGGCCGACCAACCCCTCGCCGAACTCAAGACCCGGGACCTGGCCCAGGTGCTGGCGATTGTGCCCCAGGAACATCACCCGGTTTTCCCTTACACCGTCCGGGAGGTGATACTCTTGGGCCGCCTGTCCCGGGTGGGGTTCTGGTCCCAGCCGGGGGCCCGGGATCGCGAAGTGGTAACGGAGATCATCGAACTCCTGGGAATCAAACATCTGGCGGACAAACCCTACACCCGCATCAGTGGCGGCGAGCGGCAACTGGCCTTGCTGGGCCGATGCCTGGCCCAGGAGCCCCTGGTGCTGCTGCTGGATGAACCCACCAACCATCTGGACTTCCGGAATCAGGTGATGATCCTGCAGCTGATCGGGAATCTGGCCCATCGACAGGGGCTTACAGTGTTACTAACCTTACATGATCCCAATCTGGCCCTGGTTTTCGCGGATCAAGTCATCCTGTTGGCGGCCGGCCGGATCGTGGCCCAGGGCCGCCCGGCGGACGTCATCGGCCCGGAAACCATGGCCCAGCTCTACGGGCTGGAGGTGGGCATGCTCTGCCAGGGCGAGCAGCGGTTGTTGTACCCCAAACTGACATGAATATGATGATCGTTACCGACAATCTCGGCAAGGAGTACCAGGAGGTGGTGGCCCTGGAGGGGTTATCTTTGCAGATCCCCACGGGCGAAATCTTCGGCTTATTGGGACCCAACGGGGCCGGCAAGACCACCACCATCAAGATTTTGACCACCCTGGCCCGGCCCACCTGGGGCTCGGCCCAAATCCAAGACTTTGATGTGGTCTGCCAGCCGCTCCAGGTCAAAAAGCTCATCGGCATCTGTCCCCAGGAAATCAACCTGGACAAGGAATTGACCGCCTATGAAAACCTGTGGATCTACGGTCGGCTCTACCGGGTTCCTGATCTCAAAAACAGGATCCAGGAACTGCTGGAATTCGGTGACCTGAGCGCCCGGGCCCATCATTTAGTGAAAGGGTTTTCAGGGGGCATGCAGCGACGGCTCCTGATCCTCCGGGCCCT
>JAUSOZ010000051.1 GCA_030655955.1 Deltaproteobacteria bacterium
TTCAGGGTGTAGTAGAGCTGGGTGGATTCCTCGGCCGGGCCGGAAATGATCAAGGGCGTCCGGGCCTCGTCCACCAGGATGGAATCCACTTCGTCGACAATGGCATAGTGGTATTCCCGCTGGACGTAATCCTCCAGGGAGAACTTCATGTTATCCCTCAGATAGTCGAACCCGAACTCGTTGTTGGTGCCATAGGTGATATCCGCGCCATAGGCCTGGCGGCGCTCGTTGTCATCCAGGCCGTGGACGATGGTGTCCACCGTGAGCCCCAGGAAACGGAAGATGCCCCCCATCCACTGGGCGTCCCGGCGGGCCAGGTAGTCGTTGACCGTGACGATGTGCACCCCGCGGCCGGTGAGGGCGTTGAGGTAGGCGGGCATGGTGGCCACCAGGGTTTTGCCTTCACCGGTCTTCATTTCGGCGATCTTGCCCTGGTGCAGCACGATGCCGCCGATGACCTGGACGTCGAAGGGGCGCATCCCCAACACCCGGGCCGAGGCTTCCCGGGCCGTGGCAAAGGCCTCGGGCAACAGGTCCTCCAGGGGCTCGTCCGCGTCCAAACGCTCCTTGAAAAGCGCGGTTTTGGCCTGCAGCTGGGCGTCGGACAGGTCACGGTATTCCGGCTCCAGGTTGGTGATGCGGTCCACCAGGGGCGCCATCAGCTTCAGCTCCCGGTCGTTCTTACTGCCGAATAACTTTTTAAGAAAGAGATCTATCATAGGGGTATCTGTCTTCGAAAAGTTCCCGTCGGGGCGGTGCGCTCACCGCCCCTACAACGACTTTTCATGAATTATGGGTGAGTCAGCGGCTCATGCGCCACTGCCAATAAAAAAAACCCCGATAAAGCCAGGCTTCACCGGAGAAATGAAGTCGAGGTCAAAGGTTGGGCTAACGCTGGCCGCGGGGTTCATCTTCCTGCCGGCCGCATCACCCCGCCGTGAAAACGAAGTTTCTGTTAAAAAAATAACGCACCGACCCATGACTGTCAAGTTAATCCCCGGAATCCGACGCCGCCAGGTCCAGGAGCATGGGGACTTCATTGCATTTATCGGGGTACTTGAGACAGTTTATACACTCGCTCCAGATGTGATTCGGTAGATCGTTATTGAGCACTTTTTGAAACCCCAACCGTTCAAAAAACTCCGGGCGCGTCGTCAGGGCGAAAACTCGTCTCAGTCCGATGGAAGACGCTTCCTCAATGCATTCTTTAACCAGGCGGGTGCCGATGCCGGTTCTTTGAAAATCCGTTAAGACCGCCACGGAGCGAATTTCAGCCACATCTTCCCAGAAAATGTGCAGGGCGGCAACGCCAATGACCGGGCCCTGGTCTGGCCGATAAACAAAATATTCCCGCACCTGGCTGTAAAGGTCACCCATAGAGCGGGGTAAGACATCCTGATCGGCGAAATCATGCAGCATCCGCCAAATTTCCGGCACTTCCTGGATCTGGGCTTTGCGAATCATTGTGCCGCCATAGGGTTACGGAAAGATTAGGATTCAGTTATATTTTATAGATTATATCATTAGGTTAAAGGTAAAACCACTATGTCTGTCATTGCCAAAGATAACTATGTTACCCTGGAGTACCGCCTGTGGCTGGATTCCGGGGAACAACTCCGGGGCACTCCGGAGGCCCCGGGTGTGCTCACCTTCATAGCCGGGTGCAACGAACTCATGCCGGGGCTGGAGCGCCGCCTCTTAGGACTCAGGGTCCAGGATGAGGTGGAGTTCACGGTGCCCGCGGCCGAGGCCTTCGGAGACTACGATCCCGACTGTGTCCAGGAGTGGAGCCACAAGGTCTTTCCTCCGGGCATGGAACTCAAGCCGGGACAGAAGGTGCTCCCTGCCAACCTGCCGTTTCCGCCGGAATACCCCCTGACCGTCAAGGAAGTTACGGCCGCGGCCGTGATCCTGGATATGAACCACCCCTTTGCGGGCCATGATTTGCGCTACCAGGTGAAGGTTATGGAGGTGCGCCCGGCCACCCCGGAGGAACTGGAACCCTTGAAGCAGTGCCAGTCCTGCGCCGAGGGCATGAGCTGCGAACACTGATGGTCTCACGCCAAGACGCCAAGGCGAATAAAAAGGGGAGGGGGACCAAGGTCCCGCCTCCCCTTTTTATCTTTGCAGCCGCCGCGGCGCTTAGGTTTCCGTTATCGTGATGGCGCCCGAGGGACAGACCTCGATACAGCTCTCGCACCCCAGGCATTCGTCTTCGTTTACCACGACGGCCTTGTCGTCCTTCATCTCCAAGACCCCCACGGGACAGACGTTAACGCACTCTTCGTCGCCGGTACATTTATCCGCATCAACTTCAACCCGCCAAGCCATGAACTGTTACCTCCTTAAAATAGTGCACCATTCTTCATAATATATCATAAAAGCCCCGTGAAGAAACCAGGATAAGCGTTTTTGCCTCCGATCGCAAGTGGGCCGGGCGCGGCGGCACATCAACACAGTCCGGAGATGTTGTCCGAACTTGGGCCGCAAGGCATGACGTCCCGGCTCGATGCGGCCGGATAGGGGATGACCGGGGAAAGGAAGGTATTGCCGGGTTATACCAAGTTCTCATTCAAATGCAACAAACTTGCTCTATAACCAGGTAATGTTAACAATCTTTTAACCGAAAACCGAAAACGGAAAACGGAAAACGGTATTAGAGGCGCACCGGTTCGGACGTCTCGTGCTTCGGGGGCGACAGGTTTTCTTCCTGGTCCGCCTCGCCATGGTACTCCCGAGCCCGGCCCACCAGCGCCTTGGCCCACTGGGGGCAACCCAGGGCGTGGATGTGGGTGTAGGTCGCCAGGACGTTCTGGAACAGGAGGCCTTCCCGCTGCCCGGCCATACCGGAGCCCCGGCTGACCCTGAAGGCCATGCGGGCCTCAGGGGGCGTGTCGGGAACTATCCGGGAATAGTGAAATTCATGGCCCTTGAGCACGGTGCCCGAGGGAAAGAACGGGTTGTCCCGGGCCACTTCCAGGATGGTATAGCCGTGCCCCTGGGGTTTTTTGCCCATGACGAAGTCATAGGGGAAGACACCCGCCATGGGAAACTTGTCGCTCCCCACCTGGATATGTTCTCCCAGGTACATGAGGCCGCCGCATTCGGCGTAGATGGGCATGCCGGCCTGGGCCGCGGCCTTGACGGAATTGCGGAAGCTCAAATTCTGGGCCAGGGCCCGGGCGTGGGTTTCGGGGAAGCCGCCGCCGATATAGAGGGCGTCCAGGTGGGCCGGGAGCACCGGGTCGTCCAGGGCGCTGAGTTCCATTACCGCGGCCCCCGCTTCCCGCAAGGCCTCCAGGTTCTCGGGATAATAAAATTGGAAGGCCGAGTCCCGGATGACGCCGATGACCGGCGGGGCGCAGTCGGCGCAGAAAGGGGGCGGAGAGGTGATAACTTCAGGCAGGGGCGGCGCCTGGCTAGCCACCTCCCAGAGGCCTTCCAGGTCCAGGTACCGCCTGGCCAGGTCCCGGGCGGTGGTTACGGCCCGTAGGGCGGTGGTGTGCTCCTGGGGGGGTACCAACCCCATGTGGCGTTCGGGAAAGACGTCGCACTTGAGGCGGGGGATGGCCCCCAGCACCGGAATGCCGCAGTAAGTTTCAATGGCCTGGCGGATGATGGCTTCGTGTCGGGGACGGGCGATCTGGTTGAGGATGACGCCCCGGATGGGCACCTGGGGGTCGAAGTGCTGGCAACCCAACACCACGGCAGCGGTGGTGCGGGTCCGCATGGTACAGTCCACCACCAACACCACCGGGGTGGCCAGGAACTTGGCCAGCTCCGCGGTGCTAGAGGTGCCCTGGGCGTCGAGGCCGTCGTAGAGGCCCCGGTTGCCTTCAATCAGGATGGCATCCGCCTGGGCGCCATGACGGGCCACAGAAGCCAGAATCTGGTCCCCCTCCATGAGGAAGGGGTCCAGATTGTGGCTGGCGCATCCAGCCGCCAGGCAGTGCCAGGCCGGGTCGATATAGTCGGGTCCCTTTTTAAAGGGCACTACTCGACGGCCCTGGTCCCGCCAGGCGGCCAGAAGCCCCAACGTCAAGGTGGTCTTGCCGGCCCCGCCCCGAAGAGCTGACAGCAGCAACCGGGGACAGGACTGAGGCATTAGTGCTTGGCGGCCCCTTCTTCGTGGGGAATTTCGATGAAGCTCCCGCCGAAGTAGGTATAGACGCAGCGGCTGCCGTCAATGAGATCCTTGATCGCGAACTTGACATCGTTCTTGGGCTGATCAGGATGCGCTTTGAGGACGGCCTTCTGGATGTCCATGGCCTTGAGCTGCTTTTTGCCCTGGGCCTTTGCGACCATATCGAAGATAAATTCCACTAACTCTGCTTTGGGAAGTGCCATTTATACCACCTGCTTTAGAATTTAAAATGCATCGACGTCCGATAGGTGTCATAAGCCCAACGGTATTCGTCGATGTGCTGGAAGGTGAAGGGAATCTCGCATACTTCAAAGAACTTTTCCCATCCGATCCGGGTGACCCACTCGCCCACGCGCTCGAACTTGTTGGCGCCTTCGGCGTACTTAATGAGGATCTTGCGGACGGCCGCGACCACTTCCGGCCAGCGGGGCGGGTTGTTGGGCAGATAAGGCACCGCCAGCTTGGAGAACATGGGCGCGCTCTTGGAGTTGGATACCTTGCCACCGACCAAGAGGGCCACGCCGCCTTTGACGGAGTCGAACACCGGCAAGGCCGGGCACATGGTGTAGCAGTTGCCGCAGTACATGCAACGATCGTCGTTGATCACCACGCTCTTGATGCTCTTGTCCGGATGGGGCCGGATGGCGCCGGTGGGGCAGCTTGCGATGGTGGTGGGAATTTCGCACAGATGGCGCAGCCTCTCGTGGTCTACTTTGGGGGGCGTGCGGTGAATCCCCAGGATGGCGATGTCGGAGCAATGCACCGCGCCGCACATATTGAGGCAGCAGGCCAGGGCGATCCTAACCTGGGCCGGCAGCTTGTGGCTGCCGAAGTACTCGAACAGGTCGTCCATGACGGCCTTGACGATGCCCGAGGCGTCGATGGCCGGGGTATGGCAATGCACCCAGCCCTGGGTATGGACGATGCTGGTCACCGAGTGGCCGGTGCCGCCGATGGGGATGCCCATCTTGGCGCAGGCGTCCTTCAAGCCGGCGATCTTGCCCTGGTCGGTGAGCAGGAACTCGATGTTGTTCCGGGAAGTGAAGCGCAGGTAGCCGTCGCAGAATTTGTCGGCCAGATCGCACACATCTTTGATGAAGTCGGTGGTCACCAGGCGGCCGGAGCCACCCCGGACGGAAAAGATCTTGGCGCCGGACTCGGACACGTGCATCAGCACACCGGGCTCCAGGATGTCGTGGTATTTCCACTTGCCGTAGTTGTCTTTGATGATGGGCGGCAAGAACTTGTCAAATTTTGGGGGGCCAATATCAGTTATACGGTCAGCCATTTTCCTCATTCCTCCTTAATGATTCGGCACTAGGCCAGGCAAGTATGCTTTAATGAGCCGGTTGCCTCATTATTTGATGTATTTACGGCCCGCGGCCTCGGCCTCGAAGTCTTCAGCGTGCCAGAAGAAGAAGGGGTTAGCCCGGGGGGTCCTGATGGTCTGGGGCACCGGAGGCAGGCCCACGCCCTCGAAGAAAGCCCGCATACCCAGGCGCAGCATCAGTTCACCTGTGCGCTCCCGGTTTTTGCCGTTTTCCGACCACCATTCATGGATATTGCCGATCAGCTCCGTGAACTCATCATAAGGGGCTTCCATCGCCATGAAGGGTACGATAACCCAACTCATCTGGGCGCCTTCCAGGATGGGGGCGTGCGATCCCAGGAGCAGGGTAGCGCCGGTCTCGGTGCCGATCCGCAGAGCCTGGGGCATCATGTTGATGCAGTGCATGCAATGGTTGCAGTTCTTGTTGTCGATGGAGAGCTTGCCACCCTCATAGCTCATGCAGATGGTGGGGCAGAGATCGGTGACGTCGGCCTTGATGTCGAGCTTCTTATAAATCGTGCCGCCGCCCGCGGGCTTGATTTCGCCGCCGGCATAGGCCTTCACTGCGGCCTGGTCGATGCGGATGTCGTCTTTCCAGACGCCGATGACGCTCATATCGGCCCGGGCAATCGCGGCTACGCAGTCATTGGGGCAGCCGGAGCATTTGACCTTGAACTTATAGGGGAAAGACGGGCGGTGCATCTCGAACTGGAAGTTCTGGGTGGTCTGGTAGCACAGGTCCATGGTGTCATAGCAGGCCCATTCGCAGCGGGCCTGGCCCACGCAGCAGGACGGGGTCCGCATGGCGGAACCGGAGCCGCCCAGATCCCAGCCTTTGGCCGTCAGGGCCGCGAAGCAGGGTTCCAACTGATCGGTGGTGGTGCCCAGAAAGATCATGTCGCCGGTGGAGCCGTGCACGTTCAGGATGCTGCTGCCGTGCTTATCCCAGATATCACAGAGTTCGCGCAGCGCCGCGGTGGTATAAAACCAGCCGGAGGGCTGGTTGACGCGTACCGTATGGAAATGCTCGACGCCGGGGAACTCATCCGGGATGTCGATGTAACGGCCGATGATGCCGGAGCCGTAACCCAGGACGCCGACGATGCCGCCATGCTTCCAGTGGGTGATCTTGTCTTTGTAAGAACGCTCCAACACACCCAGTAAATCCGCTGCTGCCTTCTTCCGACCGGCGACCCGCTTCAAATCCGTAATAAAGCTAGGCCACGGACCGGACTCCAGTTGATCCAACAATGGAGTTTTATGCATGAACACTTTCCTCCCTCGGTTAATTGGTCCCCTATGGGCTTATCCTTTTTTTCACAAAATCATATCTATCTCATAATATCGAGAGGCATTTGTCAACCAAAAAAAATCGGCAGCCTAAATTTCGTCCAGAATTTTCACCGGCCCGAGATTCCGCAAAGACTCAGCGCAGAGCGCCGCCGGGCCCATAACCAGGGTCACCAGGTTGTCGGGCTGCAGGTGGTCCTGAGCCGCGGCGGCCGCGGTTTTCAGGGTGACGCCCCGGATTTGGTCACAATAGCGCTTGAGAAAATCCGTCCCCAGGTCATAGAGGTCGATGGACAAGACCTGCCGTCCGATCCCCCGGGAGGTCTCCAAACCCAGGGGGAAATGGCCCACGTAGAAGCTCTGGGCTTCCGCCAGTTCCTGCTCCGTCACCCCGTTTTGGTGGACTTCGGTGATCACCGCCCTGATCTCGTCCACCACCTGGGCGGTGTTCGCCGCCGGGGTAAAGGTGTTGACGATGAAAGGCCCCGGGGCCCGGCGGCAGGAGAAGCTGCTGCGGATGCCGTAGGTGAAGCCCAGGTCCGAGCGGATGCGGGCCATGAGGCGGGAGGAAAAGCCGCCCTCGCCCAGGATGTAGTTCATCAGTTTCAGGGGGAAGTAATCGGGGTGGGCCCGGGGCAATCCCAGGTGCCCTACCCGGATTTCGCTCTGGGTCAGGTCGGGACGGTCCAGGAGATATATCCCCGGGGGGCTCAGACGCTCCGGCGCCGCAACGTAGGGCGGGCTGGCTGGGCCGCCGCCGGTCCAACTGCCCCAGAGCCGGGCCGCCTCTTCCTTGACCCGGGCAAAGGCCTCCATGCCCACCACCACCAGGGTGCCAGTGGCCGGGGTGAACTCCCGGCGGTAAAATTCCTTCAGGTCCGCCACCCCGATATTAGCCAGGCTGCGAAGATCTCCGGGCACCGCGTGGCCGTAAGGCGAATCTCCGAAAAACAGGCGCAGGTAGCGGATATTGGCCATTTCCCGGGGATCGTCCTGCTGGTGCACCAGTTCGGCCCGGCGGCGCTCGGCCAGGAGGGAGAACTCGTCCTCAGCGAACCCGGGGGTCTGGACCACTTCGGCCAGGGTGGCCATCAGCTCGGCAAAATCCTCGCTCAGCCCTTCCAGATTCACCAGGGTGGCGTCCCAGCCGCTCCGGGCGTTAAGCGCTGCCCCCCGGGATTCGATGTCCTCCGCCAGCTGCAACTGGGTGCGCCGGGCGGTGCCCAGGGTGAGCAACTCCGCGGCCCAATCGGCCACGCCGGGTTTGTCCAGGGGATCGGTTTCGGCGCCCCGCTTGGCCATGAAGGTGAGGCTTATCCAGGGTACGCGGTCGTACTCGACGCCTAAAAGTGTCATGCCGCCGGGCAGGGTGGCCTGGTGGATTTCAGGAAGATTGAATGCCATGTTAACTCCTGTTTTCGGTTTTCTGCCTTGGGAAAATGGTCAGTGGTCAAGAAAAAATGTAGGGTGGACACTGCCCAACAGCCTCATTATCCCTGCTTTTCTGCTCACTGCTCACTGTTACGAAAAGTTTCTGGAAGCTTGTGTAGGACACCCGCCCTCGGGTGTCCCGGCACAGGCTGGAAAGCCTGTGCCGCCAGCCTTTTCATTGTTTTGAGAAAGCCAACGGCTCATGAGTGGCTGTCCTGAAAAGTTCTTCAAATTTGGTGGCACAGGCTTTCCAGCCTGTGCGGAAAAAGGTGGCGGGCGGGGACGCCCGCCCTACCAACTTTTTCATGATTTACGGGTGGGGCAAAGGCCCATGAGGAACTGCTCACTGCTTACCGCTCACTGCAACGGCCCTAGGGCGGCGCTCTCCTCCGGGGTGACCGGCTTCAGCACCACCACGGTGCGGTTGTCCTCCCGGAGGTAGGTCCGGGCTACCCGGAGAATGTCGTCGGCGGTGACCGCCTCCAGGGAGCTGAGAATCTGGTTGGCCAGCTGGGCGTCCCCGGTCTTGAGATGAAACAGGCCCACCAACAGGCCCCGGAAAAAATTGTGGGCCAGAGAGCGAACCGCCTGGGAGCGCAGCAGTTTTTTGGCCCGGGCCAGTTCCGCCGGGGTCACGCCCTCCTGGGCGATGCGGTCCAGGGCGGCCCAGAGCTCGGTCTCCAGCTCCGGCAGGGATTGGCCCGGGGCCGCCACCGCGGCGATTATCAGGAGGTCCGAATCCTGGGCCGAGAAGGGCAGGGGGGCCAGTTCCACGTCCAGGGCGATGGCCTTGCCCTTGCGGACAAAATCCTGGTGAAACCGGGAGGCCTTGCCGCCGGAGAGGATGGTGGCCAGGACGTTCAAGGGGTAGAGATCCGGGTGGTCCAGGCCGACGACATGAAACCCGGCGAACAGGGCCTCCACCTGGGAGACCTTCTTCAAGACGGCCCGGCGCTCGCCCCGCTGGGGCGGCTCGGCGACTTTGGGCTCGGGGGCCGCGGCCGGGGCGGGAATCTGGCCGAAATAGCGGTCCACCAGGTCCCGGGCCGACTCGGGCTCCACGTCCCCGGCGATGACCACGGTGATCTTGCCGGGGTGGTAGTGGCTGCGGTAGTAAGCCAGACAATCATCCAGGGTCATGCGGTGCAGATCCTGGTCCCAGCCCACCACCGGCCAGCCGTAGGGGTGCTGGGTGTAGGCGGTGGCAAACAGTTGCTCTTCCACCAGCCCGAAGGGGCTGTCCACGGAACGCAGCTTGCGTTCGCTGATGACCACCTGGAGCTCCGGCTTAAAGGTGTCGTCGTCCAGCTTCAGATGCAGCAGGCGGTCGGCTTCAAGCTTCAGGCCCAGTTCCAGGTGTTCCGCCGGCAGATTTTCAAAATAGGAGGTGTTGTCCCGGGTGGTGAAGGCGTTGATCTCCCCGCCCTTGGCCTGGAGGATGCGGGAGAATTCCTCGGGCCCCAGGGTCTCGGTGCCCCGGAACATCAAATGCTCGAAGAGGTGGGAAATGCCGGTGATGCCCGGCAGTTCGTGGCGGGAGCCCACCTTGTAGTGAATCTGGAGCGAGACGATGGGCAACCGGTGATCCGGGAGCACGAACAGCGTCAGGCCGTTGGCCAGGGTAAAGCGCTTCAGGGTGATCTCGGGCTGCCAGGCGGCCGGATCGAAATTTGGGGATGCGGTCATATATTCCTCCTGCTGTGTTCACTCAGGCTCGTTTATCGAATACTCACGGGGTGAATCGGGGAAAAAGTTAAAAGGGGAAAGGGAAAAGCCCTCAAAAAATAGCAGTTTTTATCCCGTTGTCCCTCTTCCCCTTTGCCCCTTTTACCCCTTCTTATTTAACCGGCGGATACCCGCTCCATTTCCGGGCCAGGGTCTCGTCCACTTCCACCTGAAGCGGCGTTTGTTCCGCAATGGGGATGGCTTTGGGGGCCTCTCCCGCCAGGACCCGCCGGGCCAGATCCCCGACGTCCTCCCCCAGCTTATGGTAATCCAGGGCCACCCACAAGACCGCCCCCTTGTGATCACCTTCGGGGAGGCTGCTCACCACCCGCACCTGCATCTGCCGGCCCGCCTCCAGCACCAGGGAGGCGTAGCGGGCGGTGCTGGCCGCCGGGGGCAGGTAGATCACCTTCGCCCCCCGCTGCCTCAGCCGCGCCAGGGCGTCGGCGTCGGTAACGGCCGCCGTACTGGTTTCGGTCAAGGCTTTAACCCCCAAGCGGGCCGCCTCGGACTCGAAGCGGCGGGCCAGGTCCATGGCCACGCCGTCCGTGGGATCAACGATGAGGCCCCAGGCGAGCGGCCCCAAAAGACTGACGCCGTGCTGCAAGGCGGCGGCCAGGGGCGCCGGGGACGCAATGCCGGTGACGTTCTCCTGGTGGATCTCGGGGTGGGCCGGGTCATAGGCCGCCCCGGTAAAATAGGGGTTGGCCACCAGGCCGAAGACCACCGGGATCTGTTTCACCACCGGGGCCACCACCAGGAGCGCCGGGGTGCCCAGAACCACCAGGAGCCGGGGGTTGGTTTGCCGCAGGCGGCGCAAAGTTTCCCGCCCCTGGGGCCCGAACTCCGGAACGCAGACCACTTCCACGCCCCCGGCCTGAAGCCTGGCCTTAAATCCGGCCACCGCCTGGCGCAACCTGGGCGAGTCCGGGGACCCGAAGACGACGATGGGACTTGTTTGTGGAGGGGCGCAGCCGCAGCCGGCCAAAGTCACCAAAATTATGAGCCACAGGGTGCGGAGGAGTTTTCGGTTTTCGGTTTTCGGTTTTCGGTTGCAGGTCGTAATCTTATAAGGGAATATCATAGTTTGCTTGGTTCATAATAACTGTAGTCTGGCCCATTGTCTGAGAAACCTGAGCCGGGACCTCAAAGACTCTTTGCGGGCCTTGACTGCGAGGCTCCCTTTGGATCTTTAACCGAAAACCGGCAAATGAAAACCGAAAACCTTTTAATGAATAATCCTGCCGATGCGGTCCCAGCGCACCTTGAAGTCGTTGCTGTTCCAGGAAAGATGGGAAATGAGGCCTTTCGCCCCCCCGGCCAGGGCCTCAAAGAAGGGCTGGCCGGAAGCTCCCTGCCAGGAAAAATACATGATGAACGCCTTGCCCCGGAAGTTATCCATGGGCACAAAGCCCCAAAACCGGCTGTCATAACTGTGGTCCCGGTTGTCCCCCATGACGAAATACGAGTTGGCCGGCACCACCACCGGAGCCATGTTGTCCCGGGCCGATTCGGTGGGGCCTTGCGGGGCCGGGATCACCAGGGGGTCGTCATACAACGCCTGGGGCGTCTTAAACACCTTGTCGTTGATCATGACTTTCTTGTTGATAATCTGGATGCGGTCGCCGGGCAGGCCCACCACCCGTTTGATGTAATCCTTGGAGGGGTCCTGGGGAAAGATGAAGACCACCACGTCCCCGCGCTGAGGCGTGCTGATGGGAATCCAGACCTTGTTGGTCAACGGGTTGCGGATGCCGTAGGTAAACTTGTTCACCAGGAGATAATCACCGATGAGTAAGGTCGGCTGCATGGAGCCGGAGGGGATGGAGAAGGCCTGCACCAAAAAGGCCCGGATCACCAGGGCCATAATCAGGGCGATAAACAAGGCCTCGCCGTATTCTCGCCAGAACGGCTTCTTCTGGGAACCGGATCGCACCTCAGGGTATTTGGGAGTCATGGATAGCATAGTTGATATTTTTCGTGGGGCGGGCGGTGATGGACCTCCGGCCCCGTGGCAGCGGCCCTAATCCACCGGGCTAAATTGGTCTTGGGAGGCGCCGCAGATGGGACAGACCCATTCCGGGGGGACTTTGTCAAAAGGGGTGTTGGGGGGAACATGGTTGTCCGGATCACCCTGGGCCGGGTCATAGATGTAACCACAGATCTGACACTGATATTGCTTCATGACTTCCTCCTTGGCTCAAAGGTTTGGTTGCGGACCAGACCCCGAATCAGGTCCGGCCCGGCGGCAAACGAATCCAGGTGATAGTCCGCGGTCAACCCGGGGTTGCGGTAGGCCACGAACGGCACACCGGCATTAGCGGCGAATTGCTCATCGACCCGGGAATCGCCGATAAAAATGGCTTCCTGGGGAGACAGGCGAAAGTGCTCCAGGATGCGCACAAACGATTCGGGATGCGGTTTGGGGTAACTGACATCCTGGGCGCTCACCACCAGGTCAAAATTGTCCGCCAAGCCATGGTAGGCGAGGACGGCCCCGGTGGTGGTGGTGCGGTTGGTGGCCAGAGCCACGTAGCAACCGGGGCGCAAGAACTGGAAAAACTCGCGCAAAAACGGTTCCTCCACCATCATGGAGATAAAAGGACTGTAATCGAAGCTGCGGGCGAAGTGCAAGACAGACTCTATATCAGCATAGCCGCTAAAGATGTGATGCAGCGATTCCCACACCGTGTGGCTGTGAATGTAGCCCACGGCCTCGGGGGCCAGGGGGGGCCGGTCGAAGTGGGCCAGGATGGCATTGTAGAAGGCGATGTTGGCCTGTTGGGAATCGAACAGGACTCCGTCGCAATCAAAGGCTACCAGCTTGAGCAAGTTGTCGATCCCATGAGGGCGGAAAAATCATTTTGCCCGGCGATGTCATCACCCAAGCCGTAATCCGCCAAATCTTTTATTAAAAATATTATTTTATCAGATTCATCTCAATTATCAACGCCATTCGAGAAAAAGGGGCAAGGTCCGGGGGCGACAAGCGCGCCGGGAACTTGTGGGCGCCGCGCAGTCAGTCTCCAGCTGTTCTCTATGAATCTATTGAAAAACCTGCCAACCTATAATGTTTATCATTCTGAGCGCAGCGAAGAATCTCGCCTTTCCAGGCAGTTGTTACCAATTTGATGTCAATTTGATGTCAAAGGGAGAGTATGCAAATGACCATACTGCGGTGTTGGCATTTTCTTGGTGGCACAGGCGTCTCGCCTGTGCAGGCGCAGGCTAAAGCCTGCGGCTACCAGGTTCTCCCGGCATAAACGCCAGGACCGCCCCTGCCCCCGGTGCGGTTTTCTCCTTGATTTCCTGGCCCGCATCTCCCAAAATCATAACGTATGATGCCTAACTCCGTGAGCCTTCGTCTGGCGGCCATCCGTGAGCTGCTGCCCGCCCATGAGATTGACGCCTTCCTGGTATCCGGCCCCGAGAACCGCCGCTATCTGAGCGGCTTTACCGCTACCGATCCCAGTTGGGGCATGCTCCTGATTACCGCGTCGGCGGCCTTGCTCCTGACTGATTTCCGCTACCAGGCTTGGGCCCAGCAGGAAGCGCAAGAGTGTGAGGTGTGCATCCACAAGGTCGACCTGGCGGAAACCCTGGGGGAGCACCTCAAGGCGCTTCAGGTACGCCGCCTGGGTTTTGAAGCGGCGAACCTTACCTACCGGCAGTACCAGCGCCTGACCCAGGCCGTGGCCGACGCCGGGCTCGAGGTGGCCTGGCAGCCCCTGGAAGGGCTGGTGGAGGGCCTGCGCCAGATAAAGACCGGGGCCGAGCTGGCCGTCATGCGCCGGGCATTGAGGTTGACCGAAACCGTGATGCGCCAGGTGGCCGACGAATTGGCCCCGGGCCAGACCGAGCGCCAGGTGGCCTGGGAGATCGAAAAGCGCCTCCGGGAAGGCGGGGCCGAGGACATGGCCTTTCCCCCCATCGTCGCGGCCGGCCCCAACAGCGCCCGGCCCCATCACCACCCCGGAGACTATGCCCTCCAGGCTGGCGAGCCCATCATCATCGACATGGGGGCCAAAATCGACGGCTACTGCAGTGATATGACCCGCACCTTTATTATCGGCCCTGCCGATGACCACTTCCGGAAGATCTACTCCCTGGTGCGCCGGGCCCAGGCCCGGGCCGAGGCCGGACTCAAGGCCGGCATGGACAGCCTGGCGGGGGATGCTTTGGCCCGGGAGGTGATCGCCGCCGCGGGCTACGGCGAGGCTTTTGGCCACTCCCTGGGACATGGGGTGGGGCTGGCGGTGCATGAGACCCCCAACCTGAGCCCGTCCGAGGCCAGGCGAGGCGTGCTGCCGGCCGGGTGCGTGCTCACCGTGGAGCCGGGTATCTATCTCACCGGCTGGGGCGGCGTCCGCCTGGAAGACATGGTGCTGCTCCACCCCGAGGGCGCCGAGGTGTTGAATCAACCCGGATATTTTTATGAGTGGGATTAAAAAAAGGGGAAAAGGGTAAAAGGGGAAGAGGGGAAAGGGGGAAAAACTTGGTCTTTATTTCTCGTTCCCAAGCTCTCGCTTGGGACCTCTCTATTTTATGTACAACCTCCCAAAATTGTGCAAATTTTTCGGCAAGAGGGAACTTGGCAAGTGGTCCCCAAGCAGGAGCTTGGGAACCAGGATGAAGGGGAAAAGGCGAAAGGGGGAAAAACCTGAGCTTTCTTCTGCCCCGGGTTTCCCGGCGAAGCTCAAGGCAATAAGAGCGCCGAAGACTTTGGTTTAATGACCAAGATTTGAGCTGACCATCATCAAACCGAGATCAGATTAGACCTGACCCTTGGGACTAAAACTTTACCTGTCGCCAGGGTCTTTGATAGAGCTAAGATATCTATATCAACCCACTTGAACGGATTTTATCAGGGTGGATATATAGCAGATATCATCAACGCCAGAATTAACTAACCTCAGGCTACGGACTTGGGTATAAACCGTACAAATGGCTTGCGATCCAGTTGAACACCTTTGTGTTCATAAATGCGCTTTCCTTGGTATTTCATCATTTAGGATTTTGCCTTTTAGTTGTTTTCCTTTGGCAACTTTATCCGTCCCTCGTAAGGACTGATATACACTCCAAGCATTATATATGCAATCAAGAAGGAACTCACTGGTGGCTCTATTCAAGTCTACCTCTGACATTTTCCGAGCTGACGTAGATGCTGATCCCATAAGTCGCATTGCAGCAAGCATAGCTGCATAGAACTTAAGATTGTTCCAATGAGAACTGGGAATCTTGCACTCCTCTAACCTCATGGTATCTTCTACCCGAATGGTAAGAGCAGCTGAATTGTAGTAGACACCCAAGGGGTAACTTTCATTGAAAATTCTTTCGTAGTCTTCATCCCTCTTGATCAGGCTCGTTGGGCGGGCTCTCGCGTTGGCAGGATCTCCGAGAGCACAAGCAAGAACTGCCTGAGCTAAGAATGCGATGCTCACGATCTTGCGAACTGGCTTTCCCTGGTTCTTATAATAGTTTTTTCGCCGGTCATAGAAAAGGCCTCGTGCAGCAAGGAAATCCTCAATGTCACGATGTATCTTATCGGTGGCTCTCAAAGAAGCACTAGGAATTGCGGTCTGACTATTGGTTGCGCGAATGACGCGGTCTCGACTTTCTGCATCTTCTGTTACAATCACCCTTACTAGGACCGATCGCGGGTCATCCATTTGGGGGCGAGTAGATAGTACATCGAATATCTCCCGTGAAGTCTGAAGGCCATTTACGACCTCCGCATTTTCGATAGTAATAGTTTTGCCACTGACACTCGCACGAGTGCAAAGGACAGAGATTCCATTGTTCAGCCACCAAAAGTCCTCAAGTGTCAAAGTGGCGAGAGTATCATATATCTTTTGGTTGACTTCCGTATTCCCTTGGTAATCTCGCACATTACCCTCAAATATGCGCTCATTTAAAGTTCCATTCTCTGTAATGAATTCGAAGTAATCGTTTAATTTTGCGAGGCAAACGTATGCACTTTGACCAGTAAAAATTGGTGACTCAGTCAACTTCAGATGGTGTATCGATGTGGGAGTGCGCCTGGCAAGTTGCAGCATTCTACTCGCCGTAAGGAAGTCTAATGAAAACTCCACTGGAGAAAAAGCAGTCTCGACAGTCTCTTTCAAATGATTGACCTTACGCTGGACATTAGGGTGAACTTCAATAGCAAATGCAGCATAGGAATAACGAATTGCTAATTTGGGAAATTTTGAGATTAGGCTTATATAACATTCTCGAAAGATATCGATCTTTTCCAAAATGTCTGAGTTATATACTGTAACTAAACTAGATGTATCACGAGAGAGGTCCAGGAGATCACGTGCAGATGCGATAAACTTGTCCATTCCTGCTTCGCTAAAACCAGACGCCGTTTTTGCCTGAACAAAGACTAACTCCATCGGAACGTTTCGCTTGTATTCCCCCGGATCAATCATTTCTCTGCATAGCGTGTTATTTATAAACAGATAGACCGCATCTATACCTCCATCTCCTCCTCCATCCACGATTCCATCTTGGATTTCATCGTAGCTAAAGTCGCGGTCCTTCAATGCTTGTTCTGCGGCAAAAATTTCAAAGTATTCGCCTTCTGATAAATCAGGAGCTATTTCACTTTTTCGCTGTGAAACAAGTTGCCGAATTAAAACCAAGTCGTTTGCACTCATTTTTTAATTCTCCCAAAATTTAAACGCCTTACTTGCTCGAACCATATGATCACCTGCTGATGAGAAGCGCGTCGAGTAAAGTGATCCTCTTTTTCCATGCACTTTCGTCCATAAGATAATGCCCCACGCTTCCAAATCTATTCTTAGTTACCACAATAGCACAAACTTATCCAAAAGATCAATTATTTATAGAGGTTTATATGCCAACTACAGAGCTACAATATATCTTACCATGTTCGACAATTATCTCCTTCGCCGGAAAAATCCAGATATGCTCTGAATAGCAAAATTGACCTTTTGTAGGGGGATTTCCAGAATCCTTTTTTGTCCGATGATATTATGCCCTGCTGGAGAGGTTGTCTGGTCAAACCTTGACCATTATACTTGAGGCAAAGGTGGGCAATCTTCTCCCCCCTTTTCCCCTCTTCGCCTTTTCCCCTTTTTCCCTCTTACTTATCCCGAGCCTGGATGTCGCAGATCATGACCATCAGGTCGCTGCTGTTGCCGGCCGGGTCCTTGACCAGGTCCTCGAACACCGCCTT
>JAUSOZ010000058.1 GCA_030655955.1 Deltaproteobacteria bacterium
GCCAACGGCCCTGGCCCCCTCCCCAAAATCCTACAACATATTCTGTTCCGCCAGGCTGAAATACCCATGGCGGCCGATGATCAGGTGGTCGTGCACCGTCAGGTTGAGGGATTGCCCGGCCTTCACCAGGGCCCGGGTCAGTTCCTGGTCGGCGACGGAGGGTTTTAGGTGGCCGCTGGGGTGGTTGTGCACCAAAATCATCCCGGTGGCCTTGTGTTTCAGGGCCAACTCCAGCACCTTCCTGGGATAGACCACCGTCTGGTTCACTATGCCCTCATGGACGATTTCCTCGGCAATGACTTCGTTCTGGCTGTTCAAAAAGATCACCCGGAACTGCTCGTCCAACAGGCCCCCCATGGAGGCCCGGCAGTATTCCACCAGGTTGTCCAGAGACTTGATCGCCTGGCGCTTGAGGGCCTCGGACTTGAGGGCGTATTCGGAGCAGGCCTTCACCAGGCGGATGAGAATGGCGGAGTACTCCTTGAGCCCGATGACATCCATGAGGGCCTCGGGGCTGGCGTCCAGGACCTGGGTGAAGGAGCCGAAATGCTCGATTACCCGCTTGGCCAGGGGCTTGACGTCGGAATACGGGATGGCGAAGGTCAGGAGCAGCTCCAGGAGCTCATAGTCCTGCAAGGCCCCGGGGCCTCCCGTAAGGAAGCGCTGCCTGAGGCGGGCGCGGTGCCCGTGGTAATGTGGTTTTACCGGTTTTTCCGCCATTTCTTCTTCCTTTTTACTCTGGCCCAGCGCCAATTGCAACCGGGAAAAACATGCGCCGCCGCGGTGGGCGCCCCGGCCCGGTGCCGCGGCTTATATTGAGTTGCGGTCAAAAATTTACCGACGCAACCTGGGGGCGCACCCGTGTGTGCGCCCTCTCGGGGGGACACGCGGGTCCCCCCCTACGAAAATTGTCCATTGCGCCCGCATCGGTATTAAGAACCCGGAAAAATCCGTATGCCTCCTTCACTAGAGCGCACTTGACCGACACCACCAGAAAAAATCGAGGCTTTCCGGCTAAATAAGCGCCTGTGACCGGCACAAGAGCGTAGAAAGATTTAAGTTCGAGGCCGAAGAATCCGAATTATAAAGGAGAAACAGACAAAACCGGCTACCACCTTATTTTCTGACAAGCTGTTTCACCAAAAGAAAGATCAGGAGTTGCCCCCGGCCGTGAGGGCGGATTGCGCTCCATTGCGAGATTAACTTTTGTCCCTAAAGCACTATTGTACGCTCTCGGCCGATAAACCTCTGTTAGAGCCGCAAGAGGATCAGCTGGGTTATGCCCTCTTTGCCAAACATCTGGCCTTCTCCTTAACGAAAATGATTCCGGCCGAGGGATTTGTGGTGGCCATCTATGGCCCCTGGGGCTCCGGCAAGACCACCCTGTTGAATTTTCTGTTTTATTACTTTAAAGAAGCGCCCGTGGATGAGCAGCCCATCATCGTGCCCTTCAACCCCTGGTGGTTTTCCGGGCACGAAAAGCTGGCCAAGCATTTCTTCGACCAACTCCAGGCCTCCCTGGCCACCAGCGATGCCGACCTGTCTAGTTTGCAGGGAAAAATCAGCGAGTTTGCCGACATGGTGTCGGAGTTACCCGCCAGCATCCACATTCCTTACATTTCCATCGGCAAGATTGCGGTGGAATTTACCCCCTTAAAATCATCCGTTAAAAACGTTATCAAATTAAAAATGGAAATCGCCGAGGAACTCCGCAAGCAACCCCGGCGGATTTTCGTCACCGTGGACGACATCGACCGCCTCAATCCCGACGAGATCCGCCAACTCTTCGGGGTAATCAAATCCGTGGCCGATTTCCCCAACATGGTCTATCTCCTCACCTTCGACAAAAAAGTGGTGATCGAGGCCTTGAGAGAATCCCAGGGTATCTCCGGGGAAAACTACCTGGAAAAAATTGTCCAATTTCCCTTCGAACTGCCCTTACCCGACCGCTCTTCCCTCTACCGTTTGCTCTTTGCCAGGCTGGAATACATCATGGCGGGCACGCCGGAAGGACTCTTTGACCAAACCTATTGGGGCAATGTCTTCATGCGGGGGATTGAACACTTCATCAGCACCCCCCGCAAGATCAATCTATTGACTAATACGCTGAGCGTCACCTACCCGGCCGTCCAGGGTGAAGTGAATCCGGTGGATTTTATCGGCATCGAGACCCTGCGCATCTTCTGCCCCGAGGCCTATAACATGATCCGGACGTATCCGGGAAAATTCACCGGCCGGGAATGGGTGGCCAGTAAGATCGACCAACTGCGGACCTTTCAGGAATCCTGGGTCACCCAGATCGACGAGGGCAGTCGGGAAGCGGTCCGGGGAATGCTGTCGCAGCTCTTTCCCAAGTTGGGAGAGATGTGGGGGGACCTGGGGTTCGAGCCCGGCAATGAGGCTACCTGGCGCAAGCAACTCCGCATCTGCAGTCCGGATATCTTTCCCATTTTTTTCCATCTGGCCCTGCCCCAGGGAGACATCTCCAATGCCGAAATCATGGTTATTTTATCCCTGGCCGACAATCCCCAGGAGTTTTCGGACCGCCTGCTGGAACTGGCAGGCCAGGCTCGCCCCGATGGCTTCACCCGCCTCCATGCCTTCCTGGACCGGGTGATGGATTATACCGGCAAGGAGATTGCCGTCGAGTCCATCCCGTCGATTTTCCTCAGCCTCTTTGATGTCGGCGATCAGTTTATCCGGCCCGAAGATGAAGGCTCGGGTAAGCTTCCCATCGGCAACGACCAACGTGTGGCCCAGATCATCTTCCAACTCCTGCGCCGCCTGCCGTGGGACAGCCGCTTTGACGCCCTGCAGCAAGCCATCACCCGGGGCCGGGCAATCTTTACCAGCGTCAAGATCGTCATGGAGTTGGGCAAACTGAGCGATAAGCATGCCGGCGAGGCGCGGCCGCAGCCGGAAGCATTGATTCGTCAGGGCGATCAGGCCGCCCTGGAAAAGTTGGTGCTGATCAAGCTGCGGAACGCCGCCGACGACGAGTCCCTCCTCCAGTGCCCCAAACTCCCCGAAATCTTAGCGCTGTGGCAAAACCTGTCCGGCAATGCCGAACCTGTAACCTGGGTCAATAAAGTGGTGCGCGACGACCGCAATTTAGCAATTCTCTTGGAAAAATTTATGCATAAGGAATTCAGTCATTCCATGATCCAGGTGGACGGTGAGTCCCGATACCGCCTCGACCAAACAGCCCTGACACCTTTTCTGGATCCGAGGAGCATTCTGGACCGGATCCATACCCTGACGGAGAGCGAATGGCTCGGCAAACCGCAGCAAGATGCGCTCCGCCAATTCATCAAGGACTACAAACCCAAAGGCCAGTAGATTATTTGCGCTCCCGGCTGTACCCTTGCCTGCAACTCCCTGGCCTAATCCCGCCAAATCAATCGTTCGGATACAAAATCGCAACCAATCGGCTATTTTCTCCTAGGGGCGGGCCTCCGTGTCCGCCCTTGGTTGAGGGCGCACCCGCAGGTGCGCCCCAATTATAGTAATTGCCAAAAGTTTTTCCGCTCAGGGAAGCCTTATAATCCCCCCTGCCCCCCTTTAAAAAAGGGGGGCAATTACAAGGAATTGCAGGGAAAGTCCCCCTTTGACCAAGGGGGATTTAGGGGGATTTGAAAACCCCCAAGGGGAAAGAATTTATGGCAACCGCTATATGTACCTTTTTGATGGCGACTTTTTATATAAAACTAGCTCGGTGGGGCGGGCCTCCGT
>JAUSOZ010000078.1 GCA_030655955.1 Deltaproteobacteria bacterium
GGATTAAGCAAAGTAACCAACGCAACAACAATAATCAGTCCATCTATACTGCACCCGTTGGAAGCGAAACATTTTGAGAAGTGAGGAATAAAATGTCTCTCCAAGGGGTGCAGTATAGGTACCCTCCTTTCGAATCGCTCATATCGTTATATTTTTACTGCCTTCCAAGTGGCTCGGTCGTATAATCAGCCATCTTGGATGAACTAATCCCGCTTAAACTGCGTTAAGAGTGAATTATGACGGAAAATACCTTGGATAACCACACAAAGAAATTGGAGAAGAAAAATGTTTTCCGCCACAGAGAAGGATTCACTGCGCCAAGCTCATTCTTTCATCCTGGCCATGTTGACGGCCCTGGTGTTTCTCAGCCAGGGCTGTATGTCTCTTCCGGTACGCCATCCGCTGCCGGAGCACCTCCTGGACCAGGTTCAGGTTGCCGCCCTGCCCGGCATTCGGGACTGGGGCGACGTCCACAGTGAAAACCTGGAGCAGAGCGCCATCGAGTCTATCCGGCAGGAGATGGCCGCCAATCACGGCAAGCTTGAGCCCGAAATGGTCTTCCTGGCTCTATCCGGCGGCGGCGGCGACGGCGCCTTTGGCGCCGGAATTTTGTGCGGCTGGACTGCGGCGGGCACCCGGCCTCGCTTCAAGTTGGTGACCGGCATCAGCACCGGGGCCCTCATCGCGCCCTTTGCCTTCCTCGGGCCGGAGTATGACGCCAGACTGAAGGAAGCCTACACCACGATGTCCGATAAGGATGTCTATACGGTGACCAGCGTGGCGACGCTGGTGCTGAGACTTGGCAAGATCGAAGCCGCGGCCAATACGAAGCCGTTGGCAGAACTGATTAAGCGACTCTTCGACGAGAACATGCTCCGGGCCATCGCCGCCGAGCATAACAAGGGCAGGCGCCTGCTGGTGGGAACTACCCAGCTCGACGCCCAGCGCCTGGTGATCTGGAACCTGGGGGCCCTCGCCGCCACCTACCACCCCGACGCGCTCAAGCTGTTCCGGCAGGTGCTCCTGGCTTCGGCCTCTACCCCCGTAGCCTTCAATCCGGTGTACATCAAGGTGAAGGCCGCCGGGGAGGAATATGACGAGATGCACGTCGATGGCGGCGTCAAGGACCAAGTGATGCTGTATGGGGAGGCCATCAGTTTCTACACCACCAGGAAAAAACTTGGTCCCCTGATGCCCCATCGCCCCTGCAAGCTTTACATTATCCGCAACGCGCAAGTATCTCCCGAATATGAAAGCATCAAACCCCATATATGGGCGATCGGCCCCCGGGCTATGACCAGCATGACTAAATCCCAGGGCATGAGCGATTTGTACCGCATCTATCTCCTGGCCCAACGGGACGGGATTGACTATAATCTGGCCTTTATCCCGTTAGATTTTAAAACGAAACGGAACTCGGAATTCGACACCAAATACATGAACGAAGAATTTGAGCTGGCCTACAACCTGGCCCGCTCCGGCTACAAGTGGAGCAAATATCCACCGGGGTTTGAGCCCGAAAAATCAAAGCCGACTACAGCCAAACAGGTTGAGCCTTAATTACCGACTCTGGTCACTGCTCTCTATGGGCACCCTGCCAAAAAAAAATCTTAACTGTTGCGGCGAGGAAAAGATAATTGCAAGCATTGGTAACCGGGGCGGCAGGATTTATCGGCAGCCATCTGGTGGAAGCCCTCTTGCAACGAGGCGTCCGAGTCAGATGCCTCGTCCGGCCGACGAGTCATTTAAAGTGGCTAAAGGGTCTTCCCGTTGAGATTATCTACGGAGATTGCCGGGAGAAGGATTCTTTAGGGCCGGGGGTGAAAGATGTCGACCTGGTGTTTCATCTCGCCGGCGCCACCCGGGCCATCGATGCCAAGACCTATTTCGAGGTGAATGCCCTGGGCACGGATAATCTCGTCCAGGCCTGCCTCGAACATAGTACCCGACTCCAAAAATTTATCTATCTTTCGAGCCAGGCAGCCGCAGGTCCGGGGCGGAACGGTGGGAAGAAAAAGGAATCCGACCGCAGCGAACCGGTCTCGCCCTACGGGATGAGCAAACGGCGGGGGGAGGAGTTGGCCCTGTCCCAGGCCCACGAACTTCCTCTCCTGATCCTCCGGCCGGCCGCGGTCTATGGACCCAGGGATAAAGCCTTCCTTTTTCTTTTTCAGTGTCTGGCCAAAAGGATTAAGCCCTCTATCTCCGGCGGCGTTGAACATCTTAGCCTGTGCTCGGTCCAGGATCTGGTCGGTGCCATCCTCTTGGCGGCCTCGACCCGCACCCAGAGTGGAGAAATATTTTTTCTGTCGGATGGGCATGACTACCGGATGGAGGAAATTAACGATGTCTTCGCACAAGCGATGGGGGTGACCGCCTTCCGCCTCCGCCTTCCCGCACCGGTGCTCTTCGGCATTGCCGCGGTGGGGCAATATGTCTCTAAAATCTCCGGGAAGCCTGTCCTCATCAGCCGAGGCCGGGCCGAGGAACTGATCCAGCCGAACTGGCTCTGTGACATCACCAAGGCCA
>JAUSOZ010000086.1 GCA_030655955.1 Deltaproteobacteria bacterium
ATCAGCCGAAAATCATGGGTATCCGGCATCAACCTACACAATGTGGTCATTGTCGGCACGAATAAACGGGCGGTGGAATTCGCCCAAAATCTTGAGCAGAGCCCCGAGTTAGGCTACCGGGTCATGGGTTTTGTGGACCAAAAGTGGCAGGGCGGCCGGTATTTCCAGCAATCCGGTTACCCGCTGTTGGCGGATTTCCAAAATTTCCCCACCTTCTTGCGAACTCATGAGGTGGATGAAGTTATCATAGATCTGCCGCTCAATACTTTCTATCAAGAAGCTTCCTACATCGTCGGGCTGTGTGTGCAGCAAGGGATCATCGTCCGGTTCCTGTCCGACAGTCTCTATCTGTTGTTCGATCTGAAACTGGCCCGGGCCGAACTGGAAGAGATCCAGGATTATGTAATTCTTTCGGTATACACCGGGGCCATGGGAGGCTGGCCGATCCATGCTAAGAGGGCCTTTGATTTTCTGGTCTCCTTCTGGTTAATTATCTTGCTGTCTCCCCTCTTCGTGGTGGTGGCGTTCTTGATCAAGCTCACGTCACCCGGCGGGCCGGTCTTTTTTGTCCAGGACCGCATCGGGCTCCGGAAACGCAAGATCAAGGTCTTTAAATTCAGGACCATGGTGCCGGGCGCCGAACAGAGCCTCACGGCGTTGGAAAGGTTTAATGAAGCCAGCGGCCCGGTGTTCAAGATCAAAAACGATCCCCGGGTCACTGTCCTGGGCCGGTTCCTGAGGAAGACCAGCATCGATGAACTGCCCCAACTGTTCAACGTGCTCACCGGAGACATGAGCCTGGTGGGGCCCCGGCCTTTGCCGCTCCGGGATTACGCCGGCTTCAGCCAAGACTGGCATCGGCGCCGGTTCAGCGTCAAACCCGGCATCACCTGTCTCTGGCAGATTCATGGCCGATCGTCCCTATCCCAGCCCTTCGAAAAATGGATGCAAATGGACATGGACTATATCGACCGCTGGTCCTTGTGGCTCGATTTCACGATTCTGGCCCAGACCCTACCGGCGATAATCCATGGCAAGGGAGCCTATTAATACCGTTTTCCGTTTTCGGTTTTCTGTTACGAAAAGTTTTCCGTAGGGTGCGTCTTACGCACCACTGGCGGGCGGGACGCCCGCCTGCTTTCCATTATTTGCGGGTGCGCAAACGCGCCGGCGCGACTGTTTCGAAAACTTTTCGTAAGGGCCTCTCTCCCCAACCCCAACGATTCTTAAAGTTTTAGATTCAGGCGCCGATAAGTAAATCAGATAGTTCCACGCCATCGACAAAGGCAAACTCCACCGAAAGGGGAGGGCGCAAAGTCTCCGACCTACAGCCCCCGGGCCAGGTTAGGCAGATTGCCGAAGTGGCGCAGGTGAAATTGCCTCATGGAGGCTCACCTGATGTAAAGACCCGGACTGATGGGCGGCGTGGATTCACACCAAATACAAAAAGGAGGTGGGAATCAAGATCATCATCAGGACCGGCAACCTTAACCTTTAACGAAGTATAGGTTTCTTAAGCAGCAAATAAACAAATAAAGGAGAATTAACATGAAAACTTACCTGAGTAAAATCATGGCGTTCATCAATGACGAGGAAGGCGCCTCGGCCATCGAATATGGTCTTCTGGTGGGGCTGATCGCCTTGGCGATCGTGGCAGGGGCGACTCTTCTCGGCACGAGTATCTCGAATATGTTTACCCGGGCCTCAACCAAGTTAGATTTGGTAGCACCTTAACGGGCTCCCGACTCACGGGGGGCCGGGGCCGGAGCCTCGAGGCTTCGGCCCCTCCCTTACGAGGGCACCCGGTCTTGCTGAAGGCATAGGGGCATGCAGCCCCAGCGCCCGGCGCCAACCCTGGGGGCCTGAACCGGTGGGGTCATGGGGTACCGGGCCCCAGACCACGGTTTGTTCTTAAGTTAAACACATCCCGGACCGATAAACTAGATGCAGAGGGGAAACCCCGCATCCCTTTTTATGGAGTGACCACACAATGCCACGTTTACCCGGCTGGGCCTGGCTGGTTTTGGCCATCGGTTTCGCCACCCTGGCCACATATATGGCCATGGGATATCTAAAACGGCAGGCTGCCGTTCAACCTCCCAAGACTAAAACCTCTCAGGTCGTAGTGGCTAAAAGTGCCATAGACCCGGCCAGCCGCGTGAGCAACGTGCAACTCAAGACCGAAGTCTGGCACCAGGAGAAGCCTCCTCTAGGCTCCTTTAGCTCCGTGGCACAGGTGGAGGAGCGGGTAGCGGCGACATTAATTCTGCCAGGCGACCTCATCTTGGAAAACAAACTGGCTCCCAAGGGGACCCTTCCGGGGATCACCGCCTTGCTGAGTCCCAACCAGCGGGCCATGACCGTGAAGGTGGACGAAGCCTCCGGGGTGGCCGGTTTCCTGACCCCCGGGAGTCGGGTGGACGTGGTGGTGGTCGTGGATAAGGGAGATTACAAAAATGACCCGCTCGCCAAGCTCCTCTTCCAGAACTTGAAAGTTTTGGGCACCGGTCAAAAGCTGGAAACTCGCCCGGGAGACAAACCCCAGATTGTGCCTACAGTGACGCTGGAAGTATCCCCCGAACAAGGAGAACGCCTGGCCCTGGCGGCCCAGGAAGGGCGCATTTCGCTGGTGCTGCGGGGCCAGGGAGACCAAAAACTGGTAGAAACCCTGGGCGCGGATGCCAGTAAGTTATTTGGAAGACCGGGGAAGCCAACTCCTTCGGCTCCCGCTGTTACGGTCAAGGTTGCTCCGGTGGCCGGGATGGTGGAGATGATCCGGGGATTAGAACGGGCGCCGGTAAACCCCCGGTAGCACAGAACATTACCCACTCAGGCTGAGGATCGTAAACCGCGATGTCCACCCAATTCGGCATTTATTATAATTCCACCGAAAACAAGGAATACCTCCGGCAAATTATCGAAGCCTCCGATACCGGCAAATTAGTGGAAAGCAACGATCTGGCCCATTTGCCTTCCGAAGCTACGCCTGGCATTGATGTGGTCTTTTTGGAATATCAGGAAAACAATCCTGAATTGGACCACTGGATCGAGAGAATCGCGGTCAATCCCAGGAGTCCCGCCATCTTCCTTTATTTTAGGGAAATCTCCACCAACAACTTGTGGAAGGCGCTACGCCTGGGAGCTAAAGAATGCTTTAGCTTCCCTATCCAGGAGGAAGATTTTCAACAAGCGGTTAAGCGCCTCGCGGCCCGATTAGAAGTCAGCAAAGTCCGGGCTAAGCCCACCCGAATCATATCTTTTCTCGGGTGTAAGGGCGGAATCGGGACCAGCTTTCTGGTCGCCAATCTTGCCAGCCTCCTGGCCAAGGAGCGCCGTGGCAAGGTGCTGGTGATAGACCTGGATCTGGGATTTGGCCAGCTCAACTATTTTTTCGATGTCCACCCGGAACACACCCTGGCTGAGCTGATCGATAATCTGGAACGCTTAGATAATAATTATTTACAAAGTATCTTCTACCCCATCAGTGATAATTGTTACCTGCTTCCAGCTCCAGCCCGGTTGGAAGAAGCCGAGGCTATTAACGCCAGCGATCTCGAGAAGATTATCGCCTATATCAAGAATAACCTGGGGTTTCGTTGGATCCTGATCGACTGTTGTCATCAACTTGATGAAATCACCATGAAGGCCCTCGAGTTCTCCGAATCCTTGATGCTGGTGGCCGGGCAATCCATACCGGCCCTTTCCAATACCAAGAAAATGCTGGAAACCCTTAACCTCCTGGAATTGAAGGAACTCGAAGTCGAGGTCTTGGTAAATTACTGGGACCGCCAACATGAATTGGGCCAACCTGACGTGGAAAGCTTTTTAGGGAAGAAGATTGCAGGCACCGTAGCCTGTGATTACAAACAGGCAAGTTTCAGCGTCAACGAAGGTAAGCTCCTGGTGGAAACCTCTCCGCGCCATCCCATATCCGTAGATCTGAAATTGATCGCCGGAAAAATCAGCCAAGAAGATACGCCGGAGGAAACCAATGGCTCGGGGTGGAGATGGCTTCGGGGTCTCTGGAGCAAGAAAAAGTCATGAGCCTTCTAGACCGCATCCGCCAACGGCAAACAGATGAACAAACGGCCCAACCCGTGCCCGCTGGCCAAGACCAGACGAAAATACGGGAGCGGCAAAAGAAAGACGATGTCTTCAATGAATTGAAGGCCAAGATACACATGAGGCTCCTGGGCTTGCTGGACCTCACTCGCCTGACTACAGCTTCAGAGGGTGCGATCCAAGAGGACTTGCGCCGCGGGGTCGAAATGATCCTGACGGAAGAGAAGATACCGCTCCCCGCGCCTGAAAAGGAGAGGCTCTGTCGGGAAATCAGAAATGAGCTCTTGGGGTATGGACCCCTGGAACCCCTCCTGGCGGATCCTGACATTAACGATATTCTGGTGAACGGCTACAGCAAGGTTTTCGTGGAACGTCGCGGCAAGCTGGAACTCTCGAATGTCCGATTTACCGACAACGCCCATTTGCTCAAAATCATAGAAAAAATCGCCTCCGGGGTGGGACGCCGCGTTGATGAATCCTCTCCCATGGTGGATGCCCGACTGCCGGATGGCTCCCGGGTCAATGCCATCATTCCTCCCCTGGCCCTGGATGGACCGGCCCTCTCCATCCGCAAATTTGCCCGGGACCCTATAAAAGTAGAAGACTTGGTCGGTTTCGGCGCCATCACCGAGGACATGGCTGAGGTCCTCCACGGTATGGTTCAGGCCCGTCTTAACATCCTGATCTCCGGCGGCACCGGTACCGGGAAAACCACTTTCCTCAACGTCTTGTCGAGTTTTATCCCCAACGATGAACGCATCCTCACCATTGAGGATTCCGCCGAACTCCAGTTGCAGCAGGACCATGTGGTGCGGTTGGAAACCCGCCCCGCTAACCTGGAGGGTCAAGGAGAGATTACTCAGCGTGATCTGGTGAAGAATGCCTTGCGCATGCGGCCCGATCGCATCATCCTGGGGGAGGTGAGAAGCGGCGAGGCCCTGGACATGCTCCAGGCTATGAATACCGGTCATGATGGCTCCCTGGCCACCATTCATGCCAACTCTGCCCGGGATGCCCTCACCCGCCTGGAAACCATGGTCTCCATGGCCGGCCTGAATATCCCCGAAAAAGCCATCCGGCACCAGGTAACCTCTGCCATTAATGTTGTTTTACAACTGGCCCGGTTGAGTGACGGCAGCCGCAAGATGATGAACCTCTTTGAGATCGTCGGCATGGAAGGTGAAATGATCACCATGCAGGAGATCTTTGCCTACAATATGATGGGGCTCACCGAGGACAAGAAGGTGAAAGGCCGTTTTATGGCCACCGGCATCCGCCCCAAATTTATGAAACGCATGGAAGCTATGGGCCTCAAGTTGCCCGCCAGTCTCTTCCAGGAACATGGCTAAACCTATGATGCCGGGAAATCTCCCTTACCAGACTTTTGCACCTGGCGTCCATCCTACCCTGGACCCAGGAGGAGATATCCACCAGGGAGGCCTTGATGGTCAGTGAATTCTTTCACACCCCAGATTATCCTATCCTGATTCTGATTTTATTGATTTTCCTCAGCTTTTTTTTCCTCATCCGGGGCATCCTCATATTTCTGGCTAACCCGGAGCGTTTTCACCAGCGACGGCTAAAGAAGAGGCTCAGAGAAATTGACGGTCTGGAGTCGTCCCTCAATATCAGCACTCTCCTAAAAAAGGCAAGCCTGGAACAATCCTTACTCGAACAGATAATGGGTAAATTCAGCCTGTTTAATCGGATACAGATCATGATGCTTCAGGGGAACCTGAAGTGGGAATTAAGAACCTTTCTGATCGTCGCGGCTCTGTCTGGGCTGGTGATGGCGGGCCTGGGAATGGCGAAATGGGGGGGTTGGGGGGCTTTGGCCGGCGGCGGGCTGGGTTTGATCATCCCCTACAAGATTTTGGTTCGGAGAAGTAAACGGCGACTGAA
Organism: Deltaproteobacteria bacterium; assembly: GCA_030655955.1. Classification (GTDB taxonomy): domain Bacteria; phylum Desulfobacterota; class Desulfobaccia; order Desulfobaccales; family 0-14-0-80-60-11; genus 0-14-0-80-60-11. The sequence goes on from JAUSOZ010000086.1 coordinate 5,965, forward strand.
AAAGTTTGAAACCCAACTGCCGGATGCCCTGGACCTGCTGGCCCGAGGACTCAAGGCCGGCCATGCCTTTCCGACGGGATTACAGCAAGTGGCCAAAGAAATGTCCGATCCCCTAGGAACAGAGTTTTTCAAAACCTTCACGGAATTTAACCATGGTTTAGACTTGAATACCGCTTTGCTCAATCTCTGTCAGCGCATCGGCCTGCGGGATCTGAGCTTTTTTACCACCGCGGTCTTGATTCAGCGGGAAACCGGAGGCAACCTCACCGAGATTCTGGAGAAGATCTCGATCCTTATTCGGGAACGATTCAAGTTGCGCAATCAGATCGGTGCCTTAACCGCAGAAGGTCGATTGTCCGGCCTTATCCTCCTCCTCCTACCACCGATACTGGCCGGCCTCCTGATGGTGATCAACCCGACATACGGCAAAGTACTGATCAATCATCCTACAGGTCGGATCATGTGTGGGGTGGCTCTGGGATTTCAGCTGTTGGGCATGTGGTGTATTCACAAGATTGTCAGCATAAAGGTGTAAAATGGAACTTTTACCGGTAGTTATCTTCGGGCTCTTGATCGGCGGCATGATCACCTTCTTGGGCATTTTTCTTCAGCAACGCTACTCATCGGTGCGGCGGCGGCTTCAACCCAATCCGCGTCAAAATACCGATTTAATGCGGCCCCAAATGGCGGACGATCCTGTTTTCATAAGCCCCAAGCTGGCCGAAACGCTTGAAAAGAAATTCAATCTGACCAAAAGCGGGGCCACAACCAAAAAACTCCAGGCAAAGCTCATCCAGGCCGGAATTTACACTGAACGGGCCATCCCTCTGTTTCTCGGGGTCAAACTGGGGGGACTGCTGGTCCTGCCGATATTGGTCTTAATCTTACTGTGGGGGGACGCCAGCCAGCGCATCTTACTATTGATAACCATCAGCATTTGCCTCTTGGCATATTTGCTCCCGAATTTCATTCTGAACCGCATGATAGGTTCTCGCCAGAAAAAAATTAGGGAGGCACTGCCCGATGCCCTGGATCTGCTGGTGGTTTGTGTCGAAGCCGGCCAGGGGTTGGACGCCGCTATCAAGCGGGTGGCGGAGGATTTGCAGGAAAGCAGTCCCATTATCTCCCAGGAATTGCTTCTGGTGAACCTGGAGATCATGGCCGGGCTGGAGCGGGCCCAGGCCCTGAAGAACCTGGGAGAGCGGACCGGGGTGGCAGAGTTAATCTCTCTGTGTAATATCCTCATCCAGAGCGATCGCTTCGGGACCAGTATCGCTCAGGCCCTCAAAACTCAGTCGGATTATATACGCACCGAACGGCGTCAGAGACTGGAAGCCATGGCCGCCAAGACCCCGGTCAAACTGCTTTTTCCGATGCTGCTCTTCATTTTTCCGGCCATCATGGTAGTTATCTTGGGGCCGGCGATTATTACGCTCACAGAATTCTTCAGCAAGGGCAAGTAAACCGGGCCGCACCCCGGTCGGATGGGGGAGGGTTCAGGTGAGACCCCAATTACCCTCCCCCTTTTTCACCTTACATCTTTAACTCATCCCGGGTATTGGCCACCGCCGTGGCGGATTTCTGCAACATGGCCTCTTCTTCCTGGCTCAGTTTCAAGGTCAGGATTTTTTCGATCCCTCCGGCTCCCAAGATCACCGGTACCCCGAAGTAAAGATCCTTCAAGCCGTACTCTCCATCCAGATAGGTTGACACCGGCACCAGGCGTTTCTGGTCCTTGAGAATGGCCTCGGCCATCTGCACCGCCGCAGCCGCAGGGGCGTAATAGGCCGAACCGGTTTTGAGCAGGGACACGATTTCCCCTCCGCCTTTGCGGGTGCGCTCCACCAGGGCGGCGATGCGCTCCGGCGCCAACAGATCGGTGAGAGGCACCCCCGAGATGTTGGTGGCGCTGACCACGGGCACCATATCGTCGCCGTGGCCTCCCAGGACCATGGCCTGAATTTCCTCCACCGCCACGCCCAATTCCATGGCGATGAAGACGCGGAAGCGCGCCGTGTCCAGGATGCCCGCCATACCCATGACCCGCTCCCGGGGCAAGCCGCTCACCTTTTTGGCCACGTAGCACATGGCGTCCAGAGGGTTGGCAACCACGATCAGGAAGGCATCGGGCGATTTAGCTATGATTTCCTTGGTTACCGTGCTCATGATGTGCTTATTGGTATTGATCAGATCTTCCCGGCTCATCCCCGGCTTCCGGGGAATGCCGGCGGTGATGATGACGACCTGAGAATCCTGGGTGGCGGCGTAGTCATTCGTCCCCACCACCTCGGCGTTAAAGCCGAATACCGGGCGCGCCTGCATCAGGTCCAGGGCTTTCCCCTGGGGCATGCCTTCCAGCACATCCACCAGCACCACATCACCCAACTCCCGGGCCGCAGCCCAATGTGCACACGTAGCCCCCACGTTGCCGGCTCCGACAACCGTAATCTTCGGGCGACCCATAACCTACCTCCTCATAAGATGTTATTGGGGGGTAAGGGACATGGGCAGTCCCCGCCTCCCCGGCAATACTATTTGTCAACCTTATTTAATTAACCCGTTTACGTTTATCCTGCAATGAAATTCTCTCGATCTGACGTTGACAGCCGGAAGCCCCGGGCCTATAATCCCATACTGGATAATGCCTATGGGATTTTTTGTCTATCTGCGGGCCTCCCGGCTCCCTTTTCTCACCGGCTCTCTCTTTCCAGTGGCTGTGGCCGCGGCCCTGGCCTATTTAATCGACCACACCTGGAATTTCCTCTTTTTCGGGCTCACGGCCCTGGGAGTGGCGGCCCTGCAGGTGGGAGCCAACCTGATCAACGATTACTACGACTCTTTCGGCAGCGATCCCTTGAACCGCAATTTCACCCCGTTTAGCGGCGGCAGCCGGGTGATCCAGGACGGACGGATGAGCCCGGGGCAGGTCAAGACCCTGGCCTACGTGATGTTGGGCCTGGGGGTGGGGTGTGGCCTCCTCCTGATTTATCTGGGGCGTCCCTGGGTGGCCGTCATCGGCCTGCTGGGTCTGGGCGCGGCCTTGTTCTATTCCGCCTCGCCGGTGCAGATCATGAGCCTCGGCCTGGGGGAACTCATGATCTTCCTGGCCTTCGGGCCCATCCTTACCTTCGGGGCCTATTACGTCCAGACGGGGAAATTCAGCTTGCTGGGCGCCGCGGTCAGCCTGCCCCTGGCCTTTCTCATCACCGCCATCATCTGGATTAACGAATTTCCCGATATGGAGGCGGACCTGGCCGCGGGCAAGTATCACCTGGTGGCCCGCCTGGGGCTAAAACTCTCCCGTTGGGTCTATGCCGCCTTGATGCTGGCCCCCTTTGTCAGCTTGTTTGTCCTCATGGAAATTTTCCATCTGCCCGATCTCATTGTGGCGGCCCTCATACCGCTGCCCCTGGCCTTAAGGGCCGTGCGCCTGGCCTTCCGAACCCCGCCCACGGACCCGGAATTTGTGCCCATCCAGGCGCTCACCATCCAGACCCACTTCTTAACGGGCCTGACCCTCACCCTGGCCCTGCTCTACGCGGCCTGGTGGCGGTGATGGATGGTTTAGACATTTCCTTTTTCAATAGATATCGGCGCATTTTGGTGATAGATATAAATAGAACATTTGATAAGGAGTCATTTAGCTATGAAGCCACTATCATCAATAGAGCAGTTTGGGGCAATTGACGCTGACAATGATGATCTTTTATCCTCCTGCTTTGAAGATCATGAAGCATATCTTGATCTTCTTTCCCAGAAGAAATTTCTTATACTTGGCAGAAAAGGAAGTGGAAAAACCGCTATCTTCAAAAGGATGCTTACAGTTCGTCAATACGATTTCTTCTGTTTTGGTCACACTTTCTCAGATTATCCTTGGCATTATCACGATCTTCAGGCACGCATTGGGATTCCAAATTTCGATAAGTTCACTCATTCATGGAAATATCTGATCCTCATGACGGCATCTAAAATTATACTCAATTATGACCAATCTTTACCAATTGATGCCAAATCTATGGATTATATGATGAGAATTGAGCAATTTGTAGTTGATACGTATGGAACGCGGGACCCAGATGTCACTCAAATTTTTACGCCTACAAGGTTCCTTAAGATTAAGCCTAACTTCCAAATTGATCTGAAAGTCTTGAAAGCCGGTATTTCGCCAGAACAGGTTCCTATGCCTGAACTGCCGAAAATTGTTCAGGAACTTAATGCCAATCTCCTCACTCATATAATTGAATGTTTTAATCCGAATAATAGTTATTATATTCTTTTTGATCAGCTCGATTTAGGGTTTGACCCAGGAAATCCAGATTATTCTAATCGTCTTATAGGACTTTTGCTAGCGTGTAGAGATCTTAACCTTGCAGCGAAAGATATGGGCAAAAAGTTTTTTGCTGCTGTATTTTTGCGGGACGATATCTATGATAGACTTCAATTTGAAGATAAAAATAAAATCACTGAAAATTTTGTTTCACTTATTGAATGGGATACACCACGTACAAATAAAACACTGAAACAGTTAATGGAAAGAAGATTTAATGTTCTTCTTGGAGCAGAAGGGAAAGAGGATAAAATTACTTGGTCTGATGTTTTTGATGAGTCAAAGGAGATGCCAGGGCATCAAACTAAGTATCAACATATTTTAGACCGCACATACCTGAGACCACGTGATGCAATTAAATTTTGTAACAGTATTTTAAAACAATACAAAGATAGTTTTAATAAAGATGATGGGAATGATAAATTTCAGAACACAGATATCCATAATGCAAGAGTGGAATATAGCATTTATTTAAGTAATGAACTTGATGATGAAATTCATAAACAAATACCTAATTACAAAGATTATATAGGAGTTCTCAGAAAATTGGGGTCATGGCAATTTACTATTGGAGATTTTGAGAGAGAATTTAATGCTTCGTTACCTAATTCAGATAAATCTGTTCAGGAAGCACTTTATGAACTCTATGCATTTTCAGTCATAGGATTTTATCGGCCTGGTGGGCGTGGATTTGGCGGTTCTGAATACGTATTTAAGTATAAAGAGCCACAAACTAAGTTTGATTCTTCTGCTGCGAGATTCAGAGTACACCCTGGTCTTATAGAAGTTCTTGGTTTAAAACGAGTCTAATAAGAATTTACTTCGTTATATATCACCGAGCCGATATTTGCATCAAAGGCATTTAACTTAGGGAAAAGAATATGCCAAACCAAATAACCCCACCGGTCCTAATCGAAATAACCCGCGGCCCCCGAGTCGAGAGCTCTCACCGGGGCCACATCGCGGTGGTGGACGCCGCCGGGAACCTGCGCCATAGCCTGGGCGACGCCGAGGCCTGGGTTTGCATGCGCTCCCTGGCCAAGCCTTTTCAGGCCCTGGCCGTCCTCACCAGCGGCGCCGCCGCCGCCTTCGGGTTCGGGGCCGAGGAGTTGGCCCTGTTTTCCGGGTCGCTGTCCGGCCAGGACTTCCAGGTGGAATTGGCCACCAAAATTCTGCAGCGGCTAGGCCTCACCGCCGAGGCCCTCCAATGCGGGGTTCATCCCCCCCTGCACCGCCCCACGGCCCAGGCCCTGGCGAAGGCCGGCCTGAAACCCACGCCGCTGCACAACACCTGCACCGGCAAGCACGCTGCCATGCTGGCCCTATGTGTCCACCACGGCTGGCCCCTGGCGGATTACTTGAATCCGGCCCACCCGGTGCAAGAGCTGATTTTAGGGACTGTAGCCCGGATGGTGGGGTTTCCCAAAGGGCAAATCCAGGTGGCCATCGACGGCTGCGGCGCCCCGGTTTTCTACGTGCCCCTGAAAAACATCGCCCTGGGATATGCCCGCCTGGCCGGGGCGCTGCCGGAGTCGCTGGCAGGCATTTTGATGGCGGCGATCCTGGCCCATCCCCGGCACATCGCCGGGGACGGCCGCCTGGAAACCACGGTCATGGAGGCCTTGCCGGGCAAAATCTTCGCCAAGTCCGGCGCCGAAGGGGGCTATGGCCTCAGCCTCACCGAAGGCGGCCTGGGGGTGGCCTTCAAGATCGAAGACGGCAGCCAACGGGCCCTCAACCCCACCGTGGTGGCCATCCTGGACCAGATGGGCGTACTCACTCCCGCGGCCGCAGCAGCCCTGGCCGCCTTCCGGGAGCCGCCCATCCTCAATCACCGCAAGGAAGAAGTGGGCCGGATCAGGCCGGCCTTTGCGCTTCAGACCTAACAACAAGTTGGCCCCAAAAAGGTAATTTTCCACTGTAGGGTGCGTCCTAC
>JAUSOZ010000089.1 GCA_030655955.1 Deltaproteobacteria bacterium
GGATGTCGTTGAGGCTGGCGGGGACCCCCAGGGTCACCAGCCCGGCCCCGGCCCGGAGCGCCGCGGCGCCAGTCAGAGCCGCGGCCCCGGTCTTGCCCTCGGAGCCGGCCAGGACCAGGAGGTGGCCGAAGTTCCCCTTGTGGCTGCCAAAGGCTCGGGACGGCAGCAAGGCTTGCATTTCCCGGGCTTCGGCCAACTCCAGGGGTAAGTCCCGGGCCAGAATCGGCGGGATGCCGATATCCACCTGCCCGAGGCGGCCGGCGTAATCCCGGCCCGGCGGCAGCACCTGGCCGAGCTTGGGCCAGCCGTAGGTCACGGTAACCCGGGCCTTCAGGGCCGCGCCCAGCACTTCCCCGGTATCGGCAGACAGCCCCGTGGGGATATCCACCGCCAGCACGGGCGCCCGCAGATGATTGAGCCGCTCGATTACGGCGGCTATCAAGCCGGTCACCGGGGTATTGAGGCCCGTACCCAACAGGGCGTCCACGATGAGGCCGGCTTTGGCCAGCCGGTGGATCAAAGGGTTCAGATCCGCCTCGGTGTGGACCTCCGCCACCGCGATCCCCAGGTGGGCCAAAATCTCCAGGTTGACCCGGGCATCATGGCTCACCTGCTCCCGGGACCCCAGGAGGAAAACGGCCACCGGAATGCCGGCGTTGGCCAGGTAGCGGGCCACCACGAATCCGTCGCCGCCGTTGTTGCCCCGCCCGGCCACCACCGCCACTTCGCCCTGAAGGTCGGGAAATTCCCGCCGGAGAATCTGGTAGGTCGTCCGCCCGGCATTCTCCATCAGGACCAGGGAGGGAATGCCGAGGTCTTGTATGGCCCGGCGGTCCAACTCCCGCATCTCCGATGCCGTCACGAGTTTCATATCTCAACCTGGATCAGGAATTTACGGTTTAAGATAACACACCCTTGCGGGTATTAGCAATTAGCAGGTAGCAGTTAGCCGTTAGCCGTTAGCAAGACCAATTAATTGAACATGCACAATTCTTCTCGGCGTTCAGCATGACCCTGATCTACAGCATGAGGTTTGGAAATGGCTTTAGTTTGGACTGAAAGCTATTTCCACAGAAAAGGCGGCCCGGGGGCCGCCTGATCGTCTCGACGAAAAGGTCGTTTCCCTACCAGTGGTATGCCAACCCCATTACCACCTTGTGGCAGTCAAAGTCGAGATGCGCCGTGCCCCGGCCCTCGGCGCCGTTGGGCAGGTAAAAGGGATGGCTTTCAATCTCCACATCCCACTGGTGGTTATATTTGTATTCCACGAAGGCGCCGATGTGTTTGGTGAACATATAGCGCAATCCCGCCATCACATCAATGCCGAAATTCTTGGCCGAGTCCACCTCTTCATACAAGACGATAACGGCCGGACCAATGCCCACATAAGGCTGCAAGCGGCCAAAGGGGACCTCCTGATCCGGGAGAAAGCCGTAGCGGCCAACGATGTGCAGGGCTGTGGTCCAATTGATCCAGAAGTCATTGGGAACAGCAACCTGGGACGCCCCCTGGATGGGACGGCTGGTGGACAGGCTGCGGCGGTTAACGTAACTATTGTTGACGCTGGATTCCGCTTCCAATCCCAGGTAAGGGATGCTGTGGAAAAAATACCCCAGCTTCACACCCCCGGTCAGGGAGGTATCAAATTGATTGCCGAAAAGGGTGGCCGACCCCTGTGAGCTCCGGGTCAATCCATTGAGGACAAAGCCATCGGAGTAGCGCAGATTCTGGTTGGGCGTGAATGCCGCCCCCATGAAGCCGCCGGCATAAAATTCACCGTTGAGCAGGCGGGGCTGATCAGGCCGGGATAGCTCCCAAATGCCATAGGCGATAGCGCCGGCGCCAAGCACGGAAAAAAGACCCATGGAGGTCCAAAAAATAGCATCCCCGGAAGCAGCCAGAGCCGGCATCGGCGCCGGCATCAGGAAACCTAACGTTAATAGCAGGACGACCAACCCCAGACCCCATTTCCTGCGAATACTGCGCCCCCTATACATTGTCCCCGCCCCCTTGAGTCTACTATAATTGGGTTATTCTAGTGTTTAAGATTGTTTAAAGTCAAGGAAAATCGGGGGCCGTGCAGCCGGGGAACGGCCTTGGCGCCAAAAAGTTCTCTTAAACCGCAATCAGGAACTCCAGGGCCGGGATAATGATGTTGACTCATGGCTCCCGGATTGATAAATTTTATGGTGCAGGACTTATCTCGCCATTGTAAGGAATCTGTGATCGTCATCATCGATTATCAAGCCGGCAACCTCACCAGCGTGGTCCGGTCTCTTAAGGCCCTGGGGGTGGAAGGTACGGTAACCCAGGACCCGGCGGTGGTGGCCCAGGCCACCCGCGTCATCTTCCCCGGGGTGGGAGCAGCCGGCAAGGCCATGGCTACGCTCCGGGAGTTGGGTCTGGATCAGGCCCTGCGCCAGAGTTTCCAGCGCGGCATCCCCATACTGGGCATCTGTCTGGGGGCCCAAGTTATCCTGGAGCACAGCGAGGAAAATGATACCGTCTGCCTGGGCCTGTTGCCCGGCCGCACCCGGGCGCTTTCCCGGAGCGAGGGTTTGAAGATCCCCCACATGGGCTGGAACCGGGTGCGCTTTCTCAGAGCCCACCAGATATTCAAGGGCTTGCCCGAAGGTGCCGAATACTATTTTGTTCACAGTTACTATCCCGCCCCAGCCGAAACGACCATGGTGGTGGGGGTGACGGACCACGGCATTGAGTTTCCCTGCGCCATTGGCTGGCGCAACCTGGTGGCCACCCAGTTTCACCCGGAGAAAAGCGGTCGTTTCGGACTGCAGATTCTCGAGAATTTCCTGGCTTGGGACGGCTCCGATGCTGAGTAAGCGGATCATTCCCTGCCTGGACGTCCGGGACGGCCGGACCACCAAGGGGATCAAATTCAGAAATAATGTCGATATCGGGGACCCGGTGGCCATGGCCCGGCTCTACTATGAGGCCGGGGCCGATGAACTGGTCTTCTACGACATCACCGCCTCCAGTGACCGCCGGAACATCATGATCGACGTAGTCCGGCGGGTGGCCGCCGAGATCCTTATCCCCTTTTCGGTGGGCGGCGGCATTCGCAACCTCAACGACATGCGGGACGTCCTCCTGGCCGGGGCCGAAAAGGTGAGCGTCAACAGTGCCGCTATCCTGGACCCGGCGCTGATCTCTGCCGGGGCCCAGGCCTTTGGCAGCCAGTGCATTGTCTTGGGCATGGACGTGAAAAGGGTCACCCCCTGCCCTACCACCCCCTCGGGTTATGAAATGGTGATTCACGGGGGCCGCACCCCCATGGGGATCGACGCCCTCTGGTGGGCCCAAGAGGCGGTACGGCTGGGAGCCGGAGAAATCTGCCTCAACTCCATCGATGCCGATGGCACCCAGGCGGGTTATGAACTGAACCTTACCCGGATGATTTCTGAAGCTGTGCCCATCCCGGTGATTGCCTCGGGTGGCGCCGGCACCCCCGAGCACCTCCACCAGGTTCTCACCCAGGGCCGGGCGGATGCCGCGCTCATTGCTTCCATGGTCCATTACGGCACCTATACCATTAAAGGCATTAAAGACTATCTGGCCCAGCGCCATATACCGGTTCGCCTCATCTGGTAAAGACCTGGACCCGATCCAGGAAGGATACACTTGAAAAATCAGTCTGACAGGAAGGTGGCCGATTTCCCCAAAGAGCTGCCGGATATTCTGGAACCCGAGATCGAGGAGGACGCTGAAGAGTCCGAGGCCAACCTGCCGATTCCCAGCGATCTCGACCTGGTGCAGCGCTATATCCGCGAGGCGAACCGTTTTTCCCTGCTCACCCCGGAGGAGGAAAAAGCCCTCACCACGCTCTTCCATGAGACCGGCGACCGGGAAACCGGCTCCCACCTGATCACCAGCAACCTGAGGTTGGTGATCAAGATTGCCCTGGAGTTCCAGAAATACTGGATGAAAAACCTCCTGGACCTGATCCAGGAAGGCAATATCGGCCTCATGCATGCCATCAGGAAATTCGATCCCTACCGGGGCATCAAGCTTTCCTACTATGCTTCCTTCTGGATCAAGGCTTACATTCTCAAGTTCATCATGGACAACTGGAAGTTGGTGAAGATCGGCACCACTCAGTCCCAACGCAAACTCTTTTACAACCTGAAACGGGAAAAGGAGAAACTCCGGTCCCAGGGATTTGAGCCGGGTCCCAAACTCCTGGCCGAAGTCTTGAACGTGCGGGAGGAGGAAGTCGTCGAGATGGACCAGCGCCTGGGGGCCTGGGAGCTATCCCTGGACGCCCCCTTGAAGGACGGCTCCGATGAATATCACAAGAATTTCCTGCCCGCAACCGACCCCCAGGTCGAAGAAATGTTGGCCGATGCGGAACTGAAAAACCTGTTCCGCCGGAAGCTGGGGGAGTTTCGCACCGAACTTAACGACAAGGAACTGGATATTTTAGACTTACGCCTGTTAGCGGAAAAGCCTATGACCTTGCAGGAGATCGGGGCTCGCCACCAAATTTCCCGGGAGCGGGTGCGTCAGATTGAGGACCGACTCATTAAACGGTTGCGTCAATATCTCAAAAATGAAATCGCCGATTGGGAAGATTATCGGACCCCGATAGGGGATTAGCTTGCCCCGGGGCCGCCTGCCGAGGAACAACTTTGCTTAAGAGGAAAATTTTAACCAGCCGGAACGGCATGTTCTGCATCAGTAGCTACCTATCCCGTATTTTTCTCGGCGGGATCGTGGGGATCTGCCTGTGCCTGGCGTTCATGGGGTGCGCCTCCCTGGGCCGGGTGGCGCCCACCGCAACCAAGGACTCCGTCACCCCGGAAACCCCTAAAAGCCTGGCCTTCTATCACTTCCTCAGGGCCCAACAACTGCTGGTGGCCGAGGATATGGCGGGTGCCATTCAGGAATATGAGGCGGCCATAAAAAATGATCCCGACTCCGCCTTCCTGGAGATGGAACTGGCCGCCCTCTACCAACGCCAGGGTGATGTGAAGCAAGCCCTGGCTCACGCCGAGAAATCCCTGCGGCTGGATCCCAAGCAGCAAGAGGCATATTTTCTCCTGGCCAGCCTGCACGTGAGCCTGAACCAGTTGGAGGAGGCCACCCGGGAATACGAACGCATCATCACCCTGGACCCGGAAAACCGGGAAGCCCGCCTCTTCCTGGCCACCCTCTACGCCCAACAGCGCCGGTATCCCAAAGCCATTCGCACCGTCCAGGAACTCCTGCGCCTGGACCCTCAACTGGTCGTGGGTTATTACTATCTCGGGCGCATTTACCTGGAAACCGGCCGCCTGTCCGACGCCAAAAAAGAATTCCAGCGGGTCCTCACCATGGACCCCAAGTTCGTCCCGGCCATGTTCGACCTGGGGACCACCCTGGAACGGGAACACCAGTACAGCCGGGCCCTGTCCATGTATAACCGGATTCTGCGCACCCACCCCCGCAACAGCAAGGTCTGGATCAGCATCGGTCGCCTCTATCTGATTATGAACCGGCACGGCGATGCCCAGAAGGCCTTCCGCAAGGTCAAGGAACTGGAACGAAATGATCCAGCCGCTGACTTCAACATCGCCCTGATCTGCCTGGAGCAAAAGCTGCCGGACGATGCTATCCGCCTCTTCCGCCCCCTCCTGAGCCTGCCCCGCTACCAGGAACGGGCTCGCTACTTTATCGCCATGGCCCTGGAGGAAAAAGGCGATCTGAAGGCGGCCGCCCTCGAGTATCAGCTGGTAGACCGACAATCCGAGAATTTCATCCATGCGCGCCTCAGGATGGCCTATCTCACCTTTCAGATGGGTGACAAAGTACGGGCCCGGCAGATCCTTAAAGACCTCCTGACCCAGGCTCCCAAACAGGAAGAGATCTACCTTACCAACTCCTATTTTTATGAAGAAGACAACCAGTGGGACCTGGCCATCCAGGCCCTTAAGGCCGGGCTGGGAAAGGTGGAGCGCCCGCAGGAAATCTATTTCCGCCTGGCAGTGCTTTATGAGAAACAGAATAATCGCCCCGAAAGCATCCAGCAAATTAAGAAAGTGCTGGAACTGAACCCGAATAATGCCGATGCCCAAAATTTTCTCGGCTACTCCTACGCCGAAGCTGGAGTAAACCTGGATGAGGCTGAAAAGCTGGTCCGGGAGGCCCTGCGGACCAAACCCAACAGCGGCCACATCTTGGATAGCCTGGGGTGGGTCCTTTATAAGAAAGGCCAGTACGACAAGGCGGTGGCCGAGTTGGAGCGGGCTCACCGTATCATGCCTCAGGACGGCACCGTGGCCGAGCATTTGGGGGATGCCTATTTCCAGAATAAGCGCTACCGGGACGCCCTGCGCACCTACCGCCGGGCCCTGGTGCTGGAAAATGCCAACACCCCCGCCCTGCGCAAAAAAATCGCTCAGGTGGAAAGCATCTTGAAAGGGGTACCCCGATGAAACTGAGAACCTTTTCATGGCTGCTGCTGGCGGCGCTCCTCTGGCCGGCCGGCTGCCGGACCCTGCCGCCGGCCCCGCCACCGGTGGCGGTCATATCTCCCGAAGAGCTGCTGGCCCGTCTTCAGGCCCGGCAAGAGCGGGTCCAATCTTTCCAGGCCAAAGGCCGCATCACCTTCCTGTCCCCGGAGCAGAATTATTCCGGCACCGCCGTGCTCACGGGTCGGCTGCCTGCCAGTCTCAAGGTTAATGTCCTGGATTTCCTGGGCCGCACCATCCTGAGCTTCGCCACTGACGGGGCCGAGGTCAAGGTGCTGTCTCCCGGAGAAAACAAGTTGTTTCAGGGCCCCGCCACGCCCGGGAATCTGGCCGCCTTCATTCCCCCCACCGTCAGCCTGCCCCAGGCCCTGCGCCTGCTGGTGGGGGCCCTGCCTCTGAGCCCGGGACCACCCCAGAATTTCGAATATGAAGCCGCCACGGGCCGTTACCGCCTGGAGTGGCGCCAGGGCGGCGCCCTGACCGAACGCCTCTGGGTCTCGGCCCAGGGTCTTTACCCCGTACAGGAAGAATGGTTCGGCGGCGCCCCGGAGCCGCGCTTTACGGCGGAACTGGCCAACTTCGGCGCCCTGGCGCCCGACCTGCCCGAAAAAATCACCCTGAAGACCTCGGCCCCCAAGAAGGAAATGCGCCTGGTGTATCACGACCTCAAGCTCAATCCGGTCCTGACCCCGGCCGACTTGACCCTGGCGTCCCCGGCCGGCGTGGTCCAGGTCCCCCTGGGGAAATAGCTGTCAGCAGTCAGCTATCAGCTTTCAGCCAAAAATTAGGCCGGGCCGTAGGGCGGGAAAGCCCAGCGCATCCCGCCTTTAGCGTTGAGGCTGCCAGGGTGCTTTTATCTTGCGCTTGCTGTAAATTCCTTCCACTTGGAGGTTCTTAAATTCCCCTAAATCCAATACTGTTCATTTAGCATAGCACCCGAGCTTTCAAAATATCCGGGAACGCATTTAGTAACGACAGGGAGAAAGTGATTAATTCCCCCTCACCCTGACCCACTCCCCCATTGGGGGAGAGGGAAAAAAGAAGGACCGCCGGTTATTCTCCCTCTCCCCCCGGCGGGGGGAGAGGGCTGGGGTGAGGGGGGGCCTCCTTCCCCCAACGACTCATCGAAATACGTCAAAGCTTAAGTGAACAGTATTGCCCCTAAATCCCCCATTTTCAAAGGGGGTGCTGTACCAGCAATTCCTTGCAGTTCCCCCCTTTGCTAAAGGGGGGCAGGGGGGGTTATGGAATGCTTCCCATAGCGGAAAACTTTTGGCAATTGCTCTAGGTCGGAGATCAATGAACTTCCTGGTGGATCAGCCTCTGGGCGGTCTGGCCAAGTGGCTGCGTTTTTGCGGCTTCGACGCCACCCTCATGCGCCTGGCCTTGGATAAGCCCGGGAGTTGGCCGCCCCCCAGGCCCCAAACCCACATCCTGACCCGGCAGGCAGCCGCTCACCGCCTGAAACGGCCCGACCTTATGGTGTTGGCCGCGCCGGACCCGGCAGGCCAGCTCCAGGAAGTGCTCCAGCATCTGGGCCTCTCAGCCCGGGACCTCAAGCCCTTGACCCGTTGTGGCCATTGCAACGATCTCCTCGCCCCCCTCAACCGGGACCAGGTCCAGGGCCGGGTTTCAGAGCACGTTTTCCTGCACCACCAGCGGTTTTACGAGTGCCCCCGCTGCCACCGGGTTTACTGGCCCGGCAGCCACATCCGGGGAATTACCGGTACCTTGCGGGACCAATTGGCGCAACTGGAGGACGGCGGCGCCGACCCGCCGCAATAACCGGCCATCATTTCCGGCGCTATTGACATCCGGCGCTTTTGCCATTGCACCGCCCCTTCGCTTGCCCTATAGTAAAAATTATAGCGATTGCCAAAAGTTTTTTCCTCTTATCCCCTCTCCCCCCAGCGGAGGGAGAGGGTTAGGGTGAGGGGGGAGAAGAATAGACTTTGGGCAATGAGTATAAGAAAAAGTGCCTGGGGCCGGAAAACTATCTCCGGTTGACTCCCAACGCCGGGTTTCCTCTCCCCGGTTCCTGGCCCCCGGAAAAGGAGTGATGCATGAGCGCTGATTATAAAAATTTGGCCTGCAAGGGACTCAAGGGCACCTGCTGGTACACCAAAACCCTGGCTCTCAATATGATGCGCCGGGGCCTGATCCTGGGCCGCTACACCCTGGCCTGCTGGCAAAAGCAGAAAGCTAATAAGGCCATGCGCCGGTTGGGGGAAGAGTTTTTCCAGACGCTGGAACAGGGCGAGACCAACCCAATGGTGGTAAGCGCCGTGAGCGATGCGGTCAACCGGGCGAAGGATTTAAAAGCGGTCAAGGCCAGGAATTATCAGGCCGTAGCTGCCATCCGGGACAAGATGCGGGCCGCCTGGGTCAAGGAACCCGCGCCGATGCCGGCGGTGGAAACGCCGCCGCCCGCGCCCGCTGAGCCGGCTGAACCGGCTGAGGCAACTGAGAAGCCTGAGGAACCTGCGGCTCAGTAGGCTTTTTGCTGTTATGGAAAGATGTTTTTGACTGGTTCCCAAGCTGGGCTTGGGAACCTTAGTGGGCGCAAAGCTTGGCTTTGCAGCAATCGGAGCATGAATCTTTTTGTTACGCCGACCCCCTGGGTCACCCAAACCAAGTTTGGGTCAATAATGCGTTTCCAAGTACAACTTGGGAACAAGAACAAAGTCCACCCGTAGGGGCGGTGCGCGAACTGCTACAAGGAATTTCGTGATTGGGGGTGACCCAAAACGGCCATGATGGTTTAGCCTGCGCCTGCACAGGCTGGAAAGCCTGTGCCACCCTTTGACTGCAATCTGGTTTTACTCCGCCCCGCATTCCGCCGGGCTGCCCCGGAGTTTTTCCAGGGCGTGGGGCAGGGCCGGCGCCACCGCCGCCAGGTTCTCCCGGGCCCCCTTGGGACTGCCGGGGAGATTGATGATCAGGGTGCGGCCCCGGATCACCGCCACCCCCCGGGAGAGCATGGCGTGGGGGGTTATGGCCAGACCCGCGGCCCGCATGGCCTCGGGGATCCCCGGCACCAGGCGCTGGGCCACGGCCAGCGTGGCCTCCGGGGTGGTGTCCCGGGGGCTCAGGCCCGTCCCCCCGGTGGTCAGGATCAGGTCCAGGCCGTCGTCGTCGCTCCAGGCCGTAAGTTGGGCCGCAATGGCCTCGGGCTCATCGGGCACGATCTTGGAGGCGGCCACCGCAAAGCAGCCGGGGTCGAGCAGCCGGCCCAGTTCAGGCCCGGCGGTGTCGGCCCGCTCCCCGGCGTGCCCCTTGTCACTTACCGTCAGAATGCCCACCCGGAACATAAACCACCTCGATGGTATCACCCGGTTTCACCAGGCCCTCTTTCAGCACCCGGGCAAAAATGCCTTCTTTGGGCATGACGCAGTCGCCCACCAGTTCCCGGATGGCGCAACCCTTGTGGCAGGTCTTGCCGATCTGGGTGACTTCCAGCTCCACCTCGCCGCCCACCTTGAGCCGGGTCCCCACCGGCAGGCTCATGACTTCCAAACCCTCCACGGTGAGATTCTCGGCAAAATCGCCGGGCTTGACCTTAGCCCCCGCGGCCACCATCTTGTCGATGGACTCCCGGGCCAGGAGGCTCACCTGGCGGATGCCGCCTTCGGCGTGGGCGTCGCCGGCCAGGCCGTGGTCCACCAAAAGCTGCGCCTGGCCGACGTTGTGCTTGACCACGCCCTTGGTCTCGGAGACGGAGACCGCGTGGATGCGGCCACTCTGCCCTAACATTGTCCGGCTTGATTGCGCGTTGAGCCCCGTCATTTTTGCTTCAGGCAACCTCTCTCTTCCTGGGAGTGTCGACCCAGCCCTTAAAGCCGTAGGGGCGGTTCACACCGCCCCTACAGGTTATCCGCTTCAATCCAGGTTTAACCGGGCTACTCCTTCTCTTGGGCGGCCCGGGCTTCGGCGACGATCTTTTCCGCCTGGTGGGCCGGGACCTCGTCGTAGTGGTCGAATTCCATTTCGTAGGTGCCCCGGCCCCCGGTCTTGGAGATCAAATCCGGGGCATAGAGCAGCACCTCGGTCATGGGCACGTTGGCGGTGATCACCTGCAGCCGGCCTTCGGCTTCCACTCCCAGGACCCGGCCCCGGCGTCCGTTGAGGTCGCCGATGATATCCCCCATGTTTTCTTCCGGCACCGTCACGACCATCTTCATAACGGGTTCCAGCAGGATGGGGTTGGCCTGCTCCATGCCCTTCTTGAAGCCCATGGACCCGGCGATTTTAAACGCCATGTCCGATGAGTCCACGTCGTGGAAGGAGCCGTCATACAGGGACACCCGGAAATCCACCACCGGGAAGCCGGCCAGGATGCCGGTATTTTTGGCCTCGGCGATGCCTTTTTCCACCGAGGGGATGTACTGCCGGGGGATGGAGCCGCCCACGATCTTGTCGACAAACTCAAAGCCGCTGCCCTTGGGTAAGGGCTCCATCTCCAGCCAGGTGTCGCCGTATTGACCCCGGCCGCCGGACTGGCGTTTATATTTGCCCTGCACCTTGACGGTGCTCTTGATGGTCTCCCGGTACGGCACCTTGGGGGGCTTCAGGTTGACTTCTACCCCGAACTTGCGCTTGAGCTTTTCGGCGGTGGCCTCGATATGGACCGAGCCCACGCCGGACAGCAGGATTTCCTTAGTATCGGCGTTGCGGGTCAGGCTCAGGGAGGGGTCTTCTTCGATGAGCTTGGAGAACGAAGAGAAGACCTTGTCCTCTTCCCCCTGTTTCTTGGGCTCCAGCGCAAAGGTGACCATGGGCCGGGAGGACGGGATGGCCGGCAGCAGCAAGGGCTTGCCCTCCGCGGTCAGGGTATCGCCGGTGACGGTCTCCTTGAGTTTGGCCACCGCGCCGAAGGCCCCGGGGCCCAGGCTGGGCACTGCTTTCTGGCCCTTGCCCTCCAGCATAAAGAGCTGGCCGAAACGTTCCGGCACCGCCCGGGTGGCGTTGAAGACAATGGAGTCGGCGGCCATGGCGCCGGAGTAAATGCGAAAGATGGACAGGCGGCCGGCATAGGGGTCGGCCACGGTCTTGAAGACCTGCGCCGCCAGGGGGCCGTCCGGGTCCGCCGCAAAAGCCACTTCTGCTTCCGTGCCGGGATGCTTCCCCATGATCTGACCCCGGTCTTCCGGGGCGGGGAGATAGAAATTGATGGCGTCCAGCAGGAGCGCGGCGCTGGCGCTGTTTGAGCTCGCCCCGCACAAAACCGGCACGAAGTTGCCCTTCAGGGTGCCGACCCGGAGTCCCTGGTAGATCTCCTCCGGCGTGAGTTCCCCTTCTTCCAGAAATTTCTCGATCAGGGCGTCGTCACTCTCGGCGGCAAAATTGAGCAGGTCGCCGTGCAGCACCTCCACCTCATCCAACAGGTCCTCGGGAATGGGGACCGCTTCCAGCTTGCCGCCCCCAGCCGCGGCCACATAGGCCTTCTGACCGATCAAATCCACCACCCCTTTGAAACCGGCCTCCCGGCCAATGGGGAGCAGAATCGGCACCGCCTGGACCTCCAGCACTTCCCGGACTTCCTTGAGCGCCTGGTGAAAATCGGCCCGCTCCCGGTCCATCTTATTGATGAAGACCAGGCGGGGCAGATTGTACCGGTTGGCCGTATGCCAGACCTTTTCGGTGCCCACCTTGACGCCGTCCACCGCGTCCACCACCACCACGGCCCCGTCGGCCACATGGAGGGCGGCCCGGGTATCCGCCAGGAAGTTGTCATCCCCGGGGGTGTCGGCCAGATAGACCGTGTGCTTTTTCCACTGATAGTGATGAAAAGAGCTGGAGATGGTGATCTTGCGTTTAATTTCCTCGGGCTCGAAATCCAAGACGGAACTGCCGTCGTCGACTTTTCCCAGCCGGGAGGTGGCCCCCGCCCCAAAGAGGAGGGCCTCGGCCAAAGAGGTCTTGCCGCAGCCCCCATGGCCGATCAGTGCTAAGTTGCGAATCTGTGTGGTTTTGCCGGACATCAAGCTCTCCCTTCCTTCATGGTTGCCTCCCCGGTTCCCGATGAGCTGCCGGTCCGGGGCAACCTTTTAAAACTAACAGGTTTGTGCATAAATCTCAACCGCTTTTCCGCGTCCTTTAGAGCCTCATGGCCGTCAAAGGGCAGAATGTGGAGAAAACATGCACCCTGGCGCATAAATAGCCCCAAGAAATTGACAGGAGAATATCGGCTTGATATATTATCTTGTTGTCGGGACGTGGCGCAGACTGGTAGCGCACCTGAATGGGGTTCAGGGGGTCGGAGGTTCAAATCCTCTCGTCCCGACCACTAATTGGTAATATTTTAGGCAAGTTATAGGGATTAGCCCTGAACTTGCCTTTTTCTTTGTTTTTATGGGATATGCATATAGTGTACAAATCATCATATTCCACGTTCATGGCCTCGGGTTTGGTCACCCTGTGGTTGAAAATGTTCCAGCGGTGGTCAAATACCCCAAACCTATAGGGTCCATCTTACGCACCAAAAGATGGCGCGTGAGACGCGCCCTACGTGGGACTGCGTTTGGGGTAATCGTCTGTTGATCTGGGTTGTTGCAGGACTTTTTCATGGGAAAGAAATGATTGGCATTCGGTCATCCGGATTTGCTATCTTCTCAGGGAAGTGTTGAGCGACAAGAAAGAGGGTGCCATGCGAATTGCTATTTTAACCAATGAATATCCGCCCCACATCTATGGGGGCGCCGGGGTGCACGTCCATTTCCTCACGAGAGAGTTGGCCGCCATGGACGGCGGGCGGCACCAGCTCAAGGTCCTGTGCTTCGGGGAGCAAAAGGAGTCCGAGGGCAATATCTCGGTGCAGGGCATGAAGGTGGACTTCACCTTCCCCTTTCAAGAGCCGAGAAATATGCGGCTCCTGTCGACCATCTTCCGGAACGTCCTCATGACCGGGACGCTCAAGGAGGTGGACATTATTCACTGCCACACCTGGTATACGCACCTGGCAGGCTGTCTCCTCAAGCAGCTTTTAGGGAAACCCCTGGTCCTCACGACGCATTCCCTGGAACCCCACCGGCCCTGGAAGGAAGAGCAGTTGGGGTCCGGGGGTTACCGGGTCAGCACCTGGATGGAAAGAACCGCCTACGAAAACGCCGACGGGGTTATTGCCGTGTCCCGGTCCATGCAAGATGACGTCCAGGAACTGTACGGCGTGCCTCGGGAAAAGGTGCGGGTCATCTTTAACGGGGTTGACGTGGAGAAGTATAAGCCGACCCACAACCCTGAAGTCTTGGCCAGGTACGGGATAGACCCGGAAAGCCCCTATATCCTCTTTGTGGGCCGCATCACCCACCAGAAGGGCATCATGCACCTGCTTCGGGCCGCGGCCCACCTCCAGGACGGCATCCAGGTGGTGCTCTGCGCCACCGACCCGGATACGGAGGAATTGGGGCGGGAGATGGCCCAACGCCTGGAAGCACTGAAGGCCCGGGACGGCCTCAGGATTATCTGGGTCTCCCGTTTTGTGCCGGTGGACGACATCATCCCCCTTTACAGCCACGCCGCCATTTTCGTCTGTCCCTCCATTTATGAACCCTTCGGGATCATCAACCTGGAGGCCATGGCCTGCGGCACGCCGGTGGTGGCCACGGCGGTAGGCGGCATCAAGGAGGTGGTGTTGCCCGAGGAAACCGGGCTCCTGGTGCCTCTGGGCCCCAAATGCCCCGAGGACCACGAACCCCAAGCCGCTGCCGCCCTGGCCCTGAACCTGGCGGCGGCGATCCAGACGCTCCTCTCGGACCCGGAAAGACGCCGGGTCATGGGCGAAAAAGCCCGGAAAAGGGTGGAGGAGCTTTTCAGTTGGCGGCAGGTGGCCAGGCAGACCCTGGATTTTTATCAGGAAATCGTGGCGGGGCAAAAACCCTGAGGCCAAGTTGCGCGCATAGCAGTAAGAAAAGCTTCCGGTCCGTAGGGGCGCACCCGCGTGGGCACCCAACCTAAGGGCGGACACATGGGTCCGCCCCTACAAGACCATTGGTCGCAATTGAAAGCTAACTAGGTATTAGCCGGAAATCTCGAGAAGCTGCAGGATTCCCATAAGAGGTATATTGACCCATTCGGGGCGGTTGTTGAGTTCATAGTTTAACTCGTAAATCGCCTTTTCCAGGCTCAAGGCGTTCAAGAGAATTTGCTGCTCTCCTCTCTCCCTGG
>JAUSOZ010000099.1 GCA_030655955.1 Deltaproteobacteria bacterium
GAGCCCCCAGGTGGTGGCCCTGGCCACCCTGGTGGTGCTGGGACACGTAACCCTGGCCCGGTCCTGGCGGGCTTTGCGGCCCATCCGCTGGCTTTTGGTCTCTCTGGCGATCTTCAGTCTCGGAGTCTGGTCCTTTTTGGCTCACGGTCCCACCCCCCTGTTCTGGGGCGTCAGCCGGGAGTCCCTGGCCTTTGGCGCCGCCAACTTTCTGAAACTGGCCACCATGATGGTGGCTGGCCTCACCCTGCTGGCCACCACGCCGCCGGAAGAGCTCTTTATCGGGCTGGTGAAGTTGCGTCTGCCGTATCCCGGGGCCTTTGCCTTTGCCCTGGCGCTGCGCTGGGTGCCCGAGGTTTTCGCCACGGCCATGCGGGTCAAAGAGGCCCAGGAGGCCCGGGGCCTGAGCTGGGAACAGGGCAACCCCTTGGACCGCCTGAAACGCCACCTGCCCCTGTTGGCGCCGATTTTCCTTCTGACCCTGCGGCGCAGCCAGGCCATGGCCTGGGCCCTGGAGTCCCGGGGTTTCCAGATGAGCCCCCGGCGCACCTATCTCCTGGAGGTTCATATGGCGGCCCGGGATTGGCTGGCCCTGACCGTGGCCGGGCTCCTCCTGGCCGGGGCCATCACCCTCCACCTGCTCGGCTGGGACCAGATTCCCGGCTTGAGACTGTGACACGAAGTTGCAGTCAAAAGACCTTGAATATTCATGTCATTCTGAACGGAGCGTAGCTTCGTTACGAATCTCGGCGGCTTAAGAAAAAAGAGATTCTTCGCTGCACTCAGAATGGCAAAACAGTCTTTTGATTGCGCTTTGGTATCAGCGCCACCCGGCCACTCGGATTCCCCATGCACCAAAAAAAAGGGGGCCGGGATCAACTCCGGCCCCCTGGAAGTTGCCTGACACCCTTATTTGGGCTCCGCCGCCAGCACCTCGGGGTCGACATTGGCGGCGTACTTGGTGAAATTCTCCCGGAAGCGCCCCGCCAAATCCCGGGCGGTGGTTTCATAGGCCTTGGGGTCGGCCCAGGTTTTCTGGGGATAGAGGATGGCGTCCGGCACCCCTGGGCAGGTGGTGGGCACGGTGAGGCCGAAGAAGGGGTCCTGGTACGTGGGGACGTCGTCCAGCTTGCCGGACATGGCGGCGTTTAACAGCGCCCGGCTGTGGGCGATCTCCATGCGGTGCCCCACCCCGAAGGGCCCGCCGGTCCAGCCGGTGTTCACCAGCCAGCAGGTGGGCTTGTACTCCCTGATTTTTTCCCGAAAGAGCTTGGCGTAGACCTCGGGCGGCAAGGCCAGAAACGGCGCCCCGAAGCAGGTGCTGAAGGTGACCTGCGGTTCGTTCCCCATGCCCCGCTCCGTGCCCGCTACCTTGGCGGTGTAGCCGCTCAGGAAATGGTAGGCGGCCTGTTCCGGCGTCAGCCGGGCGATGGGGGGCAGGACCCCGAAGGCGTCGCAGGCCAGCATAAAGATGTGTTTGGGGTGGTCCCCCATGCCGCCGCGCACGATATTCTGGAGATGGGTGATGGGATACGCCGCCCGGGTGTTTTCGGTCAGGCTGTCGTCGTCCAGGTCCAGGCGCCGGGAGGCCAGGTCGATGCCGACATTTTCCAGGATGGTCCCGAACCTCCGGGTGCATTCGTAAATCTCCGGCTCCGCCGTGGGGCTCAAGCGGATGACCTTGGCGTAGCAGCCTCCCTCGAAGTTGAAGATGCCGCCCTTGCCCCAGCCGTGCTCGTCATCGCCGATGAGTTTTCGTTCGGGGTCGGCGGACAGGCTGGTCTTGCCGGTCCCGGAGAGGCCGAAGAACAGGGCGGTATCCCCGTCATGGCCCTCGTTGGCGGAACAGTGCATGGACAGCACTTCCTTTTGGGGCAGGTAGTAATGCAGGATAGTGAACACCGATTTCTTGATCTCCCCGGCGTAGGAGGTGCCGCCGATGAGGATGAGTTTCCGGGCGAAATTGACGATGATGAAGGCCTCGGACTTGGTGCCGTCCAATTCCGGCACCGCGTGGAAGTTCGGGGCGCTGATAATGGTGAACTCCGGGGCGTGTCGCTCCAGTTCCTCCTGGTCCTTGATCTGCACGAACAGGTTGCGGGCGAAGAGGTTTTGCCAGGCCTGGGTGGTGATGATGCGGATGGACAGGCGGTAGTTCGGGTCAGCCCCGGCATAGCAGTCCTGCACAAAGATTTCCTTGCCCTGGAGGAAGGCCAGCAGCCGGTAGTAGATCAGGTCGAATTTTTCCAACTCCAGGGGCTGGTTCTCCGGCCCCCAGGAGATGTGATGGGCGCTGGAAGGCTCCTTGACGATAAACTTGTCTCGGGGCGACCGGCCGGTATAGACCCCGGTCCGCACCACGATAGGGCCCAGATGGGCGATGAGGCCCTCGCCGCTGGAGACGATCGCCTCATAAAGGGCGGAGGTGGGCAGTTGCCAGTTAATCGCCTTCACATTGCGGATGCCGTGCGCTTCCAAGCCTTTTTCCATGTGCTACCCCCTGGTTTTCTTACCCCGCTAACCGTGATTACCCGACGAGAGGCTTAGGTCTCAGTTGTTACTCATCAGCCTGAGGTTCTGGGGTTTAATGACCTCGGCCGTTCCGTTTTGTAACCTGATGAACTTGTCTCTCAATCTATGTTTGATGGAAAGATCCGGGGACCCGAACCCAACCTTAATCAAATAAGCATTGACGAATATTCTATTTTTTAGGTAAACGTAAGCGCTCACCATATTATTATTCATAACCTGATCGTCTTTTAGCAGGATGTTCTTTCCCAGGATCCGGTGGCGCAAATAATCCACGGTCTCGGCTTTTTTGTTTATCTGTACCCCTAAAAATCTGACGTTGAGGCCGGTATCTAGTTCTATG
>JAUSOZ010000104.1 GCA_030655955.1 Deltaproteobacteria bacterium
ATAGTACATCATCGTATCCTCAAGTTCCTCAGCCTTGATATATGGCAACTTGCACTTGTCTTCTTTACCATAAGAAGCTAAGGTGCGTTTGCTGGCAGTTTTCCAGTAGCAAGCATAATATCTATTTTTAAATTTGTTTCCGCCCATCTTTGGTCGTATAATTGTTTTACATTCCCCACATTCCAACACGTTTCTTAACCAAAATTCAGGAAACACAGTGCGCTTGGTTTTGACGACATTAAAGGATATCCTCTCCTGCACCTTTAACCATGTGGTCTTTGTGATAAGTGGAGGAAGTTCGATAACAATATTTTCCTCTACAGGCTTATCAACTTTGGATTTCAGCTTATCTTTAAAGACCTTCTTATTGACCGTGTATTTCCCTGTGTAACATTGGTTCTTTAAGACCCCACCGATTGTTGCAGGGCTGAAATAAGCTCTCTTGGCTTTGATACCCATATCACGAAGTTTAATGCAGATAGTCTTATAGGATTCACCATTGAGATACCAGTCGATTATCTTTTTATAGATTGCAGCTTCATCCGGGTTGATTTCAAAACATCGTTTCTCTTTATCCCACCTGTAACCGAATGGCGATTGCCCCATGTGGATTTTACCGCTTGCCCACCTGATATTCCTATTCTCAGCCATTTGTGTGAAGATTGTTTCGTGTTCAAACTCCGCAATGTTCATAAGGATCCCACGTAACAACCTTCCAGCAGCGTTAGAGGTATCTAGAGCTTCCTTCAATGACACGAAAAGGATTTTGTTATCGTCCAGCTGACCAATGTTATTGCTGAGGTCTCTGGCACTGCGCCCAAACCGGGTTAGCTTAGTAACGACCACCATATCAAATTTATGTGATTCGGCATCGGAAAGCAACCGGAGTAAATCCGGCCTGTCTTTATCCTTACCGGAGATACCTTCATCGGCGTATATTTCTATGAGGTCCAGATTGTGACGCTGGCAATGTTCTTCGATTTGGGTTTTTTGCGTGGTAAGGGACTCGCCCTCTTTCGCCTGTGATGCGGTGCTGACTCGGACATAGCCAACAGCCCTCGGTGATCCTTTGGTTTTCACAGCCTTGCCTCCTTTTTCTTTATACCACAAAAAAGGGGTCTCAGGATATTCTCTGAGACCCCGTTTCTATCCCCATTTACTCCCCCTGTTGGGCTATGGCCGCGTCAATCTCCTGCTCGGTGACCACAATTCCGGCTTCAGCAATCTTGGCCTTGAGAAGTTTGGCAGCGATTTTGTTCCGCTGATTCTTGATCTGCCATTTCTTCTCTCTCTCGACCAATTTCTGAATTTTCTCCGTCTCCATGCCGAATCCGTTTTCCATACCCTTGTTTGCCATTGTCGTGCCTCCATGATTTAGGTTTTTTAGCCGGGGCAGCCCCGGTGAATGTAAACTTATTATGAAACTATTTTTTTGACAAGCTTTTTTTTAGCATAGGTGCTAAATAATTTTGTGACACAGCCGGGGCAAGGGGTTTAAAGGGGTGAGTCCAGGGAAGGGGTTCGGTGGGTTAGCCTAAATTCATGGTAGGAGGATGTAGCTTTTAATCTTCCCAGGGTTAGCCTATCCTTGGTTTAGTCTAATCCATATAGGAGGATTTAATCATGGGACTATTACAAGAGTTGACTGCGGTAAAACGTGGTGCAAATAAAGAGATAACCAGGCCTCATATTCTAAAGCACTGGTTTGCGGAAAGGGGTATACCTAATGTGAGAATAGCTGAAAAATTAGGAGTCAAACCTATGTCAATATCTAAATGGTTGAATGGTCAGGTGAGAGTGCCAAAGGAAAGGAATGAACAGCTATACGCACTAGCACAGGAGATTAAAGCACTCATTTAGACAAGTATATTATGGGTAATGCGGTAGTGGTGCGGGTCATAGAGGGAAAGGGGTGTTTCTGGAAATTTACTGCTAAATATTTATACAACCCGCGCCGCCGCCTAGGGCACCAGAGGGGTTTCGGTAGCGGATCTGACCCTGCACCCTGACTCCCCTTGTGGGTTCACCTAAGCCTGACCCTGACCCGGTTCCAGCCTATACCCGGCACAGGCACAGGGGTTATGTTTAGGTTGTTCACAGTTAACTTAACACATAACACATGTAAGCTATTTTAATCATTAGGGTTATATGGTTTATGATTTATCATATTAACAATTAACAAATCCCACCTGTGTACCTGCACCTGCACCCCCACCTGTTACCTGGCCCTATATGTCAGGTCTATATGTAATCGACCCGTGGGCAGGCTTAGGCACAGGCACATGGGCTATTTACCCTGATACCTGCACATGGATAGTTTAACCCGGTTGTGGTGCTCCTGTGAAATCAGCATAAATGGCAGGGACAGGGACATATAATCCCATTACCCATTACCACTTGACCATATACACCTGACTACCTGTAACCCGCACCCTATAACACTATCACAATGTACCTGATATAATCCCCATTGTATCTGTTATGCTTATTGAGGTTATGCATTATCCTTTTTTTCATTACAATTTCAATACCATTTGACTAGGTTTATTATCAGGTTTATGGACAATAAATTAGTCCATATCTCATGACTAGAAATATGACCCGTTTGATTTGATTATCAGAGTTAGGTTATTCTTTTGGTATCGGTTTATGACATTCCCTTACACTAGGTTTAGGTGTATCAACCCAATTATCATCTTGGCACTTTGTACCATGTAATACCATCCATTGATCGGTTGGCATAGTAGGGAATATCCCAGCTTTCTTCTGGTTAGGAAGGAAGTTGACAAGGTCTTTTAGAAGTTTATCTTTAGGTGTTTTCCTATAGTATGGACAGGTTAGTTTATGTTCGCATGACCGTTCTTCACATTTACCCTTTTGCACCAGTATAGTTTTGAGACGTTCTGAAATGACTTCCTTTCGCTTTTCCTGCATAGCCAATCGTTTTTTACGTAGTTTATTTTCTATTCTTTGGATTCCCATTTACTCGCACCAGTCATCCTCAAATTCATCCATACGTTTAGACTCTTCTTCCAATTTTTCTATGTCTCTTGTTTTGATTACATCTAATATTGACATAACATGAAGTCTCAATTGATGGGCTTTTTCCTTTTGAATGCGTCCCGCCATCAGTTCATTGTAGAGCCAGTTCAATGTTCGTAAACAATCTGAGTATGATTTTATTCTTCTAGCCATAATTATATTCTCCTATATGTATGTTATCTTCTAGTTGGAGCAGAACCAGCGTTAATCACTTTATGCAAACTGCCACGACACTATTCCAATAAACCCGGGAAGGGTGCCTCCCTGTTAAATGGGAGGCACCATCAGTCTGCTATGCCTTTACATCTTCCTTAACTGAAACAAGTTTACCGCCAGCATCAACTTTCAATTTGTGGTGCATGGATTGATACAATAGATCTCCCTGATAATGCTGGGCAAGAACTTTTTCCCTTTCCTGGGCCTGTTCTGCCTGTTCTACTTGTTCTATGATTTCAGTTTTTGTAAGTGGACTCATTGAGGGGTACATTATGTCGCTAATTTTTCCCTCGCCCCGTGCATATCTTGCTTTGCGTTCTTCATATTCTTTAGTTCTGATTTCAATAAGCCGAGCTTTTTGTTCTGGAGGCAGAAGACTTTCATATGCCTCTTTCAGTCTTGGATCGTCGTTGCGATCCCAGCCATCTTCTAGTCCAGATTCTTTCTTTACATTACTTGGATACAGAGTATTTATTGTGCCTTGTCCTAATTGCCAATTTGCCATTTTACTTCTCCTTTTGCCTTTTGGCTGTTTAGTTGTTATGGTTCCACTTCTACGACTACGTTTAATGCCTGAGATTTTCCATTATTTCCCACACCGATCAAGAATGAAACTTTGTCTAATGGGTATAGGACTCTAAACCCTTCTTGGTCAATCTGCGTATGGTGCACGAATATTGACTCTTGCGTATCGTAGTCCAATAGAAAACCCCAGCCATACTCAAAACTAATTACTTCGCCATTGTGTCTTTTTTCATCACTCATCAAAATTTCCCTTCCTTGTAATTTGAAGTTCCTTTATTACTTCTACGTTTGTAGCTTTCATCCTATCACCTTTACCAAAATCTAATGTGAATCTGACTCTCTGCCCTGGGGTGAGTCGCCTATATCCTTCCATTAAGATGTCTTTGTGGAAAACGTATTGCTGCTCTCCATATTCATCCAGGATAAATCCATATCCCCTATCAAAACTTGTAACAATACCTTCATAGGTTCGATTCATCATTTATTCCCCTTTAAACTTATATAGTACAACCACATCAGTAGCCCGGTATCTTTTACTTGGGTCTGTCTCTTGTTTGATTTGATATTCCACCATCTGGCCAGTCCTGGGATGCTTTGCTCCAGAAACTATTTCAGAAATGTGAAGAAAGACCATATTGCCATCATCGCCCTGAATCATCCCAAATACTTTGTGAGAGTTCCATGATTTTACGTAACCACGATGAACCTTGTTATCATCCATTTTCATTCCCCAATTTCGACGTCGTGTAAGCTCGCTGGCTGAAATTTATTACTAACGCTGACCCTTATCCGAGATTATGCCGCAGTCTTGCCCACGGCGGTCAAAAATTGGTTTTGGGAACCTCTCTCCCCGAGTTTAACCCTTCAAAGGGTCCTCTTCTCGAAGCCAAATTTTCTCATCGAGGGCATGATAGCCCAAAATTGGGTGAAAAGTAAATTTTCCCCAGATTTCGGGCATACCAATCCCTGGGCGACCAGATGCTAACTGGCTGGGAAGCCTATGAACCCCAGGCCAGTACCGCTCGATAATGATGAGCCAGAGGAAAAGCCGAGGCCACATGGACATACCATCTCCGGGTATGGCAAGAAATCCTGGCGCTCATTTTGAACAAAAGATCGGTTAGACAGGCTGGGGCGGAGGTTACGAGTACTGCCCTCTATCAACACCTCAAATAAAAAAATTATGTAGCGGAGATATTTACCATATCTGCAAGCAAGCCAGCTTGCCCATTGTAAATTATACCGGACCGTCGGACATGTGCGAGGGCCCGGGGCAGCAACCTGTTCTTCCCGCTCCAAAAGGGCAAAGAGTAGCGGCAGTCGACAACCACGGGGCGAGCAGCACCACCAGCCAGCCACTCACCCCACCAAAATTAGGAACGTGGCCTCAGGCCGTTAACTTTCCCTTTGGCCCTGACCAATAGCCATGGACTCGCTTCAGTTCCTTGATCCAGCACCGCAGAATGTCATTGGTATTCTTCCCGAGCCGACCAGCCAAGGCAAAGAAACCTGGACCAGGCTGCATGTCGCCGGAGCTGTAAACCACAATTGCCGTCAGCATACCCCGGCCGGCGGCATGTTCGTCGGCGGCAATCTCCCGGAGCATGGTGGTCAGAGCGAACGACTGGGGTTCAATCTGGATGGAGGTGATGTTCCGGGTGAGCTCAACGTAAGGAATTATGTCCCCAGCCTTGGCCCGGTCAATGAGAACTTCTCTTACTTGCCTTTTGGCGTCGTTCCACTTCTTGATTGGATACCCACATTTGCGTTGCATGGCTGACCCCCGCATGAATTGATTTGGTGCTACTGCTTGTTCAAACGGGGTGCTCAGGCAGGCTGGTTAGGGCGGTAAACTACTGGAGTAACCATTCACAGTCTCCAGCAACGGTGGATGGACGTGAGCAGTTCACGCTGGAGCTTTTGAAGAAGGCCGGCAAACAGAAGTGTCTGGTGATATCATTGTGAAAGAAGAATTACCCGGATGGTCACCGTCAGCCTCTGGTAAAGTAGTGTAACGGTCCATGCCTTGTCCGTCAGCACAATTACCGTTGGTCTTCACTGGTCCGCGGCAGAATGTTTGAAGACATCCCGCGGCACACGGCGGAAGCCTTTGGCTATAGTCGCCGGGAACACACAAAACGCAGAATCTAGGTTCATCAAAATGAGGTTGTGACGCAGAAGCCATTGATAAACCTCAGAAATATACCCATCAGATAGCACCGGCAACCCAGCTAAGTTCCTGAAATTCGTTCGCGAGGTCCTGAATCTGCCCCGTTTCTTCCCGCCAAAGGGTTGTTCGTAAATTTCCTTCAGTTTTTCAGCCAGTTGCCTTGGTGGTATGCCAAGTTCCTTAGTCATCTGATTACCTCCGGCTTTATATTGCGAACCTTTTTAATAAAAGGGTTGATAAACTACAGCTATAGAAATTTAATCATTTTTCATCATCGTCAAGAAAAATCTTTGGGATTGATTATGTTTGTGTAATCAGAAATAATGTCCCTCGAGGACGTCGCCGAATATCTCCGGAAGAGCCTAAGCTGGGTTTACCGGCATTGGAGTATATTGGGCGGCAGGAAACTTGGGGGTTCTCTCTTCTTCCCCGGGAAGGAGGATCTCTATGGGTACTTATTTTCAGAAGGGCCGAGGGTGGAAGGCCGATTTCACCCTCAACGGGAGTCGGTACACATCCCGGTACTTCAAAACCAAGAGGGAGGCAAAGCAGGCAGAATTACAAAGAAAGGAGGAGATACTGAACCCACCGCCGATGAAGCCGGTGGAGACGACCTTGACCGCCATGGCCTTCTTTGATCTGGTGAATAGGCGACTGGACCACGTTAAGGCTTATAATTCCGAGAGCTACTACCAGACCTACCAGGTCTCGGCCCGGAGATGGGTTAGGCAGTGGAAAGGACTCACATGCAGCGGAATTTCCCGAGATATGGTGGAGCGGTTCATCTTGGAGCGCAGTAAGGTGTCTGCCTTCACCGCTAATAAGGAAATACGCTACCTCAAGGCGACGTTCAATTTCGGAAAAAAGAAGGGGTGGATCACCGAAAACCCGGTTGTTGGCTTAAGTTTCCTGCCCATGGCAAAGAGGTTTAAGTACGTGCCGGCGCCAGAGGATATAGACACGCTGATCGACCTCGCTGCTCCTGAAGTTCAGGATTATCTATGGCTCTTAAGGGACACCATGGGCCGGGTCAGCGAAGTTAACCGCCTTGTCTGGGACGATGTGAACCTCGAGCAGAAATACGTGGTGCTCTACACCCGCAAGAAACGGGGTGGCCACTTGACCCCAAGGAAAGTGCCGATGACCCAGAAAATCTTCGATATACTATCCCGCAGGTTTTCCGATAGGGATAAGACCAGACCCTGGGTTTTCTGGCATTCTTATGTGAGCCGGGACAATGGCGAGAGAAATGTCGGCCCGTTCAAAGATAGGCGTGAAGTCCTAAAAAATCTTTGCACCAAAGCTGGCATCAGGCGATTCGGCTTTCATGCCTTAAGACATGCCGGGGCTTCACTCATGGACAACTGCAACGTCCCGCTCGGTTCAATTCAGCGCATTTTGGGTCATGAGAACCGGACCACTACCGAAATTTATCTTCACTCCATTAACCAATCTGAGATTGCGGCTATGGCAGTCTATGAGCAGGCCAGGGGGAAGTCACACTCAGATTCACACTCAGTCAAAGGCGAGGGGCTTAGGCCTGATGACCTAAACCCCACTTAAGTACTTAAATTTACTTGGTGCCGGAGGCCGGACTCGAACCGGCACAGGCTTTCACCCGGGGGATTTTGAGTCCCCTGCGTCTACCAATTCCACCACTCCGGCGGCCTGTTTATTGTAAATCGCTTCATGTGGATTTGGCAAGTAGGGAGATAAAAAAACCGGCCTCAGACCCGGATTACCTCGGGGGTCCTGGCCGGTTTTGCAGATTTTCCAGATTTTGTTCTCAGGAGGCGGCGAGGCCGCGCTGGCTCCCGGTCCGGTCTTACCGAGGCGGACGCGAAACCGGGATCTCGGTAGGCCGCAGGGTTGGCACCGGCATCCCCCCGGGCGCACCCAACCCTCCGGCCCCACCCACGACCCCGGGCCGGCTGTGGCCGCCCGTACCGCTCTTGATATTCCGGGCTTCCTTGATCAGGGACATGAGGTACATGAGATAACGGGCTTGCTGCATGGGCGTGAGCAGGGCCGTCTCTTCGTCATCCTTGCGCTGCTGCAATTTGAGCATCTCCAGCCGTTTGCGCTTCATGTCGGCCAGAAGGGGCTTGATTTGCTGCTCCGGCGGGGAGGGCTGGCTCATGAGCTGCTGCAGGCGATGCATATCGCTTTTCATCCCCGTAACCAACTGGTGCCGCAACGGCTTATACCGCGCATCGATGGCCAGCAGTTTGTCCACGGTCTGCTGGTTTACTCCCAGCGCCGGGCCCAACTGGGTCCGCTTGACTTCCAGAAACCGGTCCTGAAAGCCGCCGCCGCCAAATCCACGCTCCGGCTGCCCCCAGGCCAAGCTCGCTCCCGCCAGGGTTAGCCCCAGGAACAAAAAGAGAATCCTTCGACGCATGACCCATCCTTCTTACGTTGATGCATATTGTTGAGAAATACATGTTTTTCCTGGTCGGTCATTCCCGCCAGTTCCGCGTCCAGGTCCCAGGCGGAAATATCCGCTTCCTCCACCGGCAGGGGCGCCCCATCTTCTAAAGCCACCGTGACAAACTGTTCCATCGGTTCCATCGGCAGGGCGGGTGGGGCGGCGACTTCGGCTGCCGGCGGCGCCGCTGACTTCTGGGGGACGGCAGCCATCTTGGCGGCGGACTCCCGCTTTACCGGGGCCTGATCTTGCGCCGGGGTGGGGCTCGGAAGGTGCATCACCACGGCCTGGTTCTGGATGGGGGCGCCGGGCCCAGTGAGCTGCACCGCCACATAGAGCAGGAGCACGGCCACGGCCGGCGCCCCCAGGAGATAGGGCAGCCGAAACCACCGGGAGCTGGTGGCCTCGGGCGCAGCCTGGCCCTCCTGGGCTGCCTGGACCAGCTTCAGGTGCAGATCCCGGGAAAATTCGCCCCAAAATTCCGGGGCCGGGTCCGGCACCGGAGCCGCCTCAAGCGCGGCGATTACCTGCCTGAGTTCCGCCAGTTCCTGGCGGCAGGCGGCACATCCCGGCACATGGGAGCCAAGCCAGCGCTTCCCCCAAGCGGGGAGATCACCGTCGGGGTACTCTGGAAGCCACCGTTTTAGAAGAGCGCATTGCCACTTCATGGTCGTCCTCGGTCTGTATATGTTTTTTCAGGGTCTTCAACGCCTGGCAGTAATTAACCCGGGCGGCGCCGGCGGTCCCGCCCAGGACCTGGCTGATCTCCTCATAAGACAGGCCCTGTTCCACCTTCAGGGTGATCACCGCCCGCTGCTTGGCAGGGAGCCGTTCCAAGGCCTCATAGAGACGCCGGCGCTGTTCCTGGGCTAACAGGTCGGCCTCCGGAGAGGGTTCATCCCCCGCCAGATTCAATTCGTCACAGTCAAGCGGATCGCCAAATTTCTTGCGGCTTTTCAAAAAATTGTAGCACTGATTAATGGCAATCCGAAACAACCAGGTGCGAAACTGCGCATCCTGGCGGAAACTCCGGATGTGGACAAAGGCCTGGAGAAAGGCCTGCTGGGCCAAATCCTTAGCCTCCTCCATATCCGATACCATGCGGCAGGCCAAGCCGTAGATCTCCCGTTGGTACTTCTGCACCAGTTCTTCGAAGGCCGGAAGATCTCCTGCCTGGGCCCGGGATACCAGCTGAGCATCGGTCATGGGGTCTTCATTCCGGCTTTCATTAATATAGACTGTATCGAGCTCTGAATGTTAAGCATAAGATTATCATTTTGATAAAGTTAGTGGCGTTCGACTCCGGTGGGCGCATCCCCGCCAGACCACTCTTTTCATTATCGCTTATCAGACGCCGGAGCTCAACTTTTCCCGGGGAGGTTCCGGCGCCGCTGGCTGCCGCATCTCCCGTAAACCCGTAACCAGGGGTACCGTCAGCATCATGAGGCCCAGGGCGGCCACCCCGGGCCAGCCCGTCAGACCGTAGGCATAGCCGCTCAGGGTGATGCCCGCTGCCCCTCCCAGGTAGTACGCCAGGACGTAGAGGGAGTTGGCCCGGCCGCGGCTCCCGGTCAGGTTGCGGTTGAGGGAGCCGGCGGCCGCGGCATGAATGGAGAAGAAACCGGCACAGACCAGCACCAGGGCGAGCACGATGGCGAAAATCGATTTGATCAGCGTGAGTAAAATGGCCAGGGCAAAGACCAGGGACCCCAGCACCATGGTGCCGCCGTTGCCGATGCGGTTGCTGAGCTGGCCCGCCACGGGGCCGATGAAGATGCCGACGATATAGGTCAGATACAAGAGCGTGATGAACTCGGTGGAAGCGTTGAACGGCGGCCCATGGAGATAAAACGGCAGGTAATTGAAAATCGAGGAAAAGACAAAAAATCCCCCGAAGGCCACTTGAAAAGCCCGGCGCAGCCCCGGTTGAGCCACGAGCGCCAGGAAACCGTCGGCCTCCTCTTCCCGTTCTTCGGCGAGTTTCCCGGCCGGCAGCCAGCGCACCGCGGCCAGGGTGGCCCCCACCACCAGCAGGGAGGCGGTGATGAAGGCGTAGCGCCAGTGCAGCGGCGGGTGAATAAAGCCTCCCAGCAGGCGTCCGCCCAAACCGCCGGCCACCGTGGCCGAGACATAAGACCCCATGGCCACATTCAAGCGCTCCAGGGGCAAATTCGTGGACAGGTAAGCCGCCAGGCAGGTGGTCAGGGCGGGCACAAACAACCCCTGGACGAACCTGGCTCCCACCAGGAGGCCGAGGCTGGAAGTGGCGGCGCAAAAAAGGCCGCAGGCCGCTACCACCGCGCCGCCCACCAGGATGAGACGCTGCACCGGGAAGCGGTCCGCCAGCATGCCGAAGGGCAGGTTGGCCAGGGCGATGCCCAGAATCACCGCCGACACGGTGTAAGAGGCCTGGGACGGGCTGACCCCGAACTCCTGCTGGAGAACCGGCAGCACCGGCTGGGTAATGTACACCGTGGTGAGGGCCGCGGCCACCAGGCCGAACACCAGGGCCTGGAGCGTGAAGAAGGATTGCCGGTTCATCGCCTTCCGTTCAATATGGGGTCCCGAAACCCCGCGTCTGCAGCCGGGGTCCCGGCACGGCGCCAACTTTGCCGCCACCTCGATTTTTGATTATACCTCATTGGCACAAAAAGGGTAAAATGAGCCGCAGCCGGGTAGTGTATCGGTCTGATTTTTAGGGGGAGGTTATAGATTCCCCGGAAGGCTGCTAAGGATAGTTGGATAGGTTGCAGAAGAATAATGACACAATAGATTGAATGACATGTTGACAAATCTGAAAAATGTACATACACTTTGAGCGTGTATGAATGGGACTCCGCTAAAGCAAAACTCAACCAAAAGGACCATGGGATTGACTTTGCCGACGTTGATGGAGTCTTTGAAGATGAACTGGCTATCGGCATTGAAGACCCGGATGCCGAAGGAGAACAAAGATTTGTTAAGATCGGTGCGAATAACTTAGGGCGGCTTTTGGTCGTGGTTTATACCTATCGCGAAGGCAAAATTAAGATTGATATCCGCCCGAAAAGCTAATAGGCGGGAGGTAAAGATATATGCGCAAAGAATATGATTTCAGCAAAGGGATACGCGGTGCTACTATTCCCCCAGACCCCAGAAAGACGCGGATTACTATCCGCATAGATACTAAAACCTTAAATTGGTTTCGGCAGCGGGTTCACGAAGCTGGGGGCGGCAGCTATCAAACAATGATCAATGATGCGTTGAAAAACCACATTGAGTCCTATAAATGTAGGCAACAAGAGATTTTCTCCTGCGTAATTGAATCGACCACCGTGGATTTTTCTGCGGATAATAAGCTTCTGTTTCACGAAATGATTACGAATAAATTAAATTACCCTGTTAAGTCTTCTGATAACTATGGACTCCTAAAGGAAGATGATGAAAGAAACCACCCCGCCCTTGCTGCTTGAAACCCACTTTTTTACAAAAGTGATCGTAGAGGCTAATCCAGACTATGATCCGGGGGAAATTGG
Organism: Deltaproteobacteria bacterium; assembly: GCA_030655955.1. Lineage (GTDB taxonomy): Bacteria > Desulfobacterota > Desulfobaccia > Desulfobaccales > 0-14-0-80-60-11 > 0-14-0-80-60-11. Next base: position 11,897 of record JAUSOZ010000104.1, read on the forward strand.
GGAGACATCAGGAAAGATTAAAACCAATGTCGAGGTAGGCCAGAACAAGGATGACCCGCGGCGTTGGCGGGTAATCTTAATATTGCAGGCTCAATCCAAGGACAAAATCCCATATAAGATTGAGTTGGAGTGTGTGGGCTTTTTTAAGGTAGGTCCTGAGGTTGAGGAAGGCAAAATGGGACATCTGGTGCGTGCAAATGGTGCAGCCATTCTTTATTCTTCTGCGAGAGAATTCCTGCTTTTAGTTACTGGACGGGGACCATGGGACCCTTTTTATCTGCCTACTACCAATTTTCTTGCTCCCCCCAAACCGAAGCGTTCGGCAGCTACGGGAGCGAAAAAAAGAAAAATAGGTGACTCAGCAACCATCCATCAAACAAAAGAAAACCAGGGAAAAACATAATAAACCAAATAGGGTTAATCCGCTAAAGCCACAATTTCTTCCAAAAACCAAACATGATCTGAAACGCGAGCCTCAGCGCCGCTTTTTTGTTCCCCTAATTTTTAAACTGATACAATGCCCGCAGCCGCACCATTGCAGCCCGGGGCAGGCCAACGCTCTGGGCACTCGCGGCAGTCACGACGATCATTATCCGCCGAACCGGAGGTTTGCGGCAGCCATGCCTGGCCTGGCCTTGATCTTTGCCTGCTGTCTGGCCCTGATCCATCTGGGCGCCAGCCGTTTCCCGCTGGCCACGGCGGAGCCTCGCAGCCGCTGGCTCTCCCTGGCCGGAGGCACCTCCGTGGCCTACGTCTTCGTGCACATCCTGCCGGAATTGAAAAGAAACCAGGACGTCATGGTCCGGGCCGACCTCCCGGTGCAGTTCCTGGAGCACCACGCCTATATTGTGGCCCTGCTGGGTTTTGTCACCTTTTACGGCCTGGACCGCCTGGCCGTCCTATCCCGCCGCCAGAGCCTGGCCGTCAGGGGCGAAGACGCCACCACCCCCATGGTTTTCTGGATCCACATCCTCTCTTTCGCCTGCTTCAACGCCCTGGTGGGCTATCTGCTCCTGCACCGGGAGCAACCCGGAACGCTCAGCCTCAGTTTCTTTTTTATCGCCATGGGGGCCCATTTCCTGGTGAACGACTACGGCCTGCGGCAGCATCACAAAGAGCCCTACAACCGGATCGGGTGCTGGCTGCTGGCCGGGAGCGTCCTGGTGGGTTACGGCATCGGTCTGATAACCCCGATCCACGAACTCATGCTGGCCGTACTGTTCGCCTTCCTGGCCGGCGGGGTCATCCTCAATGTTATTAAAGAAGAACTGCCGGAAGAACAGGAGAGTCTCTTCTGGGCTTTTGCCTTAGGCGCGGCGTTCTACACCGCGCTGCTGCTGACCCTGTAAAAATCTGCCGGCAGGGTAGGGCGGGGGATGCACCCTGTCGGGAAAAGGGCCGGGGTCGGCGGCTGGCCCGATTATTTCTTCTCCGGGCGGGAGGATCGGGCCATGCCCACCATCAGGATGTTGCTCTTGACCACCCCCTCCAGGTCCTCGGTGCCGAACTTCTCTTCCCCCAGGCGGCAGGCGGCGCACACCCCGTCGACATTGCACACCCGGTTGAGGGCCACCTTGAAGCCCTTGGACCGGGGCAAAGCCCGCTTCAGGCAGGCCAGGGCCTGGTCATACTTGCCCTGTTTGACCAGGATGGCCGCCAGGTTGTTCAGGGCCAGGGGATGGCCCGGATCTTGGCGGAGCACTTCTTCAAAGGATTTCTGGGCCTGGTCGAATTTCCCTTGCTCCAGCAGGTCGTAGCCCGAGTTCAGTCTCCCGGCGATCCCAGCCTGGCCCTGGGCCCAACCCAGGCCCGGCGCCATGAGGCTGAGCGCCACCAGGATGGCGGTAAATCGGCGCGCCTTCCGGTTCATCTGCGTCCCCTTTGGGTAAAGTGTGTGCTCTCAAAAGGCCCGGGAAGGGGAGGGTAGGGGAGCTCATGTCCCCCGGCCCCTCCTCACCAAAGTCTTGCAGAGTTCTGAATTGCCGTTGCCGGTTATTATACCCGGTCGGCTCCGAGGTTTTCGGCCTATTTTTCAGACAAAGTTCATTCAATCTTAAGAGTAATGCCGCCAGGCCTGCAGGTTAATCTTTTCAGGTGCCGGACATGAAGGATAGGGGCTTAAAAATTTAGGTGGATAAGACCTGGATAATCCTTTCTTGATCGGCTGGCCCTAAATAGGGGTGCATGGGCAGGCTAAAGATGCGCCGGGAGGCGTTTTCGCTCACCGGGAAGTCCCCGGGCTTATAGCCCAAGTGAGCAAAAGCTCTCTGCAGGTGTAAGGGCAAGGGATAATAGATGGCCGTGGGGATTTGGGCCGCCTGCAGTTTCTGCAGCAAAAGCTCCCGATGCTCGCTGAGCACCGAATACTGGGCCCAGACTGAGGTGCAGGCCGGGTCCACAAAGGGCACCTCCACCAAGGGGGTCAGGGCCTCGGAGTAGTGCTGGGCCACTCTCTGGCGGGCCGTCACCTCCTGAGCGAAGATTTCCAGCTTGGCCAAGAGAACCGCGGCCTGCAAGGTATCCAGACGGCCGGTTAAGCCGATGCGCACATGCTCGTATTTAAGCTTCCCCTGGCCATGAACCCGGATGGAGCACAGGACTTCCGCCAGGTCGTCGTCATCGGTAAAAACGGCCCCGCCGTCACCATAGCAGCCCAACGGCTTGGCCGGGAAAAAAGACGTGGCGGCCGTCTCCGACAGGGCCCCGGCCCGCCTCCCCTTATAAGTGGCGCCAAAGGATTGGGCCGCATCTTCCAGCACAAACAAACCCTGCCCCTGGGCGATGGCATGGATGCGGTCGTAATCCGCCGGTTGGCCGAAGAGATCCACCGGGATGATACCCTTGGGGTTAAGATGTGCGGTTCTGGGGTTTCGCCCCAGACTGGTCACTGCCTCCGCTAGGGCCTCCGGATCAAGGTTGAAGGTTTTCGGGTCAATATCCACAAAGACCGGGGTGGCTCCCAACAACTGGATCACCTCGGCGGTGGCGATAAAGGTGAAAGGCGTGGTGAAGATGGCGTCGCCTGGACCCACCCCGTAAGCCATCAAGGCCATCAGCAAGGCATCGGTGCCGGAAGAGCAGGAGATGACGTGCTTGACGCCCACATACGCCGCCAGTCTGGCCTCCAATTCCTGGACCTCGGGCCCCATGACGTATTGGCCATGGGCCAGGACCCGTTGGATGTTCTGGGTGAGTGCGGCAGAAATTAGCTGCTGTTGAGATTTCAGATCAATGAAGTCCAGGCGCTTTTGAGTCATGTTGGTTCCATCCCTGGTTGAGGCCTTATCCGGGCCGGCAAAATGCGACTCCCTTCCCCAGCGCGGGGCAGGAGAAAGATCATTATATGGTTAATATAAGGAGATAGATAACCGGAATATGCTTGGCAACGCGGCCCGCAGGCCTCACCTTGCCGTTGGCATTCAACGCCAGACCGGCACATTGGTCCTTAAGGGTAAGTCCGATGCATTGTGGGTTCATTATATCTTGCCCGCATCCAGGTTGGCCTCCTGCAGAGCCGGATCAGCTAGGCTAAAACCTGCCTCGGATCGTCAGGCCTTGAACCTCGGTGAGGGGTCTTTAGGGGCATAGTACGATATAATCCAATTGCTTACAAGTTGTTTCGCACGCAGAGCCTTATCCTCCGGGCGGGCAGGCAGAATATACCATGACCCCATAAGTGGAAAAGAGCGAAATTTTCTCATTCAAAATGGTCCCAATAAGGGGGCATCTCCAATTTTGCCCCAACTCTAACTTCAAGTTCTGGTATAATCCGTGGGGGCCGGTCACTCTTATGTTTGCCGATAAAATAGATAGCGACATTGCTATCGCCAAGAAGATTTGTGAAGGGCTGCGCTCAGGGGAGAAAGAATGCCTTGGGGAACTGGTGACCGCCTGCAATGAGTTATTCATTAACTTCGCCCGCCGCCGCCTTTTAAAATCAGACATCCTGGAGGACGTGGTCCAAAGCTTCTGGGAAGAGATGCTCAATGGCCGGACCATTTGCGCCTATGCTCATGGCTCTAAAAACACGGCCACGTTGCAGACCTATCTCATAGGGGTGCTCCACCGCCGGGTTATCGACGCCAATCGTAAGACCTCCAGATACGAAGAGATGCATCGGGCGGGAGAAAATCTCCAGGAGACGCCAGACCAGGCCCCTACCCCTCACAACGTCTTGGCAGGTTTGACATCAAATAATCTGGCCCGGCGGCTCTTGCACCAGGCCCTCTTGAAGCTCTCTGAGGAATCCCCCCAGGATGCCACTCTGGTTCGTATGTACCTCGAGGGCTTGGATCACAGGCAGATGGCGACACGGATGGGCAAACGAGTCGATGCCGTCAAGAAGCAGTTCACCCGCAAAAATACAGGCTCTTTAGCGAAGTTCAAGAGAGCGTTAAAGCACCTCATGCAGTCTCAGGGGATAACATACGAAGACATTAATGAAAAGTAAGAGGATGTCACCTTTCTATATATTCAAACGATTAAAGGTAAAATGGCTAAGACAGATAAAACTACGAGCATCCCCACTTCATCCTTACGAGGGGATATCCCGGCAGAGGTGATGGCAAAGCTGCAAGCCGCCTATCAAGCCTCGGGGGGCAGCTCGACCCAGGGGTGTCCAGACCCTGAAACAGTCATAGTCTATGCCTTGGACAAACTCATCCCGGAGAAACGAGGCCTAGTATATGCTCATCTCTCGGAGTGCAAAGATTGCCTGGAATTGGTACTGGACCTGCGGTCTGCCTGGGCCGAGACACAGGGAGGGGAAGAAAAGGTCCGGGAAAGTGCCCCTATCCGAGTCCAACCCCAATCCTGGCTTGCAGGACTTGTGGAAGGGATGCGTGGACTGTTCCCCTGTCGTTTTCCTTTACGCAGGCTGATTCCGGTAGCAGTGGCTTTGGTGGTGCTGGCGGTAGCAGGCCTTGGGGTATTTCAGCATCTGAG
>JAUSOZ010000105.1 GCA_030655955.1 Deltaproteobacteria bacterium
CTGGGTCGGCTGGGGGCGGCAATCCATCTCTCTGGTGCGGGAAGCGGGCGGCAAACCCCAATTTGCTATCGCCCTGTTCGAGGACATTACCGAACGGAGGGAGAGCGAGGAAAAGATTCGCACCTACCAGGAGCAACTGCAATCGCTGGCATCGGAGCTGTGCATAACCGAAGAACGGGAACGCCGGCGTTTGGCCACCGTGCTCCACGATCATATTGCCCAGTTGCTGGTGCTGGCCAAGGGCAAGTTCGAGAAGATTCAGGAATCGACGCTGTATCGCAGCGTTGCCAAGCCCATGGAAGAAATCCGCCGGTTGATTGAGGAATCAATACGCTACACGCGGTCGTTGGTCTTTGAACTCAGCCCTCCCATCCTCTACGAGCTGGGGTTCGAGCCCGCCATGGAGTGGCTGGCGGAGCACATGCAGAAGCAGTATGGCCTGGCGGTGACAGTGAAAGATGACGACAGTCCCAAACCTCTGGATAATGAAGCCCGGGTGCTCCTTTTCAGGGCCGTGCGGGAGTTGCTGTTCAACGTGCTCAAGCACTCCCAGGCGAGTGGTGCCAGGGTGTGCATGCGCAGGGCTGGCGAGCAACTGGAGGTAATCGTCGAGGATAAGGGCGTCGGCTTTGCTCCGGACAAGCTCGATGGTTCGTCGGGCAAAATAGAAGGGTTCGGTCTCTTCAGCATTCGGGAGCGCCTGAACTATTTCGGCGGCCGTATGGAAATCGAGTCGATCCCCGGGGAGGTCACCCGGGTCATTCTGAGCTTACCGTTGCAGCCAGGTAAGCAAAAGAGGCCCTGCCACATGGCGACCCCAAGCCCCGTTAGGGTAGCCCTCCCGTCTGTGGCTTTAAAGGTGGTACCCCTGGTGCCGGTAAAACCCCGGCCGCCCTCCTCGGCCGCAGTCAATTAGCCTTTCCCGGCTTTGCATCTGCCGGCCCCGGCCGCCGGTCTGAAGCCGGCTTCTTTTCCCGGTGGTGCCAGACTAACCGCCACGAGCCCTTTGGCTGCCCCTCCCGCCCAAAAATCGGCTTGCCCAAGGGCCGGGTTGACCACCGCCCGCTTCCCTGCCCGCAATTCGATTTTGGCATTTCCCCCCAAATATAATTTCACCATGAGCGTAGGAAAGAAGCTTTGGCGCGGCAGTTTCCCGGTGCACTTTTTTTAAAAAATAATTTGACATGATTAAAGTTATATGGTGGTTATCATATGAATGGAGTACTGGCATGAGCATCAAGGTTTTGATTGCCGACGATCACCAGATCATGCGCGAGGGGCTCCGGGCCCTGCTGGAAAAGGAGATCGACATCCAGGTGTTGGGGGAAGCCGAGGACGGCCGGATGATCCAGCGGATGGCCCGGGAGTTGCTCCCGGATGTGATCATCATGGACGTGGCGATGCCGGATTTGAACGGCATCGAGGCGACCCGGCAGATTGTCGCCGCACTGCCCGGGGTCAAAATCATCGCCCTCTCCATGCATGACGATAGACGTTTTGTGTTGAATATGCTCAAGGCCGGGGCGGCCGGGTACCTGCTCAAAGATTGCGCCTTTAAGGACCTGGCCAAGGCTATCCGGGTGGTGATGTCGCACAAGACTTTCCTGAGTCCTGAGGTGGCGGACATCGTGGTGAAAGACTACCTGTCGACGACCCAACACACAGAATCATCCGCTTTTAATCTGCTTTCTCCCCGAGAGCGGGAAGTGCTGCAACTCCTCGCCGAAGGCAAGACCTCGGCCCTCATCGGCGAAAGCCTGCACATCAGCATAAAAACCGTGGAAACCCATCGCCAGCAAATCATGGTTAAATTGAAGATCCGGAGCGTTGCCGAACTCACCAAATACGCCATCCGCGAAGGATTGACCTCTGCATAAGCTGTCCTGCGTATCGGCCTGATTCGGTAACCAGGGCGCCAAGCTGCGGGTTGCGCCCGCCGGCCTGAACCGCCGCCCCCTTACCGTCCCTCTTCTGGCCGACCCAGGGCCAGAGGTCCCCGAGAGACTTTACCAGCCAAGCCGCCATGGGTGGATGGCCGGATACGGCATGGCCCCCCGGGAACCCGGCGCCGCCATCTTTTCCTCCCGGAAGGCCCCGGCGGGCTGGAAGCGTCAGGCTAAAGCTGGTGCTAATGGAGAAAGAATAAGTAAAATCGAACCTGAATATCAGTAGTTCTCCCCATTGTAAGGAATTTCTGGCGTCATAAAATAACCGCAAGATCCAACGTGTAGCCCTGGATTGCATGAGGGGGTTGCGGGCCGGATCATACGCCATAGTCAGCTGAGGCTAAACACATGGATCCCCAAGACAGGCGGGTCAAAATCCACCGGGAAGAGATGGAGAGTCTCTTAAACCTGAAATCTAAGCTCGACCATGAGGAGGCGGTGTCGAGTTATGCCGCCAAATATCAAAAATTGGGCTGGGTGCTCCAGGCCCTGAACCCCCAGGATGGCACTGAGCTGGAAGTGGATACCGGTGCAGATCCTGAGACCTGGGTTAGCCGCTGGTGGGAACCTGGAATGTCGGGACCGGAGATAAATTTAGCGGTGCGCACCGGCAAAGCGTCCCGGTTAATGGTCCTGGAAGTTGCCAAAGGGGCGGGTGAAGCAATCTTAGACCAGTATGGGCCGTGGCGGGCCGAGTGCATTGCAGTCCTGGGAGGCGGCCGGGAACGGCACTTTTATGCCTGGCAGCCGTCACCCCTCTTTGACTCGGCCTCCTTGGGGGGGGCCACTGAATTCAGGTGGTATGGAGAAGGCCAGGTGATCTTGGTGCCGCCCTCCATTGAGACGGAAAGGTTGGAGAGCTGGGAATGGCTGTGCCCTCCTTGGGAGACCCCTCCCCAATGCCCCGGCCAGTCGGTGGCCAATTTTTTGCAACACTACCTCACCCGGGAGCCCCAGCCCCAGCCCGAGGTAAGCTTATCCTGGCAGGAGGTTTACTGTCTGGTATCGCCCTTTGAGCCGCTGCTCCAGGCTTTAGCGGCATCGTATCCCTCGACCCAGAGTTATTATCAGGGGATTCTCGCCGCGGCGGCGACGGTTGGCCTCAACTCACCGGAGGTGCTCTTGTCGCTGCTTTGGCACGCCCCCCGGGGGGATGCCCGCCAGTACCCGGAAGGCTTGGGCCACCTGAAAAAATTAGTGGCCGCGGCCCAAGTTCAGCCGAACCCGGCGACTTTCCCGGAAAATGTCCCTTGGAAACTGATCCTGGATGATGCCCGGTCTCAGGCAAGAGCATCTTTTGCCGGGAGTCCGGGGCCGGCACGTTTTCTCGACATAAGCCGGGCTCAATCGCCTCAACCCGGGGGGGCTGTTCGGACCCCCTTTTCCTGTCGCAAGACCAGGGAAGATTAACGGAAAATCTAACGCCAGCCGACCGTTGTAGCTAAAAAGAGAAGGAACTCGATGCGTCAACCACCCGGGACTATAAACCTGGAAATCCAGGAGGAATCAGCTATTTCTCAGGACCCGCAGGTAACTCATGAATCTAACCTGGAAGATGAAGATCATCGCCAGTCGCTTGACGCTGCCTCACCCGCGACCGGCCCGGGCCCGGCTGACATGATGGCCGAAAATAAAGCGGCCGCAGGAACCGCTCTGCCAACGAAGCCGAGACCTTCCCTCAACCGAGTCTTGCAAGATATCTCGGCCTCGCTGGGAGACCTCCAGGCCGCGGTGCGAGAAGCGGAACTTCAAGGAGAGAAAGACCAGGCCGCGGCTGAATCGGGCTTGGTGGCGGCAGACAGGGGTTATCAGGACCTCTTCGACTTAGCCCCTGATGCCTACCTGGTAACCGACGCCCAGACGATCATTGCCGAGAGCAACCAGGCGGCCGTCGCCCTGCTGAAGGTGGCCCGGGGTTTCCTGAAAGGTAAGCCCTTGACGGACTTTGTGGCGGAAGCTGATCGCGCCGCCTTTCAGGCTATCCTGATCCAGGTCCGGGGAGGCGGGGAAAAACGGCTCGGAGAATTTCGCCTGCAACCGGGGGAAGGGGCACCTTTTGCGGTGTCCGTCAATGTCAGCGCCCAAACCGACCACCAGGATCAGCTGGTGAGAATGCTGTGGCTGCTCAGAGACGTCAGGGAAGGCAAGGCGGAGGAAGGGCGCCTGAAAGCGCTGCTCAGTCGGATGAAGAGCAGTTTTCACGGCATCGTTGATGTCGTGGCCGAGGCGGTGGAGATCAAGGACCCCCAAACCGCGGGTCATCAGAGCCGGGTTGCGCAACTGGCGGTCGCTATCGCCCGGGAGATGGATTTTTCCCTTAACCGCTTGGAAGGCATAAGGGTCGCGGGTTTGCTCCACGACATCGGCAAGATCGCCATACCCAGCGAAATCCTGACTAAACCGGGGGAACTCAATAACCTGGAATGCGAGTTCATCAAATCCCATTGCCAGGCTGGATTCGATCTGTTGAAAAATATCGACTTCCCCTGGCCAGTGCTGCAGGTCATTCTGCAGCACCACGAAAGACTGGATGGTTCGGGCTATCCCGCCGGCCTGACGGATCAGGATATTATCCTGGAAGCCAGAATTTTAGCGGTCGCCGACGTTATAGAGGCCATGGCTTCTGCCAGGTCTTATGGGCCGGCCCAAGGCATCGACCAGGCTCTGCAAGAAATTCATCAAAAGTCGGGCATCCTTTATGACCCGGAAGTAGTTGATATCTGTTTAAAATTATTTGTGGAGCAAGGCTTTTCTTTCAAGCAAGGATAAAACCACTCAGTAACGATGTCTCGAAATGCGGCAATGGCATGAGTGCGTCGCTTTAAAGAAGTGGGTGATTCACGCCGATGCAATGTACGATGATACCAAGTTGCCGTCATAAAGGTAATTCTGGCTTTATGATCGCAACCCCCGTAGGGGCGGTTCGCGAACCGCCCCTACAATTCGGATTATTACTTGTTTGACGGCAACTTGGTATGAGACGGTATGCCAACCGCTTTTTCCGCCCGAGGTTGAGGTTGCCGGAGACCCGCCGGCGCCCGGAGAGTTGAGATGCCTGATAAAACCGAGCCCAAAGACCTGGAGAAAGTGCTGGCAAGGCTGAGGGAGGAGTGGCAGGAGTTGGCCGATCTCCTCACCAGCCAGGCTAAGTCCCAGGACCGGGTCATCGAGGTGGAAAAGATCCTGCTCCGGGATGCTTCGGGCCAATGTCGAGGTAAAATAAGCGCTGATCCAGATGGTTCCGCCGACCTGCTCCTGAGCGACCCCGCGGGCAACGCCTGGGTCCGGTTGGGGGTCAACCGGGACGGCGAAGCCTTTTTAGAACTCAAAGACCAGAAAGGGGAGAGCAGCTTCAAGGTTGCGGTTGGCGCCCCCTACCCCGGGCCGGCAGCCACTCCGGCCGACGGCCCGGGTCCCGCGGCCTCCCAGCCCCTTGAATCTCCAGGCGCTTCCCCCCAGCCCAGCCTGCCAGCCGAGGCTGGAGGCGAACCGCGGGACGAATCGGGCTTGGCCCCGGCGCCGGCTACTCCCGATCAAGACGAGCCCCCTGGCGGGGATGCCAATGCCGCCGTATTGGATCGCTTGGAAAAATTGGCGCGTCAGTATCGGCGTCTGAAATTGTTTGGCGCCCTTGTCCTGGGGCTGTTTGCGGTGATCCTGGCCGCCCAGGCCTATGTGCTCTTTCGACCCCATTCCCCGGGCCCGGCAGTTCAGGCCCTCTCGGTGCGCGACTCAAAAGGCAACATCCGGGCCTCGCTGGGGAAGACCGGCGACAAAGTCGGGCTGGATCTGTGGGATGCTCAGGGCCGCCGCCGCGCCACTTTGGGGCTGGGGGCCGAGGGGGTTCCCGGCCTGGCGTTTTATGACCAGGACCAAAAGATCCGGGCCGAGTTAAACCTCGGGGCGGACGGCGAGCCCAAATTTACTTTGCGGGATCAGCGCGGCATGGAGATCCCCAAGGAGCCGAAATCACCCGACGATTCCGCCCTACAGCAGCCTCCGGCAGGAACCGGTCTCGGCTCCGATGCAGTCGCGGTGCCCAGTCCCCCAGCCGCCCCGGCAGAAGCCGTTGTCCCCGACCGGAAGGCTGAGGCTGAAGTCGAGTTCGTGGGCTCCAAAACCTCCAACAAGTACCATTATCCCACCTGCAAGTGGGTCAAGGCGATATCAGCCTGGAAAGTGATAAAATTCAAATCCGCCCAGGAAGCTCAAGAGCATCATTATATCCCCTGTCCGGTATGCAAACCGCCGCCGCTCGCCGGGGAGTCATCTTCAACTCCGTAGTTCCGGGTAGGCTAAAAGAACGGGCTGGGGCGCCGGCCGACGGATGGATAAAGCCTGGCGGCAACGCCCAAGTGAAGTCATGAGTCAGAGCAGAAATAAAGAAACCGATAGGGGGCTGAGGCTGAATCCTTCCGAGCCGTCGAAAACCAGCTACGCCAGCGAAAGGGTCCGGTGCGCCCCGGACTCACCCCAAGAGGTGAAAGACCTGACCCCGTATGCCGCTAAAGAATATTCAGCCAAAGAACTCAAGTACTTATGGACGATGTGGGAAGAGGCCCGGAGACACCATCAGCCCGGCCGGCGCCATCGAAACATATTTGCCGGGGCCGTGGGCGTGATCCTGACCGGCTGGCTTATTTATGGCCTGGGCCTGTCATGTTCGGCGCATCTGGGGGGCAGCCTGATGCTTGCCGGCGCTTTCATCGGCGCCTGGCACTATATGAAATTCCGTCGCCACCAAAGGCACTCCGCCCTGGAGGGATAAGGCGCTGGCGGCTTAATAAGAATTTGGGTCCAGAAAACCGGGTGCGGTACAGAGTTTCAATGCATCAAAAGAAGAACTATTTCCTGCGGCAATAAATTCCCGACTAATCTGCCAAAATAAGTATACCTTCCCTGAATAACTGTGCGAACCGGCTGGGACTACCAGTATTCTTTCTGATGTTCCTGATAATAAGCCACGGTGCGCCTGATCCCTTCCTTCAGGGTGGTTTTGGGCTGCCAGCCCGAGACCGCGGCGATCCGGGTAATATCGCTGAGATAATCACCGGTTTCGACGAAATACCGGTCCTGGGGCCACTCCACCTGCCGCACTTCGGTGCCTGGCACCGCTTCGGCCACCATGGCCGCCATCTCGATAAACGGCATCCCGGTGCCGGTGCCCAGGTTATAGACCTGGCCTTCGGTCCCCGGGTTAAGCATGAGAGCCACACAGGCTTCGGCCAGATCATTGTTGAAGATATAATCCCGGCGCTGCTGCCCGTCGCCGAACACCGTCAACGGCTTTCCTTCCAGGGCCAGGCGCACAAACCAGTTGAGAATCCCGTATTTGCTGTGTTTCATCTGCTGCCGGGGCCCGTAAGGGTTGGCAATGCGCACGCTCACGGTGTTCAAACCGTAGGCCTCGTGATAGAAGCGATAATATTTCTCCCCCGCCAGTTTGTGGATGCCATAGATGCTCAAGCAGTTAAAGGGATGGTTTTCATCCACCGGATTGTATTCGATCCGGCCATAGACAAACCGGGAACTGGCAAAGAGCAGCTTGGCCTGGGGGTTCTCCAAACGGCAGGCCTCCAGTGCCTGGATGTGCCCCTTGCAGTTGATATCCAGGTCCAGGAGGGGGTCGGTGTTGCTGTCCACGTAACTCACCTGGCCGGCCAGATTGAAAATATAATCGTAGCCGGGCACCACCCGCCGCATCAGATTCAGATCCCGGATATCACCCTCAACAAATTGGATTTTATCGAGGATACCCCGGAGATTGAACCGGTTGCCCCCGTACAGGGGCAGCATGGCGTCCAGGATGGTTACCTGGGCCCCCTGGGCCACCGCCAGATGCGCTATGGTACTGCCGATCATGCCGGCGCCGCCGGTGATCAGCACCCGGGCGCCCGTCAGCGTCCCTAACTCTAAAATATCACACCTCTTTGGGTCGTTTTATCGGCGCAGCTTTTCGTAGGGTGCATTCTACGCACCAATTAATGAGAGGATCAGCGGAATTGGGGGGCAGTGCCCACCCTCCTTTACCCACTCGCCTTGACCCGGGCCCAGCGCCGGGGATGCCAGGCGGCCGGCAGCAACGGCAGTTCCCGCACGGTCCGGTACCAGAGATATATGGCCACCCAGATAAACAGGAAATTGGACAGCCAGGGGGCCAGCCCCGGATCGATCCGGGCGTTGACGGCCAGGCGCCAGGAAGCGGTAAATATGACATAATACACCAAAAATATCACCAGACCCAGGACCAGGCCCCAGGTGCGCCCGTGCTGCCGGGGGCTCAAACCCAGCGGCATGGCCATCAGACAGAGCAGTATCGCCCCCACCGGCATGGCAAACCGCTGATTCAGTTCCACCAGGGCCCGGTTGGAGAGGTCCGACCCCCGGGGCTGCTGGCTGATGGTGGTCCACAATTGCCCCAGGGACATTTCCGACTCGGATTTGGCCCCCTTCAGGGCAAAGCTGAAGACTTGCAGCGGGAGTTGATAGGTCTTGAACTCCAGGGTTTGCCAGCGGTTCGGCGCCTTTCCCCACCGGATGATGCGGCCGTCATGGAGCTTCATGAGCATGGTTTCCTGCTCCCGGTCATAACTCAGGTCCCCATTTTCGGCATAAACGGTCAGGGGATTCTCGGCATCCCGAAAATCGTAGACGAACACCCCTTCCAGGTGGCCGCCCTTGGGGGCGACACGATTCACAAACAGCGTCATGCCGTTGAAGTCGGTATTAAACGTCTGGTCTTTGATGCCCAGGTCGGCTCGCCGCTTGACCACGTCCTTGAGCAGGTCTTTGGTTGCTTGCTGCCCCCAGGGGCTGGCAAAGACCGTGAGCCCCAGGGTGAGCAGCCCCACCAGCAGGGAAAACCCCAAGACCGGCGGCAGCAGTTGGCCGTAACTCAATCCGGCGGTCTTCATGGCGATCATTTCCTGATCCACCGTCAGCCGGGTCATGGCCAGCAAGATGCCCACCGTGGCCGCCATGGGGAGGGTGAACACCAGGAGATAGGGCAAGAGAAAAACGCACGTCTTCAGGACGTCGATAAGCCCCACCCCTTTGACCACGATCATCTGGGTAACCTTCATCATGCGCCCCAGAAACACGATGGAGGTGAAACCCAGCAGGCTCACACCGAAGGGCGGCAGGATTTCCAGGATCAAATAGCGATAGAGGATACGGGGCATGATGGGTAGAGCTCTGGGACCAGGATGGGTGGCGACTCTGCGACTGACTTATTTTCCCTCATATATCGATAAAATACAATCCTTATGCGAGGCCAGCGGGCGGAAATTTCCCGGCAGCCCCTGGGCCAGCCAGGGGAGAGCCTCAGCCTTCAGGAAAAAGAAGGTCACCGGAGTCCCGGCGATGAAGGCCGGCAAAGCCTCCTTATCAGCCAGACACAAACCTTTCTCCGGCGTCAGGCGCAGGCCCAAATCCAGCTCTGTCCGGCAGCCCAAAAGATGAAAAATCTGGCCGCTGTAAAAGCTCAGCCCCTGGGAATAGATCTGCACCCCCACCAGGGCCGCCCCGGGCTGCCAGCGGGATTTGAGGGCCAGCCCCATATCCTTAAACGACCTGCCCAGGCTCACCTGGTCGATGCCCCGGGGCACCAGGGCCGAGAGCAGCAGCGCCCCCAGCAACAGCGCCCCGAGGTGCCGCCAGATGAGGGCGGCCAGGGGGGTTAGGGCCCAAACCAAAGAGAGCGTCAGGAGATAAGCCAAGGAGAAGTTGGCCCGGGCCAGGGCCTTAACCAGGAACCCCGGGGGCCAAAGACTGAGCCCCACCAGCGCCACGCCCGTGACGGCCCAAACCAGCAGGCTGGTTTTGAGCCAGCGGCTGTTAAAGAACATCCGGCCGACCCCGGTGAGCCGGGCCAGGCCGTGTCCCACCAGCAGCGCCAGAGGGAGGAGCGCCGGCAGGATGTAGGGGACGAGCTTCCCCCGGGACAGGGAGAAAAAAACTACGATCACGGCCGCCCAGATCACCAGGAAGCGGTAGTCCGGGTCGCGCCACCGGCCCGCGGCCGCCAAGGTCCAGGGGAGGAGCCAGGTCCAGGGCAGCAGCAGCCCCAGGACCACCGGGACATAGTACCACAAAGGCTCGGGGTGGATGGCCGGGGTCAAAAACCGGCCCAGGTGCTGTTCGAGGATGAAGAAGCGGAAAAATTCCGGGTAGCGCCACTGCACGTAAACAAACCACGGCAAGGTAATGACCGCCAGGAGCACCCAGCCCCGGATTTGGATCAGGGGACGGCCGGATCGGCGGTTCACTATTACCCAGATGACCCAGACCAGCCCCGCCAGCACCAGCGCCACCGGCCCCTTGGTGAGGACCGCCAGGGCCAGGGCGAGGTAAGCCCAGGGCCACAGCCGGTTTTGGCCCCGGCTCAGGGCCAGGTAACCCAGGCCAATCCCCACATTGAGCCACAGGGCGAACGTCATGTCCAGGGTGAGGATGCGGCCCAGGGCCACGTAACCGGCGGCGCTGGCCAGCACCAGGGCGCCCAGCATCCCCGGTCCCGGCCCCCAGAAGGCCCGGCCCAGCCCGTAGGCCAGGAACACCCCGCCCAGGGCGCTCACCGCCGACGGCAGGCGGGCCGCCATTTCGGTGAAACCGCACACCTTGAAGCTCAGCGCCGTGAGCCAGTAGACCAGGGGCGGTTTTTCAAGGTAGGGCAGCAGGTTGAGGTGGGGGATGCCCCAATCCCGCAAGACGAAAAACTCCCGGGCAATCTCGGCGTAGCGGCCCTCGTCCGGGTCTATCAACCCCGGCCCCCCCAGCCGGTAAAAGAAGATCACCAACCCGGCAACCATCAGTATCAGAACCAAAGACCAGTCCCTCGGTTTAGAGGCGGCAGCGGGCGACTGTGGGGATATGGGTGGCATCATTCTTATCGGCCAGAAAAAATCTTATCCTGTAGTCTACTCACAAATCGTAGGTTAGCAATCAATAATTCCTGATATAAAGCCGCCATCACCGGAGGCTGAGCCACCGACCCAGGTAGGCCCTCGCGAGATTTCGCTGACATACCACCGGACGTATGGGCCGTAACGAGCGGATCGGTAAGGTTGAGCATCAAACGGGCGCCCACAAGTAAACTCCCGGACGATGCCGGGCTTTTGGACCCATGCGCGGTTAAGGATTCTGCAGTCCCTATACTGTTGGGCCTCGGGGCTTTACCCCTACCCGGCGACGTTCTTTCTCGGGTGCCATGCACCGATTCCTGGAGCCCGGACTTTTCTTGGTTCCCTGTCCAAAAAATATAAAATTGACTCAAGAAACTTTGAAATTAAATTGACTTGATTCAACTTTTATGGAAAGATTTCTATATTAAATTATCCCAGCCAAGGTGGTTCTGGACCAGGGGGATTACCTTGCTGCCTTCCAATTAAACGTCTGTCCAAAGTAAACCCTGATCCGGATTAATTCGAACTGGTTAAATAACTGTCATTCAATGCCTAATAAACAACCGGTAAATGGAATAAAGCATTGTCAATTATGAAATATATGGTTTTGAAATGATAAAATATATTAAGTCAGCGATTAGCAGGCTGGGACAGGGACAAAAAACCGAAACCATATTCCCTATCTATATTATCATTATTATCCTATTGTTAATTCCAGTCGCATTCTACTGGCGTTATGATCTGTTTTTTCTGTGGGATGATTGGACCGAACTCGATTTTATCTCGCATAATAACTTCACAACTTATCTCGTTATGCCAAATGGCGAGATTTTCTTCCCTTTCTTCCATCTTATATTTTATGCATTAGTGAAATTTGTGGGAGAATATCACGGGTTTTTTGTCTTAGTTAATTGTCTTGGAACCGGAGTTGCAGCTTTTCTCATCTATCTTTTTTTTAGAAATCATCTGAGTTCTAATCTTGCCCTGTTCTTAAGTCTCTTATATGCCGGATCGGCGGTACATTCGGCCATCGCCTGGAATGCCTTTTATCTGTGCTATATTTTATGCCTCATTTTTTTTATGGCGGCTCTCTTATTGACCGACTCCTATATACGATCTCCGTCTTATAGGGGGCTGTGGGGCATAGGCTTATTTGCCTGGCTGTCGATTCATTCACATAATTACACGCTCTTGGCTCTCTTGGTTCTGCCAATATATGTGTTGGTAATGGGTGGGGTCAAAGCCAGGCGCAAGGCTCTATCCCTGGCTGGAGTTTTAGCTCTCTTACTTTTGGTTTTTGCCTGGGAATACCTTACCTTCGCAGGTTTAAAAAGCACGACGTTCTTCAACCAGGGTGTGTTGTCAACGCTTCCCGATTATACCTTTTTTACCTTCTGGATTTGTGGGGCATTTTTATCGCCGGTTTATTTTCTCTTTGGGGGACATTTCCAGATTCCTCTTTTGGCGGTCATTGTCGGCATTCTATTGTTTGGTTTTTGTATCCTGGTGATCGGGGTGATGGGAACCCCTTTGGAACGACGCCTGGGACTCTGGGCCTTGCTGTTAAACGCCTTACCGTTCTTAATGGTATCCCTGGGGCGCTATACGTTTACCTATGATTATGCTTTTACCGCGCGTTATGTATTCTTCACGTTAGTCGGTGCTATGTTGCTGGCGGGTATAACCTGGACGATTCTTGCCAGACGGCTCCCGGCGGGCAATTTCCGTCGCCGGTTGGCGTTTGGCATTATTGCGGTGATGATTGCAGGCCAGATTTTTACCATGGCTTGTTGGCAAAAAGGTTATCTCCAGATGAGCCGCAAGGCCTTAAATTCCTATCAAGCAGCAGAGTCGTTGGTAAACGACGGACTGGTCTTAGTCAATCCGCAACATCCCTTAGCAGCAAGTCAGGTTAGCTCCATACGACAATTCCTTAGGAATGAGGTCTGGCTCAAGGTTAAAACCGCAGAAAATTGGCCAGCCAACAAATAAAGGAGGATAAGGAAGTGAAGACGCGGTTTACTCCCTTTTTATTGGTACTTTTTATCATCGCAGCCGCAATTTTATCGCGGTTTGTTGGCAACTCCGATTACCTTTATGCGCAGTCAAGCGGTATCTATGGCTATGCCTATAAGTTTTTCTTTTGCCCCTACAATAGGAAACCATTCACCACCTACCCAAATCTCTACCCTGGGTACCCCAGTATCCGTATTCCGTATCCTTATGCCTATCCTCTGCCCAAGATGTATCCGTGTCCATGCACCACCCCGGCCATCGATCCTCTCTTACTGGATGATCGTGGGCAGGAATAATTTTTATGCAGCCTTCCTAAACCAGGTGGGGGTGACATAACCCGGATAGTCTATCGTCCCAGGATTATCTGGCAAAAGCTGAAGGTTTTTTCTTCCCCCATCCCC
>JAUSOZ010000143.1 GCA_030655955.1 Deltaproteobacteria bacterium
TGACCCTCTCCCCCATTGGGGGAGAGGGGAAAAGATGGAACGGGTTTAAGGCTCTGGCGTCATTAAACCCGGCGGCCTGACCTTCCCCCTCGCCCCCCGCTTCGGGGGGAGAGGGTTGGGGTGAGGGGGGCGATATATGACGTGAGTGTATTGATGCAATCCTTGCATAAGGTCCTATCGCATGAACGGCAGGATGGTCCCTCCGAATATGGCCAGAATGACCACGAGGATCATGACCAACATGCTGACATTTTCTTTGGTTAAGTATATTTTATCTTCTTTCAGGCGGATATTGGAGTATGGCCAAATTTTTCTGGTGTCATAGAAGACTAAAAATATCCATAGCACCACCAAACCGAGCTTATCTGAATAATATGACGGGTCACCTTTCTTAACTGCAATAACGATATTGGCAATTAATACAATAGTAATAAAAAATATAATAACTTTTTCCATAATAATAATTGGGCAATACCAGGCAGTTTTCTTTTTTAAATAATTAGTTATGCTGTTATAGGTATCGTATACCCAAACCGGGTCCGTGCCTTCGACATTGAGTTGGATGGAGTATTTGCTGAAATCGAGCAAAATATTTTTATCGAAGCGGGTCTTCTGGTCCCAACCCTCGATCCAAAACGACAGGTCGGCCATCCGGTCCCCCAATTCTTGCAGGCTCAAGAGATGCTCGGCCGAGTTGGAAAAAACCCGGGTGCGATTGAGGACCGTGGATATGCGAAAATATCGGTCGATTTCCGGCTTGGTGAAGGTTCGCTGAATTATCGCGGTTAACGCCAGGATGTCATCCCGGGTGAGCACGCAGGGCTTTATGCGCCCGTGCTTTTCATATCTCTTCTCAACGCTTTCTTTGGCCATGGCGTCTTGGGCACCTCATGCCACCTTAAGCCATAAGGTTGGAGTTTTCAATCATTATTTCCGGGAGACGGAGGTTGGCCCTGAGGCCACAGCTTTCCGAGGTTATAGCCAAGCGGGAAATGATTGAGGGAAAAACTGGCGCGGCGATCAGGGGCACGGCGTGGCCCCAATCGGGGATAGGTCTGGGCGGGTCTTGCCGGAATTGGGCCGCCGGCCATTCCCGCCGCGGCTGGCTCTGGGTCTGTGCCGCTGGTTCCTGGCCGGCGGGGCGGCACGGCATCAAAGGCACGGTGGCCTGGATCAGGAAACGATCAGCGCTGGCCCCCTGCCTCCAGGATATCTTCCAAATTCTTACTGGAGAACCCATAGCACAAAACCGGTTTCAATACCTGGGACTGTCTCTCCCCTTTGGCCGGCTTCAGGTGTTTCTGGGGTTTGAGCGGTTCCATTTCCGTGGATATGGGGGATTTACTCTTGATAAAACCGCTCCTCAGGCCATAGATGTCAAAAATTGTGCCGTTGTTAAACCACCCCAGCTGCCTGCCGTTCCAGTCAAACACCTTTTCCTCGGAGACAAAGGCCACGGGGCGGCCGTCCCACAGATAGATGGTCTCCCCGTCAACGGCGATATAGGCTACGGGCTTGCCATTTTTGTTGAACAGGGTAATTTCCATGCGGTCCGACTCCTTAACAGCAAAGAGGTGGGCATCCCACCCGGATTTTTCCTTGCTTAAAGCTGGCGCTGGCCATGTTCGATCTTCAGGCAGCGATCCATTACCACCTGGAGGCCGGCCTGTTTGGCTCTGCGGGCCGAGTCCGGTTCTTCCAGCCCCTGCTGCATCCACACTACCTTGGCCCCCACGGCGATGGCGTCAGCCACGATCGCCGGGATGGCATCAACGACGCGGAAGATGTCGACGATTTCCACCGGGAAGGGGATATCCTTGAGACCGGCGTAGCACTTTTCCCCCAAAATCTCCTGGCGCACGGGGTTGACGGGCACAATGCGGTAGCCATGCTCCTGAAGATATTGGGCCACCCGATAGCTGGGCCGGTCGGGCTTGTCGGACAACCCCACCACCGCCACCACCCGGTAGTTATGCAGGATATCGGTGATTTCCGCCGCACTATCCTTGCGCTCTATGGTTGTGGCCAGATTGCCTCCTGGTCAGGTCGCCGGCGAGATGGTCAACTCAGCCGGATAAAGGGTTATAGGAAGCGCCGATCTCGGGGCCGGGGCAGACCGCGGCGCCGGCTTCTCCGAGTCCGGAAAATGGGAGGAGGACCTCAACACGGGCTGCCGGCCCTCCCAGCGGGGCTCAGAAGGTCATGGTGGTGGCCCCGGGGCCCGGGCCTATAGGCTCCTTTATCTCCAGGGTGTCCTCGATCTTCAAGGCACTCTTGAGGTATTGATACCCGAACTTCAGGAGTTCCTCATCATCGTCCCAGATCTTCTCCTGGACCTCGTCGTCCACATTAAAGACGGTGAGGAAACGGCTCTTGAAGACGAAGTTCCGGAATTGGTCCAGATCGTACATGACCATGGCGAAGAGCTTGCTGCCCCGCTCATCCGTAACCGGCCCGCCATTTTCGGCCCGGCGCAGCATCATGAGCTTCCAGTCCCGGTTCATTTCGTCGTACTTGTCCACCCCCTGGTCTTGCCGCCAGGTGGCCACGGTCCACTCGTCCTGCTCTTCGTAGCCGCGGCAGTGCGCCTCCCGGACGTAGAAATAGAACTCGTCCAGGCCCTGCTCGGTGATGAGGCTGCCCTGGCCGATGGGATAGTAGCGGCAGGTGGCTGGGCGGTCTTTATAAACCGTGCAGCCGGTGACCGGCTTGACAAAGGGGCAGTGGTGCTCGAACCGGGGCATGTCCATGATTATCATGGGCAGACCCGACTTGTCATGGTATTCCATCCGGGTATATTGGGCCAAAAAGTCCGCCGCCTTCATATTGAGGCGGTTTTTCAGGCGCAGGATATCATACGGGGTGAGGATGATGGTGGTCTTGCCGCAGCATTCGGTAAAGCAGGATATTCCCGGGTGACACCGGAACTTGAAACGGCTATCCTTAGTCAGCTTCCGGGGCTCCACCACCTTCATGTTCAAATCTACCATATTCAACTCCTTAGGTTTTTTCTTGGGTTATAGATATCTTATCAAAATTTAAGCTAAATATAAATCCCCTAATGCGCCCCGGGGGCAGAACGTGAGTCTGCCTTGCAAGTTTGGTGTAGCCCATACCCCACAAACGAGAAAAATCTGCCTTGTGGGGTATATAAAAATGCGGTTTCCCAAAAAAAAAACCGGCCCCCCAAAGGGGGCCGGCTGGGTTTCAGGCGCCCGCGGCTGCGGTTAGAAGCCCCGGCCCGACATGCGGGCGTGGAGCATAGCCACGGTGCGGTAAACGATATGGGCCATCTTGGTGTACGGGGCATAGAAGAACAACATGAAGATGGCGGTCAGGTGCAGGAAGTACGTGGGGTAGGCCAGAATCTTGATGCCCACCAGGCGGAAGAGCCAGGCGAGCAGGCCGGTGGCGCCCACGGCGAAGATCACGTAGATCAGGAACCAATCATAGTAGGACCCGTACCCCGCCTTAGCGGCGTTAGCCTGGCGCTCTTTAACGATGTTCCAAATCCCATAGAGCAAGGCGGCGGTCCCGGCCATGGCCAGGAGTTTTATCGGTGACAGGAGAAAGTACGGGGATTCGACATGCAACACCCACTCATTGAGAAATCCCCAGTTAGTGACGATGAACAAAAAGATGAACCCGAACACCAGGAACAGGTGATTGGTGGAACGGGTATAGGTCGTTTCACAGGTCCGGAAGCGGTTGTGAAACAAGACATCTTTCACAGTAGCGATGAGGTTTCCCACCAGGTTGCCTTCTACTTTGACCCGCCACGGGTGTGGCGCATTGATGTCCTGCCAGAAGGCCAACACCCCTTTGCCCAGCACCGCCACGGCGAAGAAGAAGGCGGGCACAAAGATCGCGTCCACCAGCAGGGTGGGGAAAAAGTGAGCGTAAACGATGGTCCCTTCCGGGATGTTCCAGTGCCCGGTGAGCTTCAGAGCCAGCATCAAGAGCACCATCGGGAAGGCGATGAGCAACGGCAGGAACTTGGGGTCTCCCACCGCCTTGGCCAGCACCGGCGGCGTGGCATACTTCTCGATGCACATCTTCCGCAGGGCCCCCAAGACCTCGCCGGGATTGGCGCCCCGGGGGCAATAGACCGTGCAGTCGCTGCACTGATGGCACAGCCAGATATCCGGGTCGCTGAGCACCTCTTTCAGCCCCCACTGGGCCTGGAGCATCTCCTTCCGGGGAAAGGGTTTTTCGTCCGGAGAGAGATTACAGACCACCGAACAGGTGTCGCATTGATAGCAATTTTTGACCGTGTCTCCCCCGGCGGCTATCACCCGCTTCACGAATTGGAGGTCCGGTTTAATGATAGTTTCGCCTGCCATGGATCATACCTCCTATAATTCCTTGAAGGGGTTGGGGCCGATCTCTCGCACCCGGGCCACAAAGTCGTCAATAAGCTTGGGCAAGAGGTCGAAGTCGGAATGGCCGATCTGGTACTGTATCACCCGGTCTGATTCCAGGCCCAATTTATCCAGGGTCTCTGACAACTTGCTCATGCGGTATTCGCACAGCTCGCTGCCTTTGGCGAAGTGGCATTGATAGTCGTCCCCGTGCTTGCAGCCCAGGAGAATGATGCCGTCAACTCCCCGGGAGAAGGCGTCGGAGACCCACACCATGTTGAAGGACCCCAGGCAGCGCAGCGAGATGAACCGGATCATCGGATTCAGGCGCAGCTTGTGCAGCCCTGCCGCGTCCAGGGCCGGGTAGGCGTCATTTTCGCACACCAGGCCGATAACCCGGAGAGGCGCCAGGGGATCGTCCTCATCCTCGATTTCCGGAACATCCAGACTCTTGAGCATGGAGCCGATCTGGTCGACGCTAAAGTCCTTGAAGGAGACGATGCGCTCCGGACAGGCCCCCATACAGGTGGCGCAGCGGCGGCAGCGGTTGATCTTGAAAAAGGGCGTGCCTTTTTCATCTTCTTCGATGGCGCCGAAGGGACATTCCTCGGTGCAACGCTTACAGGAAGTGCAGCGCTGCATAAAGGGGTCCGGAAAGGTTATATCCCAGGCCCGGGGAGAGACCGCCATGCCTGCGGCGACGTGCTCCGCGGCCTGAATGGCCTTGCAGGCGGCGCCGACGCCATCCTCCGTGGCCAGGGCCATGTTCATGGGCTGGTGGACGCAGCCGGCGGCAAAAATGCCGGTCCGCCGGGTTTCGTACGGGAAGCAGATGAAGTTGGAGTCGGCGAAACCGCTGAACAACTCCAGGTCGGGCAGATTCGGCCCCTGACGGTAGCCCAGGTTGAGCACCGCCTCGTCCGCAGTCGCCGGGACCATGCCGGTGGCCAAAACCACCAGATCGGCCTCGAAGATCACGTTTGCCCCCAGCAGGGTATCGGTGGCGTGGATCCGAAGCTTGCCGCCCTCACCGAGAGCCACTTCGGCGATCTCCGCCTTGGTGAGCATCACGCCGGGATCACTCTGCACCTGCTTGTAGAAC
The DNA here is from genome assembly GCA_030655955.1 of Deltaproteobacteria bacterium. Taxonomy (GTDB): domain Bacteria; phylum Desulfobacterota; class Desulfobaccia; order Desulfobaccales; family 0-14-0-80-60-11; genus 0-14-0-80-60-11. The sequence goes on from JAUSOZ010000143.1 coordinate 5,464, forward strand.
AGCTCCGTCTGCCCCGGGGTGCGGATATCCTTGTAGAGGATATAGGCGATGGCGTTGGGGTTGCTCTCCCGGACATACAGGGCCTGCTTCAGGGAGGCCGTGCAGCAGAAGTCGGAGCAGTAGGGGAGATGGTCCGGGTCCCGGGAACCGGCGCACTGAATAAAGGCTACCGATTCGGGGGCTTTGCCGTCGGAGGGCCGCACAATCTTGCCCGCTTTGGCCATCTCCTCCATCTCGATATTGGTGATCACATCCTTGGACAGGCCGTAGCCCAGATTGACGAGCTTGGTGGCGTCGTAAGGCTTCCAACCTGCGGCCAGCACCACGGACCCCACCCGCAGGGTCTCCATGTCGCCGCCAACCGTGATGTCGGCGTCGAATAACCCGGGTTGGCCATCGAGTTTCTCCAGGGTGGCCGCGGTCATCACCTTGATTTTGGGATGATTCTGGACTTCCTGGATCATCTTGAAAACCACCGGCTCCTGGAGAGTGGTGTAGGGGTAGCTGGAAGGCGTCTGCCGGTACATCCTGGCGGCGAACCCGCCGAGTTGCGCCTCTTTCTCCACCAGGACCACCTGGTAGCCGTTGTTGGCCGCTTGCAGGGCGGCGCTTAAGCCGGCCGTGCCGCCGCCGATGACCAGGATGGTTTTGTCGCATTCGCTCTGGTACGGCTCCGGCATCTCGGCCTTCTTGATGCGGGCACAGGCCATGCGCAGATAGTCTTCCGCCAGGGCCTGGGTGTGCTCGTTATTGGGTTCCTGGGTCCAGGCCACCTGCTCCCGGATATTGCAGCGCTCCACCAGGACATTGGGGAAATCAAACTCTTCGTATTTCACCCGGGGCGAGCAGGCCGCCACGACGATGCAATTGATGCCTTCGCCCTCCGGCTTGAGGTCTTCCAGGATCAGGGCCCGGCCCTCGGGGCTGCAGAGGATGTCAGCTTCTTTGATGTGCTGGATTTTCCCCGATTTTTTGATCACCTTATGGAGGCTCTCAAAATTTATGGCCTCGGCGATGCCACAGCCCTTGCACAAATAAACTCCGAATTTCTTTTCTATTTCCATCATGACCTCCTGCCCAGGGCGATGAGACTCTTAAGGGCGGCCCCGGTGCCATCCTGCACCGACTTGGTCACATCCAGGGGGCCCTTCAAGGTTCCCACGGCATAGACTCCCGGCGGCAACAAGTCCTGAATGACGAAGCCATCCGGGGTGTAAGACAACGGCAGGGGGAAGGGGGAGGCTTTGGTGGAGGGCACCATGCCCGCCGCCAGGACCACCATGTCGAAGACCATGCTCTGCTTGTCGCCCGTGGCGGTGTTTTCCGCCACTACCACGACGTTGTCGGTCCCCGGTTCCTGGGTGATCTTGGCCACCTTACCCCTAATCAGATGGACGTTCTCATCGTCCCGGACCTTCCAGTAAAACTGCTCGTAGCGGCCCGGGGTGCGGATATCGATGTAAAAAATATAAACCTCGGCTTCCGGAGCCTTTTCCCGCACGTAGGTGGCCTGCTTCAGAGAGGCCATGCAGCAGATGTAGGAACAATACGGCAGATGGTTTTCATCCCTGGAGCCGGCGCACTGCACAAAGGCCACTTTCTTGGGGACCTGCTGGTCGCTGGGCCGGAGGATCTGGCCGCCGGTGGGACCGTTGGAGGCCGCCAGGCGCTCCATCTGCATGTTGGTAATGACATTGGCCACGACGCCAAACCCCAGGTTGTCCATCTTGGTAGCGTCGTAGAGTTCCCAGCCGGATGCCATGATGACCGCGCCCACGTTGAAGTTCAAGGTCTGGGGGGTCATGTGCAGTTCGATGGCGTCGTAGGCGCAGGCCTCCAAGCACTTTTGGCCGCAGTCGCCGCTGCAGGCGCTCTTGTCGATGACGTATTGCTGGGGGAAGGCCATATCATACGGCAGATAGGCCGCTTTGGTCTTGTCCAGACCGTAGTTAAAATCGTTGACCCGCCACTGGGTACACGCTTCCGCACAGGCATGACACGCCACACAGCGATCATTGACATAGCGGGGCTGCACCTTTATGGTGACGTCGAAATTGCCGGCGCTGCCGCTGACCTGGGTCACTTCCGCCATGGTGTAAAAGCTGATGTTGGGATTTTCTTTGATCCGGCGAAAGTTGATTTCCAAACCGCAAGTGGGAGGGCAGAGCTTGGGGAAGTATCGGTGGAGTTGGGCAACCCGGCCGCCCAGGTATGGGCCCGCCTCGGTGATGATCACCTGAGACCCGGCTTCCGCCGCCTCCAGGGCTGCGGTGAGGCCGCTCATGCCTCCCCCGATGACCAGAATTTTGTTATCGGCGTTCACACAAGTCCTCCTTGGGGACATTGAAGCGATCCAGAGCATTGGCCGGGGTTCGATTCCGGCCCAGGCCCTGAGACCCACTTTCTCCTTGTATAATACATTGTGAATATGGGTTCAAGGAAAAACGTCGCTCTGGTGGGGGAATGGTGATGCATCCCTCAAAAAATTGGCCGTGGCTGGCTTGCGGCCACGGCCAGGTACAAAGCGGCCCGGGGCTCCGGCAAACCCGGAACCCCGAAGACGCTCACAGAGTTAACAGAGTTTCTTGTAAGGCTCGGTCTCGAACTTCCACTCGTTGGTGTTCTTGTCGTACTGAGAAATAGTGAACACCTTCCACTTGCTGTCGTCGATTTTCAGGAAGTCGGCCCGGTAGTAGTAACCGGGGTACCGGGTCTCTTCCCGGAACAGGATGTGCCGCAGGTGGGCCTCACCGGAGAGGATCCGGTGATAATTTTCCCAAGCCCGCATCAGTTCGTGCAGGTCACGGGCGGCCAACCGGGTGGCGTCTTCCTTCAGCAGGGTGAGGCGCTTCAGACCTTCTTCCAGCAAGATTTTGTTGGTCTGGTACATGGGGGTGCAACCGGCCACGTACTCGTCCATCAGCTTCTGCAGACGGGTCTGGACCTGCTTGGGCATCAGGTAGTTGGGGTTGATCTCCGGGGCGGTGGTGTAGCCTTTGTACTTCTCGAAGATCTCGAAGGGCAGATAGATGTCGGCGATAACTTCGTCGATGTTCTGCGCCGCTTCCAGCTTGTCGGCCTTGTGGTCCAGGATGAAGGCCAGGGCGCCCTTGGCGGCCATGCGGCCCTCAGCGTGGGAGCCGGAGGAGAACTTGTGACCGGAGGCGCCGACGCCGTCACCGGCGGTGAACAGACCTTCGACGGTGGTCATGCGGTCATAGCCCCAGAACCAGCTGTCGGGCGCGCCCATGTAGTTCTTGGAAGGACCGGAGACCCACAGACCGGCGCAGCCGGCGTGGGAACCGAGCAGGTACGGCTCGGAGGGGATGATTTCCGACGGCATCTTGTCGGGCTCCATGTTGAAGGAGGCCCACAGGCAGGCGGCGGAGATGGACATATCCAGAAAGTCTTCCCAGGCTTCGGCTTCCAGATGCTTGAGCTCTTTCTTGCTCAGGGTTTCGGCCAGCTTCGCCATGGCCTTGTCGGTGTGCATCATGATGGGGCCGCGGCCTGCCCGCATTTCCATCATGGCTGCATGGTTCCGCAGACAGGTGCCCGGGGCATCGGCGTAGCCGGGGTAATCTTTCTTGACCTGCTCCCAGTTCTTGGCCATATAGTCTTCGCCGTAAGCGTTGGTGGCCTGGGCCTTGAAGAACAGGAACCAGGCGCCGACCGGGCCGTAACCGTCTTTAAACCGGGCCGGGACGAAACGGTTTTCCATCAGGACCATCTTGGCGCCGATTTCCGCGGGCATGGCATAGGTGGAGCCGGCATTCCATACGGGGTACCAGGCACGACCCTGGCCTTCACCCACCGACCGGGGCCGGAAGACGTTGACCACACCGCCGCAGGCGATAATCATGGCCTTGCATTTGAAGACATAGGTCTTGTGTTCACGGACGCTGAAGCCCACCGCCCCGCAGACGCGGTTGCTGTTGTTCTTGTCGGTCAACAGCTTGACGATGAAGACGCGCTCGTGGATGTTTTCCATCCCCAGGGCGTTCTTGGCGGCTTCGGCCACGATTACCTTGTAGGACTCACCGTTGATCATGCACTGCCATTTACCGGAGCGGACGCATTTGCCGCCGTCTTTCAGCAGGGGCAGTTCTTCATCTCTGGCTACCTGGCCGTCAACGGTGTGGTTATTGGCGTCTTTCTGCCAGATGGGCAGGCCCCAATCCTGGAAATCATGCACGGTCTGGTCGACGTGGGCGCCGACGCTGTAGACCAGGTCTTCCCGGATGATGCCCATGAGGTCGGTGCGGACCATGTTCACATAGTCGGCAATTTTGTTTTCCGAACCGATGTAGGTGTTGATGGCCGACAGACCCATAGCTACCGCGCCGGAACGATCCAGGGCGGCTTTGTCAACCAGGGTAACCTTCAGGCCGAGGCCCTTGGCATAAGCCATAGCCTCAACCGCGGCGCCGGTGCAAGCCATGCCACCGCCCACCAGCAGCAGGTCGGTTTCAATGGTTTCTACCTCGGGTTTCGCACAAAAAGACCATTTACAAAATTCTCTTTCCAGAGCCATATCTCAATGTCCTCCTTAAATTTGCGCTGCTGTACAAACTACTCGGTGCGGGCCGGGCCGGTGTAGAAACCGGGTTTCTTCAGGTCTGCCACGGTGGGCATGGTTTTGCCCTTGAAGCAATCAATGGAACCCTCAGCCGTGGTCCGGATGGGGAACTTGAACCGCTTGATGGTCTTCTGGTCCCGGAACTTGATGGTCCACATGATGTTGTCACTGCCGCGCAGGGGGATGGTGCTGGAGCCCAGGGGCATAATGTCCGCATAGTGGCGGACTTCGATGGCCTGCTGGGGGCAGATCTTGACGCAGTTGTAGCATTCCCAGCACTGTTCCGGCTCCTGGTTGAAGGCCTTCTTGCTTTCAGGTTCCAGAACCATCAGGTCATTGGGGCAGATGTACTGGCAAGCAGTCTTGTCCAGGGCTTTACAGCCGTCACATTTTTCCACGATTACGAAACTCGGCATAACGTAAAACCTCCTCATTAGGGTTAAGCAGTTATCTTTGTATATACCTGCATGGTGCGGTGAGAGGCGGAAGAGTGCTTCCGCCCCTGCACCACCTTACTCTACCTACTTTTTGGCCTTGATGTCGCCGGTGGCGAAGCCGTGCACCTTGACTTCGACCTTCTCGGTCAGACCCGCATAATACTTCCGCAGCACGGTCAGGACTTCGGCACGGCTGAAGTGGTCCGGCACGTCCAGGCCTTCGGAGAGCATCTTGCGCAGCATGGTGCCTGAGAGCATCAGGCGGTCTTCTTTGCCGTGGCAGCAGGTGCGCATGGAGGCCATGCCGTCGCACTTGTGGCAATAGAAGGTCCAGTCGATCTTCAGGGGTTTGGTTTCCAGAGCATCTTCGGGGATGGTGTCGAAAATCTTCTGGGCGTCGAAGGGGCCGTAGTATTCGCCCACGCCAGCGTGGTCGCGGCCGACGATCAGGTGCGAGCAGCCGAAGTTCTGCCGGAACAAGGCGTGGAACAGGGCTTCCCGGGGGCCGGCATAACGCATGTCCAGCGGATAACCGCACTGAACCGCGGTGTCCTTCACGAAGTAATGCTCCACCAGGGTGTTGATGGCTTCTACCCGTACTTCCGCCGGGATGTCGCCGGGTTTCAGTTTGCCCAGGAGCTGGTGGATCAGGACGCCGTCGCAGATTTCGATGGCGATCTTGCACAGGTATTCATGGGAGCGGTGCATGGGGTTCCGCAGCTGCATGGCGGCGATGGTGCTCCAGCCCTTTTGCTCGAAGATCTTGCGGGTTTCGTCCGGACGCAGATAGACGCCGGGGTAATCCTTGGGGAAGGAACCTTCGCTCCAAACCTTGACGGTGCCGCCCAGGTTGACGTCGGCCTGCCCCATGACCATCTGGACACCGGGGTGATCCATCTCGTCGGTGGTGAAGACCTGTTTGCATTCCCACTTTTTGTCGATTTTATACTTCTCGGTGACCTTCATGGTCCCCATCATCTCTTCCGTCTCTCCGTCTACCAGCAGGACTTCCTGGCCGATCTTGATGGAGTCGGCTTTGCCCTGGTTGACGGACATGGTAACGGGGATGGGCCAGAAGGTGCCATCCGTCAGCTTCATCGCGTCGCTGCAGGAGCCCTTCCAGTCGTCGTGGCCCATGAAGCCGGTCAGCGGAGTGAAGCCGCCGATGCCCATCATGATGAGGTCGCCGACTTCCCGGGAGGTCAGGGTGACTGCGGTCAGTTCCTTGGCCCGCTTCTTCTCCTCAGCAACCTGGGCCGGGGAAAGCAGTAAGGGTTTTAACTTTTTCTCTTTACCGTGTGGGTTTACCAAAGCCATCTATTTCCCTCCTCGGGCTTTAATGAGTTTTTTGTCAGAAACACTAACGTCTTTATGGGAATAATGTGAAAGTTTTCACATGCCATATAGATTCTCACATTAAATCATCTCTCAAGGCTTGTCAATAAGATTTTTCACCAACTCTTTTTTTCTTTAAGACCATAATTCTCGGCATTTTCGGGCTCAGAGGTTGAGGCGATAGGTGGTCGTCGGTTCCTTGCGACCCCGTAACACCACCGACGGCTCGGGCACCGTCTGAAACTGCCCCTCCAGGGCCTGGAAAGTGGCCTGGCTGATCAGGGTGTCGGCGTCTACCTCCTTGGCCAGTTCCTGGAGCCGGGCCGCCACGTTGACCGCGTCCCCTACCACGGTGAAGTCCATGCGCTTGTTGGAACCGATGTTGCCGACGATGGCCTCTCCGGTGTTGATGCCGATGCGCATGCCCTGAATGGGGGTGGCGCCCGCGGCTTGCATTTGCCGCAAATGGCGCTGCATGGCCAGGGCGCATTCCGCCGCCCGGGTGGCCGCCTGGGGCAGCGGCAGCGGCACCCCGAACACCGCCATCAGGGCGTCTCCCACAAACTTGTCCAGGGTCCCCTTATATTTAAAGACCAGGTCCACCATCTCGGTAAAGTAGGTGTTGAGCACCTCCACCACGGCCTCCGGGGCCATGGATTCCGACATGCTGGTAAAATTGCGGATATCGGCAAAGAGCACCGTCACCATCTGGCGCCGACCTCCCAAGGCCAGCAGCCCCGGATTTTTCAAGATTTCTTCGCACAACTCCGGACTCACATAACGGGAAAAGGTGTCCCGGAGCACGTGCCGCTCCTGGTAGAGGCGCAGGCGGCTGCGAAGCGACGCCTCGTGGCTGGCCTCTTCCATGGCAATTTCTTTGAGGAGAGTCTTGAGCTCCGGATCTTCGGTCTCCTGGGACAGGGACAGGTAGCTCTTCCGGGCCTCGGTCTCGTGGGCGATGGCCAGCTCGATAGCCTGGATGATATTCAGCTCGGGTTTGGACTCGTTGTCGGGTTGGGGTTGCTCGGCGTCCATATGATCCTTGGGGCCGCAGCGGCAAATTCCACCGGCTACGGTTCCGGGTTAGGGAATTATATCACAATCTTTTGCCGAGGGAAGCATAAGCTGAGCCTTGGCCTAAATTTCTTTGCATAGACTGCATAATTTAAGCAATAATCTGGTGCGGAGTGCGCATACTATAGGGTGGCCGTTTCTGGCAGCCACCATTAAATGCGTCGGCCCCTTTATGTGGCGTCCATGGAGGCCCCATAAAAATTATTGGAAGCTTTATATAAGGCCGCTAAGGATAGGTATGGGTTTATACCATGATATCTTCAATTTTATACAAAAATAACATTTGACAAAAACTCTCCATCTATGTCATGAATGATTGCGCGGGAGGTGAATATGAACAATTATAAAAATCTATGGCGATTTTGGGTTTCATGCTCGTTTTTGCTGTTTAGTTTCTGCTTATCAGGTTGTGCATTAACTAAAGAATATATAACCGTCGACTACACTCCTCAAAAGAATATCGAACCTATTAGAGGGGCAGAAAAAGTTAATCTTAAAGTAAACGTGAATGATGGACGAAGTATACGCGATAAGGTTTGCTATAAAAAGAACGCCTACGGGATGGAACTGGGAGAAATTATTTCTAACAGTGATGTTGTTAAGTTAGTTCAAGACTCTATCAAAACTGAATTAACTAACCGTGGATTTATTTTAAATGATGGCAATATTGTTATCAATATTGAGTTAATCAAATTTTTTAATGATTTCAAGACAGGATTTTTTGCAGGGGATGCCTCAGCAGAAGTTTTAATGGGATCACAAGTTAAAATATCAAATGGCAATATAATTTATAATAAAATAATCACTGGTAACTACGTAGAACAGAATATACAATTAGCTACTGGCAATAACGCCAAACTAGCTTTAGAAGGAGCATTAAAAGATGCTGTATCTAAACTAATTAATGATTCAGACTTCATTATGGCTTTGATGGAAACTAAGAAATAAGACAATGCTTTTAAATTCCCTTGAGGCTTCGTCTAAGCCCTTGTCGCGAGGCGACAAGGCCCGCCCCTGTGGCGGGGCCGTGGGACCAGCCAGATGGCGCTTACTATCGTTTTGGTCCAGAATTGAAACGGCTCATCCAATCATCTACTGCTAATATTATATATTGTTGGATTTTTCTTAATTTTGAAACTCTTTTCCGAAGCATCTCGTCAATATGTCTTATCACTGAGGTCTCAAGTCTTTTTATTAGGTCTATGAAGTCATTATGAAGGAACTCAGTTAAAGGCTTATCTGGAAGATAATCTGTGTGGCTCAAGCAATCATACTGCATCTCCAATATCCAAAGATCTTTCTTAAATTTCGTCATCATAAAAAAGAAAGTTTTCCATCACTTTATTGAAATAAATACTCTTAATGAGAGCAATATATTCTTTACGCTCGTCACTAAATGGAATAAATTTATTTGCAAAGCGTCCGAATCTATACAAATCATTATATGCCCTAAACAGATCGGACTGAAAAAGCTTTAAACGTTCCAGTTCTATCTGCGACCTATTATTAATATATCCTTGTATCGAAATACCAATCCAATTACCTATTATTCCTATTAGTACTCCGAATAAAGCGAAGACGCTCGAAATCCACACTTGTTCCATAACTTAACTTACCCTCCTTTACAGTAATTCTCTGAATAAAACACTTCCACCAGGTACAGCCCTTGCGGCGGCGCCGTGGGGCCGGCCAGGTGCCGGGCGCCGCTCTCCAGCAGGTCCGCCAGGATGGTCGGGGGCGCCTTCCCCTGCCCCACTTCCACCATGGTGCCCACCAGGCTCCGCACCATGCCCCTTAAGAATCCGGTGGCCGTGATGCTGAAGCTGAGCCAGCCGCCGGGCTCATCCCGCCAGGTTGCCGCCAGGACCCGGCGCACGGGATTAAGGTTGTCGCTGCCGCTGGCCCTGAAGGCGGTAAAATCATGCTCTCCCGGAAGACACGCCGCGGCCTCGGCCATGGCCGCCAGGGCCAGGCGCGGGGCGAGCCACCAGGCATAGTGGCGATAAAGCGGCGAGCGGTTCGAGCGGTTGAGGATACGGTACTCGTAGGTCTTGGCCCGGGCTGATTTCCGGGCGTGGAAATCCGGAGGCGCTTCACTTGCCTCTAACACCGCGATGTCTTTGGGGAGCAGGGAGTTCAAGCCCTGATGAAAGGCCTTGAGGGGGATGGCACTATCGGTGCGGAAATTGGCCACCTGGCCCCGGGCGTGCACCCCGGCGTCGGTGCGCCCCGAGCCGATGATGGACACCTCCGCTTGCGTCAGCCGCGCCACCGCCGCTTCCAACACCCCCTGAATGGTGGCGTCGTCGAGCTGCCGCTGCCAGCCGTGATAGCCGGTGCCGTCGTATTCTAAAAGGAGGCGGATGTTGCGTTGGGGGTCCATGTACGATGGTTATTCTGAGGCTAAATTCGGAAAATAGCCAGGGGGTAAAAGGGGAAAAGGTGAAAGGGGGAAAAGGTTAAAAAGCAAAAAGTGCTCTCTTAATTAGGATTTCATAAATGCGCTCATGTCAAATACCGGCCCCCCTCACCCCAACCCTCTCCCCCCGAAGCAGGGGGAGAGGGGGTAGGTTAGGTCACCAGATTTTTATGACGGCAGAACATCGAATCGATCTCATCTTTTTCCCTCTCCCCCAATGGGGGAGAGGGTCAGGGTGAGGGGGAAGTGATCTTTGCAGAGTTAAGAAATACGTTACCGTATTTATGAACCTCTAGAGCCTCTTGCAAAAGTCTTTTTTGGGTTGAATTTTTGAAAAATTAAGCCTCATCGGCGCTCCTGTGCTAAGGTATTTTTGAGAAAAAACAATAGCCTGGGGGAGCCGATGAAGCTTAGAGAAAAAGTATCATGGTTAAT
>JAUSOZ010000145.1 GCA_030655955.1 Deltaproteobacteria bacterium
ATTAACCATGATACTTTTTCTCTAAGCTTCATCGGCTCCCCCAGGCTATTGTTTTTTCTCAAAAATACCTTAGCACAGGAGCGCCGATGAGGCTTAATTTTTCAAAAATTCAACCCAAAAAAGACTTTTGCAAGAGGCTCATAGTATGACCATTATAGTTGATGGAGATTGACTGTCAAGTCAGGGTCAAGGGGTCCTCAAAATATTATGGGTGCCGAGCCGCCTGAGAATGCAAACTTCACCCTTCATCTGCAAGGTAAAGCGATATCCTTGAGTGATTCTTCCTTCCCAAATGTCTCGAGGATCTTGCATCTTTTTGATATTCAAGGATGGGTGACGCCGGTTGCTCAGAAAAAGTTTTAGTTTTTGGTCAACTGTCTTTTGAAGTTGGTCCGGAAGTGCATGATAATCCCTTATAAAACTGTGCGTGAACCAGAGCTTCATTGCGGAGTTTTCTTTAAAGCTCTTAAAGCGTCTGGCGCATTCTCAAACGGTCCCACCATCTTACCCTCGGCAATGTCCTGTTCCGCTTCCGTTTCCTTCTCCTGCCACTCTTTCGTGAAAAAATATTCCTGGTCCGGGTGAATCACCTTGACCGGCCTTATCACCAAAGTATCGTCCTGGATATCCACCTCCACATAGTCCCCGACGGTCAGCCGAATGATTCTCCTCAGATTCTGAGGTATGGTTATTTGGTAGTTCCTTTTCACTTTGACCAGTTCCATGTGCGACTCCTTAATCCACCTTCTGGCTGGCGCTTTTGGCCTTATCATTAATTTATAAAATCATAAATAACGATTATCATAATTTATGAAAAGTATAACCCAGTAGCATAAAGTATGTCAAATTCACCAAACCGCCCAAATGGTCTCATCAAGCTGGGGAAACACCCCTGCAAATCAGCCAGAAATAGCCTTCAAATAGCGCTTACCGCTTTTCATTCCCACCCGGTTAATACACCACCCGAAAATCCGCCATATCCCCGACGTAGGCCTGCCACTCCACCTCCACCCGGTCCACATAAGCATAAGGCGGTCCCTTGTGGCACCACACCAGCATGTTTTCCACCACCCGTTTGTCGCCCTCGAAGACGGCCTCAACCCGGCCGTCCGGGCGGTTCCGAACCCAGCCGCCCAGCCCCCGGGCCCGGGCCTCGTCCCGGGTGGAGGCCCGGAAGAACACCCCCTGGACCCGGCCTTCGATCCACACATGGAGCCGCGCCTTATCTGCCATCACTAGCTTCCTTTGACCAATGTCTCGAACTCCGCCTCATCCAGGACGGTAACCCCCAACTCCCGGGCCTTGGCCAATTTGCTGCCGGGATCGGCCCCCGCCACTACGTAATCGGTCTTGGCGGAGACCGATGAGGTCACCTTGCCGCCCCGGGCCGCGACCATCGCCTTGGCTTCGTTCCGGGATAAGTGGGCCAGCCCGCCGGTGAACACGAAGCTTTTGCCGCCCAGGGGGGAGGCGGCCAGAGGCTTCGGCGGCAGGCCACTCACTCCGGCCGCGGTGAGTTTTTTCAACAGGGCCTGATTCCGGTCATGGGCGAAAAAATCCTGGAGACTGGCGGCCACCTGCTCCCCCACCCCCTCCACGTGCAGCAGCGCTTCTTCGTCCGCAGCCCTGAGTTTATCCAGGCTCGGGAAGTGCCGGGCCAGGAGCTGGGCGGTGGCCTCGCCCACGTAGCGGATGCCCAGGGCATTGATCAGGCGCCACAGGGGGACCTCCTTACTGGCCACAATGGCGCTGATGATGTTCCGGGCCGATTTTTCTGCGAAACGCGTCAGGGGGATAAGGTCGCCCTCGGTCAAGTGGTAAAGGTCGCCCACATCCTTCACCAGTCCCACCTCTACCAGTTGCTGGACGATCTTCTCACCCAGGCCGTCGATGTCCATGGCGCTCTTGCCGGCGAAGTGCTGAATTCCCCGGGTCAGGGAGGCGACGCAGTCGGGATTGGGGCAGCGGGTGACTTTCTCACCTTCAGGCCGGACCAGCGGCGTATCGCACACCGGGCAGTTGACCGGCATCTTGAAGGGTTGGGCCTCGGGAGGACGCTCCTCCACAATCACCTTGACCACTTCCGGGATCACATCCCCGGCCCGCTGGACCAGGACCGTATCCCCTACCCGCACGTCCTTTTTGGCCACTTCGTCTTCATTGTGGAGGGTGGCCCGGGAAACGGTAACCCCGCCCACCTCCACCGGCTCCATCACCGCCATGGGAGTGACCGCGCCGGTGCGGCCGACGTTGACCTCGATGGCTACTACCCTGGTGGTGGCCTGGGTGGCGGCAAACTTGTAGGCCAGGGCCCACCGGGGGCTCCGGGACTTAGCGCCCAGACGTTCTTGTAAGGCCAGGGGGTCCACCTTGATCACCATGCCGTCGATTTCATACGGCAGGCCGTGCCGCCGGTGCTCCAATTTCTGGTGGTAGGCAATGGCTTTGTCAATACCCTGGCACTGCTCAATCAAGGGGTTGACCCTGAGGCCCCACTGTTTCAGGGTCTGGAGCACTTCCCAGTGGGTGTCAAAATTCCGTCCCCGCACCTCCCCCACCCCGTAGCAGTAGATCTTCAGGGGCCGGGCGGCGGTGATTTTGGGGTCCAGCTGGCGCAGGGACCCGGCCGCGGCGTTGCGCGGATTGGCGAAGGCGGGCTCGCCCCGGGCCAGGCGCTCGGCGTTGTACTGTTTGAATTCCGGGAGGTCCATATAGACCTCGCCCCGGACCTCCAGCAGCTCCGGGGCCGGCTCTCCTGCCGTCAGCAGGCCTAAAGGGATGGTGTGGATGGTCTTAAGATTTTGGGTGACGTTTTCCCCGCGGTAGCCGTCGCCCCGGGTGGAACCCGTGGTCAGGCGGCCGTGTTCATAGACCAGTTCCACAGCGCAGCCGTCCATCTTGGGCTCCAGGACATAGGGAAACTCATCCGTGGTCTTGAGGAACCGCTTCAGCCGCTCGTCGAACTCGAAGACCTCGGCCTCGCTGAAGGCGTTTTCCAGCGACAGCATGGGCTGCCGGTGCAAGACGGTTTCAAACTTATCCAGGGGCTGGGCCCCGACCCGCTGGGTGGGGGAATCGGGCGTGGCCAGGCCGTAGGCTTCCTCCAGCCGGGTGAGTTCAGCCATGAGGCGGTCGAACTCGGCATCGGAGACCACCGGATCGTCCAGCACATAGTAGCGGTAATTGTGGTAGTTGAGCTGTTCCCGGAGCTCATTCACCCGGGAGACCACCTCAGGGGGAATATGCTTTTCTGCCATGGCCGCTGCACCGATGGAGGAGGGTGGGCTGGAAGGGCCTGCCCCTCGTGATGGTCAGACAGGGCAACAGGTGGCCGGAGACAGCCACAGCGCCCGGTGGCTTTGAGGGAAGTCGCGCGTCTTATACCTGCACCCAGACAACAAAAGAACCTGGGCCACTCATCCCTTGGTCATCATGATAGGGGGTTTTGGCGGGATTGGCAAGGCCCAAAGGGCGCCGGGCCGGGAATCGGGATCTTATACGAAGTTGCAGTCAAAAGACATTGAATATTCATGTCATTCTGAACGGAGCGCGGCGGAGTGAAGAATCTCGGCGGCTTAAAAAGAGAGATTCTTCGCTAGGCTCAGAATGACAAATATTAGTCGTTTGATTGCTTTTTGGTCTTAGCCGGAGGGAAATAAGTTAAGGCTGGGGTGTGGCGGCTTATCTCAAGCTACGATCAGAAGTTCTTGCCGCGGGCCTGGTTTGCTTGGCGGGGACCGGCGCGGTTGTGCCCTCAAAACCGCGTCGGGCAAGACTCGCCAGACCCCTAGCCCACGAAATTATGTGTGGTCATGGCCAGATACCGAGTCACAATGAGTTGGGCTCAAAAGGATAGTTACTGTCGCCGTGGGCTCTGGCGTGAAAGTCCACCCGTAGAGGCGGTGCGCTCACCGCCCCTACAAGGAATTTCATGATGGGGGGTGGCCCCAAACGGCCATGATGTTTTCGCCTGCGCCTGCACCGGCCGCAAAGCCTGTGCCACCCTTTGCCTGTAATCTGGTATCAAGCCTTCTGAAAAAGTAGGTTGAGGTCAGGACCGGCCTTCAAGTTACCGGGGCCTGGGGGGTCCCCAGGGCTTTTCTTTCGCGATTGGCAGCATCGCTGGTCATGCGGCGAATTTCCCCGACAATCTCAATCACTTTTTCCAATTGCTGGCTAATTAACTGGACTTCCCGAAACATCTTGTCCCGCTCATCCATTTCCAACAGCATGAGGTCAATGAGTCCGGTGACCGTGGACAGGGGCTGGACCAAATCATGCAAGGAATGCCGAAGATTATCGTAGTAAGGCGCAATTTGCCCCTCTTGCCTATGCATGTCAATTTCCCAACCAGTAAGTAGTTACTTTCTGTTGGAAACAGCAAGAAGTGGGCCAATTATGCTCAGGGCCTTGGCCTAAACCCTATTTGAGGACCCGACAGGAGGCCGGGGGGATGGAGTTCCAGATCCCTGCGGTCAGAAAAACCGCTAATCCCGGGGGACGGCCAGCATGCGCTCCACCGCCAGCAAGGCCGGACGCCGGATCTCCTCCGGCACCGTGATCTGATGGCGGTTGTCTTTGAGGGCATTGATAACGTCTGCCAGGGTGATGCGCTTCATATCCGGGCACACGAGGCGGGGGGAGGGGGAGTAAAAAATCTTAGCCGGGTTTTCGGTCCGCAAGGTGTGGAGAATGCCCATCTCCGTACCGATGATGAATTCTGCGGCGGGGGACTGGCGGACATACTGGAGCATGCCGCTGGTGCTGCGGATCTCCGCAGCCAGGTCCAGAACTTCGGGGCGGCACTCGGGATGGGCGATGAAGATCGCCTGGGGATGGGCCGCCTGGCACGCCTGGACCTCGGCGGGGCTCAGGCCGTCGTGAACGTTGCAACAGCCATCCCAGTAGAGGATTTCTTTGGCGGTGCGCCGGGCGGTGTAGAGGGCCAGATTGCGGTCCGGGACAATCAATACCCGGGAGGGTGTCAAAGAATTGACAACCGGCACGACATTGGCAGAGGTGCAGCAGATGTCGCTCTCGGCCTTGACCGCGGCGGTGGAATTAACGTAAGTGACCACCGGGACTCCGGGAAGTTCGGCTTTCCGGGCCCGAAGCTGCTCCGCGCTGATGGTGGCGGCCATGTAGCAGCCCACATCTTCCCGGGGCAGGAGCACGGTCTTGACCGGGCACAGGATGGCGGCGGTTTCCGCCATGAAATGGACCCCGCAAAACACGATGACCTCGGCCGGGGTCTTGGCCGCGGTCATGGAGAGGGCCAGGGAGTCGCCCAAAAAATCGGCCACATCCTGAATTTCTCCCGGCTGGTAATTGTGGGCCAGGAGAATCCCGCGACGCTTTTCCAGCCAGTGCCGCACCTCTTTTTGCTGCTCGGTAAATTCCATGGTTCGCCTTTGAAGTCTATACTTCAAGCAGTTCAAGCCCAATCAATTCCGGGCCGGGGCGTACTGCCTGGCGCCAGCAGGGGCCTGATCACCCTCGCTCCCGGATTGATTTCTTTAACTATGCATCAAGGTTTAGAACCCGGGGTCTCCCGGACCACCTGGACTCCCGGCGGCGGCGTAAAAGTGAAGAAATCCGGCGCCGCCGGCACTTCCAGCTTCACCTGGGTAAAGGTAAAGCGGCTCTCCTCGCCCAGGGCATTGCTGAAATCCAGCTTCTCCACCAGGTAGGTGCCGGGGTTGATGGTCAGGGTGAGGCGTTTGAGCTCCGGCTGGTCCTTCTTGGGCACCAGGTCGATGATAAAGCTGGCGCCATCCCGGGGCGGGCGCTGCCAGGAGACGGTGAAATCCTTTTGGAACTGACCCATCCCGGAGAAAAACCGCATCACCAGGTCCGATCGCAACACCTGGTCTATTTTGTAGACCATGACCAAGCTGTCGGCGGGCATGTACATCCACACCAGGCGGCCGTCGGAGACGATCTCTTTTTTCTGTTCCGGCGGGGTCTCGTATTGCCAGCGCATGCGGCTGGGTTTCTTGAAATACATCCAGCCCACGGCGGAATCCGAGACGCTGGCCGCCTTGAGACGGGATTCCTGGCGAAAGCGGGCCTGGAAGCCCCCGGCTTTGTCATATCGGGCCTGAACCCGGGTCATCACAGCTTCCGGAGTAACTTCCCCGGCGGCCGCCAGCGGCCAGAGGCAGGCCAGCAGCGCCATAGTCGTCAACAAAATTTTGCGGATCATAGTAGGTATCTGTCCTTGCACCAAAAAATGGCTGGGTTAAACTTATCAAATACGCCTCTCGCCGTCAATTGCGCCACTTTCCCGGTGGCGCCGGCTCATTGCCCGGGGATACCGGTAAATCATGAACAATCCGCTGGGGCGGGCCTCCGTGCCCACCACGTTGATTCTGTCCTGAAAAGTTTTTCCGGTGGCACAGGCTTTCCAGCCTGTGCGGACCGCCTGGCGGGCGCGGAGGCCCGCCCCACCAATTTTTTCTCGTTCCCAAGCTCCAGCTTAGGAACGTAAATTTTACCCCAAGCTCTGCTTGGGGACATCAATAAATAAGACATATAACCTATTGATATTAGAAAATTATTAACGATAAGCAGGAGCTTGCAGACAAGTTGGTTCCCAAGCAGGAGCTTGGGAACCAAGAGTCGATTGCCTTGCCGGACACGACTGACTATGCCCCGGATTGAGGATTACGATTACTTCCTGCCGCCGGAGTTGGTGGCCCAGTACCCTTTGGGGGAGCGGGATGCCTCCCGGCTGTTGGTGCTCCATAGGGGCGGGGGCGAGATTCGCCATGCCGGCTTCCGGGAGCTGGCCGCATGGCTGGATGAGAACGACGTCCTGGTGGTCAACGACACCCGGGTCTTTCCGGCCAGGCTTTTGGGCCACAAGGACAGCGGTGGCAAAGTGGAACTGCTGCTCCACCACCTGCCGCAGGCTGAAGCAAACAGCGGCGTCCCTTCGGCCGCCCGGGCCCGGGCCACGCACCGGGGGCATCTGAAGGTCGGCCAGTTCCTGAATTTCGGGGCGGAATTGACCGCGACGGTCCTGGCCCTGCCCGAGCCGGGGGTGGCGGAGGTGCGCTTTACCGCGGTGGGCGGCGACCCGGTGGCCGCGGTCCTGGCGGCGGGAGAGGTGCCTCTGCCGCCTTATATCCAGCGTCCGGCGGCGGCGGCGGATCGGGAGACCTATCAGACGGTCTTTGCCGCCCCGGCCGGGGCCGTGGCCTGCCCCACCGCCGGGCTCCACTTCACCGGGGCGGTGTTGGAGGACCTGGCCCGCCGGGGGGTCGAGATCGTGCGCCTCACCCTGCACGTGGGGCCGGGGACGTTTATGCCGGTGCGCGTTGAGGACTATACCCGGCACCGGATGGCCCCGGAATACTTCGAGTTATCCGAGGTGGCGGCGGCACGCCTCAACGCCGCCCGGGCCGCGGGGAAACGCCTGGTGGCGGTGGGCACCACCAGCGTCCGGGTGCTGGAGCACTGCGCCTCGCCCCAGGGATTCAAGGCCCAGCAGGGCTGGTGCGACCTCTATCTCTATCCCGGCTATCAATTTCAGGCCGTGGACCGGCTGCTCACCAACTTTCACCTGCCCAAGTCTACCCTGCTGCTCCTGGTGAGCGCCTTGGCGGGGCGGGAATTGATCCTGCGGGCTTATGCCGAGGCCGTGAGAGAGCGGTACCGTTTTTATAGTTATGGTGATTGTATGTTGATTATTTAGGGACTTGGGCTCTATTTTCCTTAACCATTCGGAATTAAGGGAGGGGGTCTGCAAAAGGGGATAAGGGCTTTGCCTTAGAGCAGCGGTTCATGGGTACGGTAATGTATTGGGTAATCCGTGCCGACCACTTCCCCCTCACCCTGGCCCTCTCCCCCATTGGGGGAGAGGGGACAAGATGGGACCCATTTGAGGCTCTGCCATCATAAAAAAACACGGCGGCCTAACTACCCCCTCTCCCCCCGCTGCGGGGGGAGAGGGTTGGGGTGAGGGGGGCGTTATGAGATGATAGCGTCTTTTATGAAATCCTGTACTTAAGTCCCCTTCCTTTAGGATATATTTGCCTATGTTCGACTTTCGTCTCATAAAATCCTCCGGCCCGGGCGGGCCCCGGCTGGGGGAGATCACTACGGGTCGGGGGGTGATCGAAACCCCGGTGTTCATGCCTGTGGGGACTTATGCCACGGTGAAGACCCTGACCCCGGAGGACCTGAAAGAAATCGGCGCCGGTATCATCTTGAGCAACACCTATCATCTCTATTTGCGGCCCGGGGTTCCGACCATCGAGGCCCTGGGGGGGCTGCACCGCTTCATGCACTGGGACGGCCCCATCCTCACCGACTCCGGCGGCTACCAGATCTTCAGCCTGTCGTCCCTGCGCACCATGAGCGAGGAGGGCGTGACCTTCCGGTCGCATCTGGACGGCTCCAGCCATTTCCTCACCCCGGAGACCGTGGTGGGCCTCCAGGAGGCCATGGGGGTGGACATCATGATCTGCCTGGATGAGTGTCCGGGGTACCCGACGCCGGAAGCCGAAGTAGTCAAGGCCGCGGCCCTGACCCTGAGGTGGGCGGCGCGCTCGAAGGCGGCCCGGACCCGGCCCGACGCGGCTCTCTTTCCCGTGGTTCAGGGGGGCATGATCCCGGCGCTGCGGCGGGAGCAGGCCCAGGCGATGGCGGCCCTGAACTTCGACGGCTACGCCATCGGCGGCCTGAGCGTCGGGGAGCCCAAGGAACTGATGCTGGCCATGGTGGAGGCCACCACCCCGGAGTTGCCGGAGGATAAGCCCCGGTACCTTATGGGGGTGGGAACGCCCTCCGACCTGGTGGAGGCGGTGGCCCGGGGAGTGGACATGTTCGACTGCGTCCTGCCCACGCGCAATGCCCGGAACGGCATGGCCTTCACCAGCACCGGCAAGGTGGTAATCAAAAACACGGTGCACGGCTCTGACCCCGGGCCCCTGGATGCGGCCTGCGGCTGCTATACCTGTCGCCACTACTCCCGGGCCTATCTCCGCCATCTCTATATGGCCAGAGAAATTCTGGCCTATCGCCTTTTAACTTTGCATAATTTGTATTACTATTTAAAGTTAATGGTCAGCATCCGGCAAGCCGTGGCCGAAGACCGTTTTGCCGCGTTTCGCCGAGACTTCTATCAAAATCGGAATGAGGGAGGTAGTACAGGTGGTTAATATGGCATTTGCCCAGGGTGCGGCAGCCGCCCCCGAGGCCGGATCAATGATGAGTTTTGTAGTCCCTATGGTCTTTATGGTCGTGATCTTTTATTTTCTCCTGATCCGGCCCCAACAGAAGAAGGCCAAAGAACATAAGGCGCTCTTGGACAACCTGAAAGAGGGTGATCAAAACA
>JAUSOZ010000147.1 GCA_030655955.1 Deltaproteobacteria bacterium
ATTAACCATGATACTTTTTCTCTAAGCTTCATCGGCTCCCCCAGGCTATTGTTTTTTCTCAAAAATACCTTAGCACAGGAGCGCCGATGAGGCTTAATTTTTCAAAAATTCAACCCAAAAAAGACTTTTGCAAGAGGCTCAGGAGTTACAATCATTTTCGAGGGCTCCCCAGACCAGGGCCAGAACACACCGCCTATCCCTCCATCCCTGCCAGAGGCCCAACCATACCAGCATCCACAGCCGCTTACACCAGGTAAACCTATGCAAATCACTAAGTAAATAAACGAACCCTAAGGATTACGGGGTCGAGGACGGAGGGTTAGAGGAAAACCCTGTAATCCGTCTTTAAGACCTGAGCCAGGCGTTTGGCCATGTTTTTGCCGATGGGGCGCTTACCGTTCTCCATCTCCGAGAGATTGGGGCGCTTGACCCCCAGCAGGCGGGCAAGCTGCTCCTGGGTCAGGCCCTCCCGCAGGCGCAAGCCGCGAATGGCGCTGCCCTGATGCAGGTCAGGAAAGACCTCCTCCATGGGGATGGACTCGTCCTCAGGCTCCAGGATGGCGGATACGGCCTCCTGAATTTTGCTGATTTTATCGTCGGGGAGCCGATAGCGTCGACAGACTTCAGCAAAGTCTTTGGTAATCTGCTCCTTCGTGGGTTCCAACATAGGTCACCTCCAGGCAGTGCGCGCCGGTGACTTTCCAAACCGCCACATACGTGGGTCGGCCTGGCTTGATATGGCAATGATAACAATTCTCCATGCCTTGGATTTTGCCGTAATGAGGCCACTGCCGTTGCACCGGGCCGGTGCTGCGCAGTTCCAAAGCCAGGGCCTTGAAGCGCTCTTGAATCTGCCAAGGCAGTTTCTGGTAATTTTTAACTGCTCTTTTGCTGAGGCGCACTTGCCATTTCATTATTCTAATCTAATATGTATCAATTATTGAGACATAAGGCAAGAGGCGCAAATTTTTCAGGAGACCATATGGCGATTGTGAAGAGGAATTTGGACGCAGCCCACTGCCCAAAGTCCCGCACTCCATGCAGATCTCAAAACTCAACCCCCTTCCTTATACTTCTCCGCCAGGCGCCGCAGCTTCTCCACCTCCGCTTCGGGCAGCGGCGGCAGCGGGCCCTGGAGCCGCGCCGCCAGGACCACCCGGGCGGTGTGCTCCAGCTTCTCCATCTTGTTGTAGGCGTCCGTCACGTCCCGCCCCACCGTCATGGCGCCGTGCCGGGATAAGAGCAGGGCGTCATATTCCTGGATGATGCCCCGGATGGCCTCCGGCACTTCCTCGGTGCCGGGGGTGGCGTAGGGCGCGGTGGGAATCCCCCCCAGGGTGATCACCACCTCGGGCAAGATGGGTTCCAGCAAGTCGATCCCCGCCAGGGTGCAAGCCGTGGCGTAAGGCAGATGGGCGTGCACCACGGCCGACACATCCGGGCGCAACTCATAGGCCAGCAGATGCATGCGGATTTCCGAGGTGGGGTGCCCCTCCCCCGCCAGCACCCGGCCCGTAAGGTCCACGGTGATCACCTGATACGCCTCCATGAGGCCCTTGTTAATCCCGCTGGGGGTGGTGAGCACCCGGTCTCCCAGGCGCACGCTGACGTTGCCGTCGGTGGCGGCCAGGTAATTTTTCCGGTGCAGCATCCGGCAGATGCGCACAATGTCCTCTTTCAACTGCTGTTGGGCGTTCATGATTGATCCTGAGGCCGCGCCGGTGGTTTTACGTGCCTGAATCGGTAACGTCCCGGGCGCCCATAGGGCTATTTGGCGGGTTGGCGCATCACTCCCACTTTGACCATGGCTTTTTCCATGCCGTTCAGGGTCTCCCGGGACTGTGCCCCCTGGGCCGCCGCGATCAGGGCGAACAAGGCGTCCAGGATGGCAATCTGACAAACCAGGGAGGCGACGGCCTCCTCAGGCAGGGTGACCTCCCGGGAAGCCGTAACCAGGACAGGGTTGCAAACCCGGGCCAGAGGTGACAGGGAATTGTTGGTGATACACATGATCCTGGCCTGTTTTTCCCGGGCTATTCCCACCGTTTCGACGATTTCCCGGGTGGTCCCCAAGTTGGAGATGGCCAGCACCACGTCTCCCCGGGACAGCCGGGAGGCCGCCATCAGCATCAGGTAGAAGTCGGTGCACAGCGTGGCCTTGAGGCCCAGCAGGAGAAAGCGGTTGCCGGTGTAGGTCACGGCCGGGCCGGAGCCGCCCACCCCGATCACCAGGATCTGCCGGGCCGTGAGCAGGAGCTGGGCCGCCTCCTTCATCGCCTCGATATCCAGAATTTCCAGGGTATCTTGCAAGGCCACCGTGTTGGTATGGAAAACTTGGCGCACCACGGCGGTATCGTCTTCACCTTCGCCGCCCACCTCTTCGTGGAAGCGCGGTGACGGGATGACCATCTCCCGGGCCAGAGCGATCTTGAAATCCTGGAAACCCTTAAAGCCCAGGATGCGGCAGAACCGCATCACGGTGGCTTCACTGACCGTCGCCACGGCCGCCACTTCGTTAACCGAGGCGTAGATGGCCATCTCCGGTTGCCTGAGGATGACGTCGGCCACCTTTCTCAGGGCGGTTTTCAGAGAGGGATAAAGTCCCCGAAGCCTGATCAAGGTGCCGGTTTGCGGGTCTTTATTGCCGGTGTCAGGGGGCATTATCTCCATAATCTAATCTCCCATATTTATAAATAAAAAATATTATTTCTTACGTTAATATAACTTGATGGAAAAAGGAAAGATACACCCATAGATTTTTTCCTTATCGTCCGGTCAAGACTTGAGGTTTCTTTTCCGACTTACAGCAGCCGCCGGACCATTTCCAGGGCTCCCTCCCGGGTCTGGATCAGACCTTCCCACTGGGCTTCCTCCACTGCAGTGAGCAATTGCTGGAACCGGGGTCCCGGCGTCAGCCCCAGGCGGATCAAATCATGGCCGTTGACCAGCTTGGGGTGGCGTTCTTGCGGTTCCAGGCGCTCTTTTAAGAACTGCAAGGCCGCGTCCGCCAGATCCGCCAAAACCGCCTCGGAATCCGCCGGCTTCAGAGGCCCCTGTCCTGCCAGGCTGTCAGCCATGGCCAGGGCAAAGAGGCCCGCCAGTTCCGGCCGTGCCGCCCGCACCAGCCGGCCCAAGGCCCGGAAGCTGAGTTCCCGTTCCCGGAAGGCCGGCAGCAGCAAAAACGGCCGCATGTGCATGCCGATGAGAGCGCTTACCGTCTTAATCTCAGCCAGACTGCACCGCAACCTTGAGGCCACCCGGCTGAAAATCTCCAGCCCCACTTTTTCATGGAAGTAAAACGTGTAGCGCTCCGGATCGCTACGGCGCCCCTGCACCTGGGGCTTGCCAACGTCATGAAACAGGGCGGCCAGTTTCAAGAGCACGGTTTTGGGGTGCTGGCGGGCGTAGCCGACCACCTCCGCCGCCATTTCCCCGAAATAAGCCGCCGGCGCCGCCAACACCTCCTCCAGGCAGGCCACGGCCGCCAGGGAATGGCCGTAGACATCCAGGTGATGGTAGCCATTCTGCTCCACCCCTTTCATGTCATCCAGTTCCGGAAACACCTGCCCCAGGAGCCCCACCGCCTCCATCGCCTCGAGCACCGGGGCGGCCGCCGGCGCCGCCAGGAGCAGGAATAACTCCTGGTGCACCCTTTCCGCCGCCACCCGGGAAAATTCCGGGGCCGCCCGACGGATGGCAGCCGTTGTTTCCGGAGTAACCTGAAAGCCATGCGTGGCGGCAAACCGATAGGCCCGGAGGAGTCGCAGGGGGTCTTGATGGAAATTTTCCGCCGCCACCATCTTAAGCCGGCCCCGGGCCAAATCTGGGAGGCCGCCCAAGGGGTCGATAAGCCCCGCCGGACCTGGCCCCAAAACGGCGTTCAAGTCCACTGCCAGGGCATTGAGGGTGAAATCCCGGCCCGCCAGGTCCCCCGCCAGGGTGGGGGCCCGGAATTCGGCCAGGTCCAGAATCTCCTCTTGCCACACCACCCGGGCGGTACGCTCGGCTTCATCCAGGAGGACATAGGTCCCGCCCAAGGCGTCGGCCAGGTCCCGGGCCAGTTCCAGCGTCTGGGCCGAAACCGCCAGGTCCAGGTCCTTGGCCGCCCGGCCCAGGGCCAGTTCCCGCACCGAGCCGCCCACCAGATAGACCTCGACCGACCGGGCCGCGGCCAACTTCCCCAGCGTCACCAGCGCCGGCCGCCTCGCCAGGGGTCTCAGGCCCTGGTCCAGGTTGTCCAGGAGAATCCTGGTTGCCATGGGAGCCGGGGCTGGGGTAAACTGGTGGCGTAAACCGGTGGTGTCGATGGGGCAATCTCCTTAAACGATGCCGAGAACCGCCGGCGGCGCCGCCCCAAAGACCGGCCGCGCCATGGCAGAGCGATGCTGCTAATGATCGTATGCTTCATTATAAATAATTCATTCACGAATTCTCAATTTTTTTGAGCAGTTCGTTTCTGGTTCCCAAGCTCCCGCTTGGGAACCCCATTGCAGGCAAAGCTCCTGCTTTGCGAAAGAATCATCCCTGTGTTGCACCAGGTGGCCCAAGCAGGGGCTTGGGAACGAGGGAAGACTCAGTGTGGGGCGGGCGTCCCCGCCCGCCGTGGCCATAAGCTCATCGGTGCGTAAGACGCACCCTTGAAAGACTTTTCGGATCAGTTCCTTATGGGCCGTTGGTCCACCCGTAAAGCATGAAAAGATCGGTGGCGCAGGCTTTCCAGCCTGCGCCGGAGACAGCCGAGGGCGGCTGTCCTACATATAACCAGGAACTTTTCAGGACAGGGATAATCGGGCAACTTTCCCTGTTGCCATTATTCCATTTCTCCATTTTTTCATTTCTTCATAAAGGATGGCCGAAATCCATGGCAGCCCGCCCCGGAAGGTCCGTGTTTATCTGTCAGAACTGTGGCTACCAGGCGCCCAAATGGCTGGGCCGCTGCCCCGATTGCGGCACCTGGAGCTCCATGGCCGAAGAGATAACCCCCTCCGCGCCCGTAACGGAGGTGAATCTGCCACCCCGGCGCCGCGCCCCGCAGCCGTTGATCGGGCTCAAGGCCCCCCCCGAGGTCCGGCAGGTGAGCGGCCTGACGGAATTCGACCGCACCTTAGGCGGCAGCGTGGTCCACGGCTCCGTGGTCCTCCTGGGGGGCGACCCCGGCATCGGCAAATCCACCCTGATGCTCCAGGTGCTGGATCGGCTCTGCCAGCCGGGATTAACGGGCCTCTACATCTCCGGGGAAGAATCCGAAACCCAGATCAAGCTTAGGTCCGACCGCCTGGGGCTCACTTCCCCGGGGCTCCTGGTGGCCACGGAAACCTGCCTGGAGAATATCCTTCAGGTCGTGGAGGAGTGCCGGCCCGCCTTTCTGGCCCTGGACTCCGTTCAGACCCTCTACACCGCCACCCTGCCCGCGGCCCCCGGCTCTCTGACCCAGGTCCGGGAGACCGCCTTCCGCCTGGTGCAGCATGCCAAACTCACCGGCATCGCCACCTTCCTCATCGGCCACGTCACCAAGGAAGGCGCCATCGCCGGTCCCATGGTGCTGGAGCATCTCGTAGATACGGTGCTCTACCTCGAGGGCGACCGGAGCCACGCCTTTAGGCTGCTGCGCACCGTCAAGAACCGTTTCGGCCCCACCCACGAGCTGGGGATCTTTGAGATGCAGGAGGCGGGACTGGTGGAAGTGACCAACCCCTCGGGACTTTTCATGGCCGAGCGCTCGCTGGAAGTCCCCGGCGCCGCGGTCATTCCCAGCCTGGAGGGTTCCCGCCCCATCCTGGTGGAGGTCCAGGCCCTGGTTTCCCCGTCCTCCCTGGCGCAACCCCGGCGCCAAAGCATGGGCGTGGACCCGGGCCGGGTATCGCTGCTGGTGGCTATCCTGGAAAAACGGGTGGGGCTGGCCATGGGCGGCCAGGACCTTTACGTCAACGTGGCCGGAGGCGTCCGCCTGACGGAACCCGCCGCCGACCTGGGGGTGGCCATGGCCCTGGCCTCATCGTTCCTCGACCGGCCGGTGCCCGCCGACACCTTGATCTTCGGCGAAGTCGGCCTTACCGGGGAAGTCCGGGCGGTCAGCGCCCCCGAATTGCGCCTCAAAGAAGGCCACAAACTGGGCTTCAAGCGCGCCCTCCTGGCCCAACGCCAACAGGAACACCTGGGCGACTTCCCCGGCCTCAAACTCCTGGGCGTAGAAACCCTAGCCGCGGCCATACGGAGCATTTTTCCTGAGTAAGTTGTGAAAGGTTTATTGGTGAGGCTTACATCCTGGCCCACGCTTTTCCGTAGAATTCCTGAGTAAATGCAGAAGACCTACCCTTGGCGGGCGGCGGTGCTATATTTTCATGAATCACGGGTGGCTAACTTCGACGTTCTTCCTTAAGTTCAGTGAGCCATGAATCAAACGTCAGGTCGGTTCTTAGGTCGAACTCCGTTCGAGCCGTCCATGCCCAATCCATCCCGGGCGGAACCGCCCCCCTCTGCATTTCCGCGGCCTCATTTATCTCTGCCCACATCTCGATGGAGCATTTATCTTGCAGGGCCTGAACGATCTTCCGAATTAATGAAAAGACTGTCCCCGCGTATTCAAACACTTCGTCTGACCGAGCTATATAACCACTATGTATCACCTTGTTGCGCAACTCGGAAATTTTCTGGGGCCGTTTAAAAGACTCGTGGGTTATGATCGGATAGATGAGGACGAAAGCGCCAAACTGCCGTTCCGAAAGGCTTGCAACCTGCTTCCATGATAACTCTAACAGCGCGGAGGACACCCCGAGTTTGCGATACGCAACCCTGATAAAGAACTCATAAGCTCGCTCAAGCGCAGCAGAAAATGACGACACTGCCTCATTCGTATAATTGTCGAGGAACGCAAGGCAACCAGATTCGAAAAGAATCTGATGCTTACGGTTTCTATGGAGCATGGCGGTCTTGTGACCCCTATTGCAACTAACATACACAACTCCGGTGTCTTCCATCTCGGCAGAAAGAACCTGAGCTGAAGGGGAAGTGCCGGTAGTCCGAAATATTTCGGCAGCATCCTTCATGCACGTGATACAAGGCACCAATATCTTCATTGTCTAACGCTCATTTTTTGATTAATATTTTCTCATAGTTGCCCATGCTTTCTATTTGCAGCCCAAGGGGTTTGCCACCTATTGGGCTGAAATATTAGATAAAATATATCGGTTTGTCCAATGTAAAAAAACCAAGAACCATAGGGCGGGAAAGCGAAGCACATCCCGCCTTTGATGCTCGTTCCAAAGTGAAACTCGTGAACCAGCACCAAAAACGGCGCGTAAGACGCTCCCTACTTGCTCTGTTCGGGAATATACTCTCTAAATTTAAATTTTGCAACCTGACACGTTACAGGTTACAATATCCATGATCGGGAGCATAAAGCATAAGGGGTTAGCCGCCCTCTATTATAACGACCGGACCAAGGGAGTAAAACAATCCCTGGTCAAGCGGTTGCGGCAGATCCTGGCTTTGCTGGCCACGGCGGTCACCGTTGAGGACATGAACCTTCCCGGTTTGAAGTTGCATCAGCTCAAGGGCAATCTGGCCGGGTTTTATGCCGTATCCGTTTCAGGCAATTGGCGGGTGATTTTTCGCTTTGAGGACGGCCAGGCCGCCGAGATTGACTTGATTGATTATCATTAGGAGTAAGACGACATGACCATGAAGAATCCACCGCATCCGGGCGAGATTATCCGGGAGTTGTGCCTCGAGCCCCTGGGCTTGACCGTCACCCGGGCGGCGCAGGGACTCGGCGTGACCCGCAAGACCCTCTCCATGCTGGTGAACGGTCACGCGGGCATTTCCCCGGAAATGGCCGTCAGGTTGTCGCAGGCTTTTGGCCGCAGTCCTGAGAGTTGGCTACAGCTTCAGGTGCAGTATGACATTGCCCAAGTCAGAAAGTCGGCCAAGGAGATCAACCTCAAACCACTTTATTCCCCTACCGGCCCGCAACCTGAATAAAAAAGAAATGTAGGGTGCGTTTTACGCACCAAAAAGTGGCGCGTGAAACGCGCCCTACTCCGGATACAGCAAAAACTCCTGCCGCACCTCCATGAATCTCGACAGGTCATTCTGCCAGGCGTTCTCCAGTTCCGGCACGGTCAGGCCGTTTTCCAGGCCCGGGCGGATCAGGTCGTCGCCGGTGAGCAGATCAAAGGGCAGCCGCACCGTTTCGTATTCGTAGGGGGGTTGGCGCCAGGCGAACTGGTCGGGATAGAGCTCCCGGATTACCCGGAGCAGGGTCAGGGTGGTGTAGTAGGGCTTGAAGCTCAGCCGGTCGGTGACGTGGAGCTGAAAGCCCCGGCACAGTTCCCCGGCCCATTTATGGAAGGTGGGCTCAAAGCAGGCGGTCCGGAGGATCACCCCGGGGAGCTCGATGGACCGGAGACGGTCCAGGAGGCGCCCGGGTTCCAGAAACGGGGCTCCGAACAGTTCGAAGGGGCGGGTGGTGCCCCGGCCTTCCGAGAGATTGGTGCCCTCCAGGAGGACCTGGCCGGGATAGACAATGGCCGCATCTAATGTGGGCAGGTTGGGAGACGGCAGCACCCAGGGCAGCCCGGTGGCGTCATGATAGTCGCCCCGCCGCCAGCCGGCCGCGGGAATTACCGTCAGGTCGCAGTTGATGGCTTGGGTGACGTTGTAGTAGCGGGCCAACTCCCCCAGGCTGAAGCCGTGGCGCATGGGCAAAGGGTAAGGCCCCACAATGGAAGCCCACTCGGGCCGCAAGACGTTGCCCTCCACCGCGGTCCCGCCGATGGGGTTGGGGCGGTCCAGCACCACGACTTTCTTCCCCAGGGGCGCCGCGGCCTCCATGACCTTGGCCAGGGTAGCGGCAAAGGTGTAGACCCGGGTGCCCACGTCGACGAGATCCACCAGGATCACGTCCACCGCGCTCAGGGCCTCGGGCGGCGGGGTGAGGCGGGGCCCATAGAGACTCACCACCGGCAAGTGCAGGACGGGGTCGGCAAAATCGGCCGAGGCGATCATGTTGTCCTGCTTTTCTCCCAGCAGGCCGTGTTGGGGGCTGAACAGGGTTTGGAGCCGGCCGGGAAAGCGCCGGGCCACCAGTTCCCGGGCCCCGGTCAGGTCCGGCCCGACGCTGGGCGCATGGCTCAGAAGTCCCAGCCGGGCGTCCGCGGCCCAGGCCGGGGGCTCCCGGAGAAAGATTTCCAAACCAGATGCTACCCGGCTCATAATTTTTCTTGCTCCAAAAATGACGATTAGCGCCGCCTAAACAAACGTAGGGGCGGGTTTGAAACCCGCCCCTACCATAACATGATCTTATTTCCGCCTAAACCTAAAATTCTGCGTCGTCGCGTTTTACCACGGGGCGCATCATCAAGACTACGTCGTGGGTCACCCCGTCCTTGCGGACAAAATAATCGTCCAGGGTGCATTTATGTTCGAAACCCTTGGCCCTGAAGGCCTTGATCACCTTTTTATGATCCGCCAGGATCTCGGCCTTCACCCACATGAGATTTTCTTGCAAAGCCAGGTTGAGGAGCTCTTCGAGCATCAACGACCCCAGACCCAGGTTCCTAAAGCCGCGGCCCGCGAAGATGCGAATCTCGCCGATATGCTTGGCGGCATGCTTGCCCCGATGCAGGGTGGCGTCCGCAATGATCCGGTTGGTTTCCAGGTCCACCGCCACCAGGGGCAACACCTTGCGGTAATCGAGGTTATCAACCCAGGCGTTGACCAGTTTTTGGTCCTTGACGTCTTGCTTCAGAAACCGGATATCCTCCTCCGGGGCCTCCTGGAACATCTGGATCAACGCTTCCCGGTCCTGTTCGTTGAGGAAACGGAACATCACCCGCTTGCCGTTCTTCAGGGTGGCGAACTTACGGTACGCGACGTAATTGATCATTGCGGACCTCAAGAATGAATTTTAGCTTATCTCTAAGCCATGATACCCCCTCCGGGAGATTTGTCAAGGCGCCAGCCGAGGGCTCCCGGCCGGCCGGAAAGTTGGGCGGCGTGCCCCTCTCCCGGCTTTCCCCGAGGCCGAGGCGGGCAGGCGGGGGATTACCGCGACCCGGCCTTGACTGCGGGCCATCGGAGAGTCCGGTGGTCCGGTTAAGAGGTCTCCCGGGTTCAAAGCTCGCGGGAGCCCGCCCCAGCCAATACACCCCAATCAAAGTTTTTATAAGTTATTATTATAAAAACTCGTTAGTTAGCGATTTTTGCCCTAAATAATTCTTTCACCC
Organism: Deltaproteobacteria bacterium; assembly: GCA_030655955.1. GTDB lineage: Bacteria > Desulfobacterota > Desulfobaccia > Desulfobaccales > 0-14-0-80-60-11 > 0-14-0-80-60-11. Next base: position 10,227 of record JAUSOZ010000147.1, read on the forward strand.
TATGAAAAACGCTGAAAAACCCAGGATGCGGGAGATTCTCTAAATTCATAGAATTCGGCTCAGGGCGGCGCAAGCTTCCCAACCTCGTAGTTCATGCATTTTAACCTACTGGATTAATTAATTTATTTTTAACCTTGGCCAGAGCCGCGCTATTGTTGCATTGTGAAACATTTCTCTAATACTTTTTTCCGTGAAGATCCTAAGATTGATTTCGGTCTAGCCCCTTTGACCCGGATATCGCCTGCGGTTATTATTCCCTCCACAAGCAGCGCCCAATCTAAGGGGGAATATGGAAGCAATCTGGCAGGCCGTCAAGGAAGTCCTCAAGAACCAACTCCCCGAAGCCACCTTCGATCTGTGGATCGAGCCTCTTCAGGCAGAGTCTGGCCCCGGGGGAGAGTTGGTGTTATCCTGTCCCAATCCCTTTGCTCTCCGGTGGGTCCAGGCCCATTACCTCAAACTCATCGGCCATACACTGGAAACGGCCTTGAACTGCAAACTGGTGGTGCATCTGAAGTTGCTCACCGCCCCGGTGCGCCCCCCGGTCCCGGTGCGTCAGAACTCCCTGCCCCTGGTGGCGGAAAAACCCGCCGGGCGGCGTTTTAACCGGGCCTTTACCTTTGACCAGTTCGTGGTGGGGGCTTCCAACCGCCTGGCTTACCAGGCCTCCCAGGCCCTGGCCCGCAACGATACCTTTTATAACCGCATCCTGTTCCTGACCTCCGGACCCGGGCTGGGGAAAAGTCACCTGTCCCATGCGGTAGGCAACTTCGTCAGCAAGTCGGCGGCGGGAAAACAGGTCCTTTATATTACCGCGGAAAATTTTGCCAATGAGATGGTGAGCGCCATCAAGAACGGCCGCATGTCCACGTTCAAAGAGCGTTTTCGGCAGGACTGCGACATTCTGCTCCTGGAGGAAGTGCAGTTTTTAAGCGGCAAAGAGAAGATCCAGGCGGAGGTCTGCTACACCCTGGATACGCTCATGGGGCAGAATAAGCGGCTGGTCTTTACCAGTTGTTATCTGCCGGGGGAAATCGGGCACCTCTCCCAGGAACTGCGGTCCCGGCTCACCGGTGGCCTCATCACTCCCATCGGGCCGCCGGACTTCCCCACCCGGGTTAATATCCTGGAAAACAAGGCCAAACGCCGGGGAGTTCAGGTTTCCATCAAGATTTTGGAGTACCTGGCCGAATACGTCGATGAGGACGTGCGCCGCCTGGAGAGTGCCCTGGATTGTCTGGTAGCCCGGTCGACGTTGCTCAACAAACCTTTCAGTCAGCGCCTGGCCCAGGAGGTGCTCCAGGACCTGAAAGCCGTGGACACCCGGTTGAACACCCCGGATATTCAAAAGATTGTCAGCGATTACTATGGGGTGAGCCTGCCGGACCTGCTGGGGCGGTCGCGACAAAAGCGCCTGGTGCGGGCGCGGCAGATGGCGCTCTACTTCTGCCGCATCTATACGGGAAAAACCATGGTGGAGTTGGGGCGCCTGTTCCAGCGCTCCCATGCCTCCGTGGTGCATGCCTTACAGACCCTGGAGCGCAACCGCCAGACCCAACCCCGGGTGGCCCAGGAATTAACTCTGTTGGAGGAGAAACTGGCCCTGGCCAAGGTCAGGTCGGGGGCTAGGACATCATCCAATCTTCGCATCGATGCTTGATTACCCGGCCCTCGACGATGAACACGATGTCTTCGGCGATGTTGGTGGCCAGGTCAGCGATGCGTTCCAGATTGCGCACCACGATAATGAAGTGATGCAGCCGGGTCACCCAGCGGGATTCTTGAATCATGGAATCCAGGAGCTTCTGGATATATTCGTCGTCCAGGATGTCCACCTCCACATCCCGCTGGCAGACCTGCAGGGCGAGCTTGGGGTCCTGGTTGACAAAGGCGTCGATGCTGGTACGCACCATCCCTAAAGCTATTTCGGCCATGAGCTTGATATCGATGGGGAGTTCCAGGGGGGGACGGCTGTTCAATTCCAGAGCCCTTTCGGCTATGTTGACCGCCTGATCGCCGATGCGCTCCAATTCCGTGGCAATACGCATCGCCGCGACGGTCAGGCGCAGGTCGGTGGCCACGGGCTGGCGCAGGGCCAGCAATTTAAAGGCCTGGTCTTCAATGGCCAGTTCCATGCGGTTGAGCGTGATGTCATCGATGATCACCTCCCGGGCCCGATCCGAGTCCCGGTTCGTGACCGATTCCACGCTCTTGTCCACCGCAGTCTCGGCCAGTGCCGCCATGCGGAGCAAATCCTGCCTCAGATTTCCCAACTCGCGGTCGAAATGTCGCGTTATTTCCACGGGCGTGGTCATTATCGCCCCCTTTCTTTAATTACTCATAGAAATTTTAGTACAAATCATCTAAAAGATAAAGAATCCTCCGACAATTTCGGTGGCTATTTCTCTTTTTTTTTCAGGATGATCGATGAAACTGGCCGTATTGGGACCAGGGGCCTTGGGTTGTCTGTTAGCCGCCCTCTTGCGTGAGGCCGGCGCCGATGTCTCCCTGGTGGATTACCGCCCGGACCGGGTGGCCCGGTTGCGCCTCCGGGGCATCCAGATACACAGTCTGGAAGGGGTGCATCAGGTCGTCGAGGTGCCCATCGGCCTGGCGCCGGAGGTGGGCCCGTGCGATTTGACCATCGTGGCGGTCAAGGCCTATCAGACGGAGACCGCAGCCCGGGCCCTCCCGGAGCTCATGTCTCAGGGGGGCGTGGCCCTCACCCTGCAAAACGGCTTGGGCAACCTGGAGGCCATCTCCCGGACGGTGGGGACCCATCGCCTGCTGGCGGGGGTGGGCCTCCTGGGGGTGACCCGCCAGGATGAGGGCCGGATAATCTATGCCGGCCGGGGGGTTATTTATATCGGGGCGCCGGCCGGGTCCCGGGTGTCCGCAACTGAGGTGGCGGCCGTGGTGGACCTCTTCCGGGGCGCCGGCCTGGAGTGCCAACCCCGGGAGGACATCGAGGCGGTCTTGTGGGAAAAGCTGGTCATCAATGTGGGCATCAATCCCCTCACCGCCTTGTTGCGAGTCCCCAACGGGGCGCTGCTTAAGTTGCCCGAGGCCTGGGAAGTGGCGGTGGCTGCGGCGGTGGAAGCCCAGGCAGTGGCTCAGGCCGCGGGGCTCACCCTCAGCGGCGACCCCGCCGCCCGCCTCCGCCAGGTGTGCACCGATACGGCTGCCAACCACTCGTCCATGCTCCAGGATATCCTGGCAGGGCGGCCCACGGAAATCGAAGCCATGAACGCCCAGGTGGCAACCCGAGGCCGGGCCCTGGGCCTGCCCACCCCGGTCAACGACCTGCTCACCCTTCTTATGCGCGCCGCGGCGCAGTCCGCCCCTTTTACGGTGGGATAGCCTCCCGGGGTTTACCTGCCACCACGTTATTCCCTTTGACGAATGGGGCTGGGACCTGATAAATAGAGATCAGGGAGCTGGCTTTCGCCAGGCAACCTGATACCGATTAGCGCTCAATGGTTTTGTAGGGGGGGACCCATGTGTCCCCCCTGAGGGCGCACACATAGGGGCGCTCCTTTTCCGAAACAGGCAAGAAACTTAACTAGTTACCGCGGCCGCGACCGCGATGAGGGGAAAGGGCATGAAGAGGATCATAGCCGTAGAGCCCGGCGAATGGGTTATCCTGCCCTGTATCCTGGAAACCGACGATTCGTATTACCGGGTTGACGTGTATCCGGACGGCCGCGTGGAGGCCGCCGACGACGAGATCTTCGACAAGGCCGACGCTTGGGGCCCCGACTACAAAGCCTTCGCGGCGATCTATAACAGCCAGAACGATTATATGATGTTTTTGCGGCGGCCCATACCCCTGACCCCAGAGGGGAACATGCCGGTGGCGGGGGGAAGTCAGCTGGCCACCATCGCCGCAAAGTCCATGTTGCTGGATGAATGAGGCCCCCTACCCGGGGTGGAGGCAAGGGCAGGCACCTCACCGGCGAGATCCATCGGGTGGGCGGCGGCCAACTCACCGCACCGGAGGACGCCGCCATGTATCGGCTCAATTTCAACGGCCAAGCGGCGTTGGTCTTTCGGTTCCCCAGCCGGAGATTGGGGACGAGACAAATTAAACCTCGATGCTGGCTTGGCGATATCTGACGCAGGGAGTCCAGGACCCCAAGGGCCTTTTGCAGCCCTTGCAGGTGTTCAGGCCCTGGCGCTGCTTGCAATAGCTCTTCACCACCACTTCAAACATTTTGCCGTTGCGGATGGCAAAGGCGATTTCTTCGGCAAAGTTTTGGAGCATTAAACGCTCCCCTTCGTAAAAGGGTGCCCCCCCCACCTTGTTCAGGACTTCCAGTACCCCGATCTTTTCTTCACCCGCGGTCAGGGGAATGACGATCGCGTTTCTGGTGCGAAAACCCGATTCCCCATCAAACTTGCCGTAAAACCAGGGGGTATGCTGGACATCGTTGACAATCTCCGACTGCTGGGTCTGCAAGACGTGACCGGCCAGACCCTGATCGGCAGGGAAACTGGCGGTCAACAGCACCGGCTTGGTAGGCCCCTCGGCGCTGTAAAATCGGAAGTTCTGCTTCTCGTAATCCAGGAGCAGCACCGAGGCGGCTTCGGCGGAAACTGCTTCCATGCAGAAGTACAGCACCGCCTCCAATGCCTCCCGGAGGTCCAGGGCCTGGGCGATCAAGGAACTCACGTTCAGATAGAGGTTGAGACTGCTGATCTGTTTTTCGTAATCCATCCGGTCGATTATCTGGCGCAGGGGATAGGCCAGCAGCGGGATGGCCTTGTCCACCAAAACCCTGGTGGAGTCAGACCCGGGCTCCGGACACACCACTCCCAGCAGCCCCAGTACCTTCTGCGGTCCATGGAGAGGATACAGGGAAAGATGGGCGTCCGCGGCGTGGCTCGGGGGGGATCGGCACCGGTTGCAAGTTGGCCTTCCCTGGATCGGCGTAGAATTGCGCCGCACACTGACTCCGGACGATGGGCACGGTTTCGGGCGGGAGCCCCATCTGAAAGAAGGCGTGATCGGGCAGGGCCGGGTCTTCCAGATAAAGAACGGCTGCGGGGGTGTGGATCAACTTCTCCAGGCTGTGCAGGAAAGACTCCGCCAGATCGGGAAGGGCTTGCGCCCGGGACGCCGTTTCGGCCAGGTTTAGCAGGGAGAGCGCTTCTGCCGCAGAAATTTCCGACTCTTACATTATCAACCTCTGGAAGGTTGCGTCCCTATAACCTTTATTTTACCACCGAGATTATGTGGCAGTCTGAGTTGCTTATGTCCCAATCCGATGTTGTAGATCTCTCTTCCCGGGTTGAACCCCCACACGTTCCTCTTGTCGCAGCCACCACCCTGCGTGGGAAGCATGTTAGCATAACTCCACCCTGAGCCACGGTTGCTTCATGGTCAGGGCTCGAGGCCAGCCTGCGGTGGCAACGTTTATCCGGCAGCTTTTATAAGCAGTTATGGGTAGTGCGGCAGGTTTGCTCTGATAATCCTCGTGGATAATTCTTCTGGTGATTCACACACTACGGATCTAGAGCAATAATAGTCCATTATGCCGGGAATCTAGATTTTGAGAAAAATTCGTTGACGATAAAAGAGGCCTGTCAGTAAGCTCCAGAAACTAACGCAGAGCAGCGCCCAAACCATCGCCGGCCAATGGGGGTCAAGCCAGGCTGTCTGACCGATGACATCCCAATTCACTCCGAACAGGGCTTGGGATATTACGGTGATCAGGTGGGTGTGCTGCGTCAGCGTGCCGATATAGAGCGTATGCAGGGCGATAAACAAAATCTGGGAGCCGCAATAGGCCAAGAGGGGGTTCATTCCCAGCCAGATAGCCGGCTGTACCCAAATCCCCCCAAACTGCCGCAGGTCCACCAGCCAGTACCAGACGCCCAGGAAGATCAGGGCGAAGCCCGCAGTGTAAACCGCGTAAGAACTGGTCCAGAGGAACTTGTTGAGGGGAAAGACCAGTCCCCACACCCAGCCGACGACAATACCCAGAACCCCAAACAACAGAAGACCGACGAGCTTGCGGGGCCCGTCGCGTTGGCTGGCCAGCCAGTGGCCGGTAAGCGCCCCGGCCAGGCCGGTGGCGATGGCCGGCAGGGTTCCCAGCAGGCTTTCAGGATCCCAGTTGCGCCACAAATGGGCTTCACCCAGCACGGCCCGGTCGATAAAGGCGCCCAGATCTTTCCCCGGTTGGAGTTCAAAGCCCGGCAGGCTCATCAGCCCCCAGTAAAGGAGCAGCAAGGCGCCAGCAACGATCGCCTGCAGGCGCCAGCGGGTATGGATCACCAGGATCGCCACCGCCAGATACACCAGGGCGATGCGCTGCAAAATCCCCATAATCCGCAGGTTGCTCAGGGAAAAAAACCAGACGTTGGTGTCGGCAGGGGGGGAGAGGAATATGGCCCAGATGCTCTTCTGGGTCACGACGGGGGGGCAGATGGCTTGAAACAGCCAGCCGACGATGAACCAGCTCCCGGTTACCAGGCCCAGGAAAAAGAGGACGCCGGCACGGATAAGGATAGCCTTATAAAGCCGCGGGCGACTCTCCCCTTTTTGTACCCGCCGGCCCAGGGAAATGACCGTGGTCACGCCGACGATGAACAGAAAGAAGGGAAAGATGAGGTCGGCCAGAGTGCATCCATTCCACTCGGCATGAACCAACTGACGGAAGCGGGGGGCGTCGCTCCAGGTTCTCAGGTTGTTGACCAGGATCATGGCGCCGATGGGCAGGCCGCGGAATATATCTAATGATACCAGCCGCTCAGGCGCAGCACGCTTCATACCGATAGCCCCACGCTCGAAAAGGGATGCAGGTTTCGCCCCGCGCTTCTGATCCCGGAGCCAGCGACAGGGTTGGCCCGGTAAAAAAGGCGCCTCTACCTGCGATTATGCCGCTGCCCTGGCCACCGCAGGCGATAAATAGTTTTGGGGAACTCTTTTCTGCGGTGAGAATCTCCCCAAGGTGCCATGCCTGAAGCCGACTCCTCTTATCG
>JAUSOZ010000151.1 GCA_030655955.1 Deltaproteobacteria bacterium
GTCACCGAAGGCGGCAGCATGCCCCTGAGTGACCATATCGGGGTGTTTTTGCTGCTTTTGGCAGCCTTAGTGGTTGGCTTCCTGATAAATAAGCGACGCGAGGTGAGCGAATGAATATCTTGGCGGGTCTTGAGACGTTTCTCTATGTTATCGCCTCCGCCCTGTTTTATCCGGTGGTGGTGGGGCTTATTCTTCTTACCTTCTGGATCGTGATTTCCGCTGGCGGTTTTCTGCGGGAATATATTGACAGGCGGCAGGGGCGCTCGGCCGGGTTGCAGCGCTATCAGAAAATGCTGGACTCCGAGCTCTCAACCCAGTCGGCCAACCTGGATTTGGAGCTGGAAAAGCGCCTCCAGGAGGCCGAACTTGAGCTCATTAAGGGCCTGGATAAGGTCAGGTTCGCCATTCGGGTGGGCCCGGCCGTGGGCTTGATGGGGACCTTGATCCCCATGGGCATTTCCCTGGCGTCCCTGGCCCAGGGAGACATGCCGAAAATGGCCGGGAGCATGGTCACGGCCTTTACCGCCACCGTCGTCGGTCTGGCCTGCGGGGTGGCGGCCTATCTCATGTCGCTGGTGAAAGAAAAATGGGTGCGGGCCGACATGCGCGAGATGGAATATCTGACGGAATTGCGGCTGCGGCAGGCCAAAGGCCAACGGCCGAATATCCAGGTTGGAGAGGCAGATGAGTTTTTTGAAAAGACGGCGGCGGTTTGACCGCTACGATGAACCCCTGGAGGACCCCATCTCCGGGGTGGCCAACCTGTTTGACGCCAGCGTGGCCTTTATTGTGAGCATGATGATCGCCCTGTTTATGGCCTATAACATGCTGGATTTGGTGGACCCCAAGTCCGAGGTGACCATCACCAAAAAGACCGCCGACGGCCAGATGGAGATCATCACCAAAAGCGGCAAGGAAATCAAAGTCAAAAAGGTGACGGACAAGAAGCTCAGCGGCGAAGGCGTCCGGCTGGGAACGGCCTATCAGCTTAAAGACGGCAGAGTGGTGTATGTGCCGGAATAAATTGGCCACCGTCAGCCCAGGGCGCCGGCCTCAGGCCAAAATCATCCTGACGCTTGGGTGCTTGCTGTATTGGCTGGTGGGTTCCCTCGGATCGGCTGGCGCCGCTCCGGTCAACGTCAGCCTGCTCCTGGGCGATATTCCCACCAAGACCGCCATTGAGGCGGTGAAGGCGATTTATCAGGAATACCCGAATTTAAAGCCAAAGGTGAAATTCCACATCTATCCCAACCTCCGGCCTGGCGCCCGGGAGAAGAACCTGACGCCGGTGAGCCGGTCGCATCTCATCTTCATCATGACTATGGGAAACACCCTGGTGGAGGCGGCAAAACCTGAACTGGAACAGGCGATTAAACAGGGTGGCAAGGTCTACGGGGTCATGGGCGGTTCTCTTCATGATGACCATAAGAAGCTGGGCATCAGGCTCGATAAAAATATCATGGAATACTTCAGCGAAGGCGATGTGGAAAATATTAAGAACGCTCTGCTTTATGCCTTGAGCCGGGACTTCGCCTTGGAGGTTTCTTTTCGGCCGCCGGTGAAAATCCCCCCCCTGGGCATCTATGACTACAAGACCAAAAAGGTTTTTACGGATTTCCAGGCCTATAAACAGGCCTATACCTCATACCGGGACGGCAAACCCTGGATCGGGGTGATTTGTTATAAATATCATGTCGGCCTGGGTCAGGTAAGGGATCTGGAGGCCATCATCCGCAGCCTGGAAGGGGCGGGGTTTAATGTCCTGCCGGTATATGGACCGTTGCCAGCCGTTATCGAAAGGTTCTTTTACCGGGACGGTGATCCGCCGACCGGTGCCACCCCCGGGAAACCAGGCGCTCAGGAAAATGACCCCGCCTGTTCCCGAAGCCGGGTGCGGCTGGTTATCGCCCTGGGGATGAAGATCGGCATAAATCCTCAGGTTTTAATGCCTCTGTTAAGTAAACTGAATGTCCCCGTCATCAACGCCATTTCCCTTCATAGCCAATCCAAGGAGGCCTGGGAGAAGTCTCCCGTGGGACTGGATATCTTTTCGCGCTCCTTCCTGATCGCCAATCCCGAGATGGCCGGGATTATCCAGCCCACGGTGGTTGCCACCAGGGAGAGAAGGATAGATAAAGCCACCGGCTTGGAGTATATCGAAGCACAACCGATACCGGAACGGATAACCAGGCTTACCGCCCGGGTGAAGGCCTGGATTAATCTTCAGGATAAACCTAACCGGGTTAAGAAGATCGCCCTGATCTATTACAACTATCCGCCGGGGAAACAGAATATCGGGGCCTCAACTCTTAATGTGTTGCCGGAAAGCTTATGGGAAATCCTCCTCCGGCTTCAATCCGAGGGCTATGATATCGGGAGCCAGGAAAAAGGGATCAGTAAGGAGCAACTTTTTCAGGACATTCAAAATTATGGCCGCAATATCGGCAACTGGGCCCCCGGGGAAATTGCCAAACTGGTACAGGCGGGAGGGAAAACCGTCTTCACCGGCCAACCCCTGCCGGCAAATAGCCAGGGACCGGTTCTGATTCCGCTGGCAACTTATAAAAAATGGTTCGAACAGTTGCCCCAAAGCCTGCAAAAATTCATCCTGAAAAGCTGGGGGCCGGTAGAACAGAGCAACATCATGATCTGGCGGGATGCCAGCGGCAAGCAATATCTGGTCATCCCCGCAGTGCGATATGGCAACATCATTTTCACCCCCCAACCGGCCCGGGGCTGGGAGCAGGATATCAAAAAACTTTATCACGACGTCACCGTCGCCCCCCATCATCAATATGTCGCCTTTTACCTCTGGCTGAAAAATGGCCTCAAGGCGGATGCCATTGCCAACATCGGCACTCACGGCACCCATGAATGGCTGCCGGGAAAAGAGGTCGGTTTTACCGAGGCGGATCCACCGGAGGCCTTGATCCAGGATCTGCCCAGTATTTATCCTTACACCGTCGATGACGTGGGGGAAGGTCTCCAGGCCAAGCGCCGCGGTATGGCGGTCATCATCGACCACATGACCCCGCCCTTTGATAAAGCCGGTCTCAATAAGGACCTGAAAGACCTGGCGGCCCTGCTGAACGATTACCAGGTCGCCAAGGAAAAGAGTCCCTCCCTGGCCGGAACCAAACTCAAAGAAATCAATGCCCTGGCCCAAAAACAAGGCTTGCTCACCGATCTCAAACTGACGGAGATCAAGACCGAGGACGAGATCGAAGAGGTTGAACACTACATTAAAGATATTGCCGAAAAACAGACCCCCTTTGGGATGCACACCTTCGGGAAATCACCGGAAGAGAAATACCGCAAAACCACAGCCGAGGCTATCCTTTCCATTGAAAAAGGCTTAACTGCGGAGGACAGAAAAAAGCGGCTGGCAGATTTGGAAGATAGAATAAACCGGTCCGGCCCCAGCGAGATGGATGCCTTTATTGCGGGCCTCTCGGGCCAATACGTCCCGGCCGCCCAGGGAAACGACCCCATCCGCAACCCCAATTCCCTGCCCACCGGGAAAAACTTTTATGCCTTTGACCCCACGCGCATTCCCTCCCCAGGGACCTATGAGATGGGGGTTAAGATGGCCCAGGCGCTGATCGAGGGCTATAAAGCCAAACACGGACAATACCCCGACAAACTTTCCTTTGTCCTCTGGGCCACGGAAACCATCCGCCATGAAGGCGTCATGGAGACCCAGATTATGTATCTCATGGGGATTAAACCCAAACGGGACGAACGGGGGCGGATCATCGGGGTGGAAGTCATACCGAGAAAGGAGCTGGGCCGGCCCAGGATTGATGTCACCATGGTCCCGTCAGGACTCTACCGGGACCTGTTTCCCAATCTCATGACTTTGCTGGATCAGGCGGTGACCTTGGCCAAGGAGCAAATTGAAGCAGATAACATCCTCCGGAACAATATTTTGCGAACCAAGAAGACACTCATGGAAAAAGGCCTCGCCCTGGAACAGGCGGAAAGGTTAGCCGCGGTCAGGCTCTTCACCACGCCCCCCGGGGCCTACGGGCCCAATCTCGATAAGGTGATCACCCAATCCAACTCCTGGGACAACGAACAACAGGTGGCGGACGTCTATCTGATGCGCATGAGCCATTTATACGGGCAAGGGTTTTGGGGCGACAAGATTCCGAACCCGGATAAGAAAACCCCGAATGCCGAGGATTTAAACCTGACGCTGTTCAAATCCGCCCTTTCGGGCACCAAGATGGCGGTGCATAGCCGTTCCGGCAATCTCATCGCCACCCTGGACACCGATGATTTCTTCCAGGAACTCGGCGGCCTCGCCATGAGCATTCGGACCCTCGATGGTAAAACCCCGGAGGTCTATGTCAGCAATATGACCAATCCGGTGAGCCCCAAACAGGAGACCCTGGAAAAATTCATGGGGCGGGAAATGCGCTCGCGCTACCTTAACCCGGCATGGATCAAGGCGATGATGAAGGAAGGCTATGCCGGCGCCAGGTTTATCGACAAGGTGATCGAGCATCTCTGGGGCTGGCAGGTGACGGTGCCCGAGGCGGTGGACGCCGCCAAATGGAATGAGATGTACGAGACCTATGTCCTGGATAAAAATGGCCTGGATATCAAGAAGATGTTCAAAGACGCCGGGAATATGTTCGCCTATCAATCCCTGGTGGCCCGGATGCTGGAGACGGTGAGAAAGGGATACTGGAAGCCGGACAAAAAAGTCATTGAAACTCTGTCCAAGGAGTATGCCGAGAGTTCGAAGGAGGTTGGCCTGGCCTGTTGTGATCACACCTGCAATAATCCCTTGCTGACCGAATTCACCTCAGCCGTGCTGATGTCGGTACCCGGACTGGAGAATCAGGTGAAAGAATTTAAACAGGCCCTGGATGCCGTGAAAAACTCTCAGCCAGCGGCAAAGGCTTTGAATGCCCAAGCGGCTCCGGATGCCAAGAATCCCCCCACGGATTCACCAGCCAAGAATGCTCAAGCGGTTCCGGACGGCAGCGCTCAGAAGGTGGAAGGCTATGAAGTGCAGGAGGTAAACAGAACTGGGTTCTCAGCCGCACCCATCCCCTATCTGTTTATTTTGGGATTTTTGATCTTCCTGGCGCTCATCAGGTGGGGCTGGAGAAAGAAAGGGTAACCTAATAGGAAGCGCGGCTTAGGTGGCTCCCAAAAGACGGGATGCCCTGGGGCCGGGAAGATACCGATCTTTGGGATGGAATCATGAAGCTCCCCATAGTTATGGCCGCATTCGGCACCACCACCTCAGCCTGGCAGTCGTATACCGTCTTGGATGAACACATCCGGGCGGCCTTTCCTGGACACGAAGTTCACTGGGCCTTTTCTTCTCGGATGGTGCGGGACTTTTCCCAACAGCGGCATGGCCGGAAGGGGAAAGGTCCAGGGGAAACTCTGGAGGAATTACAGGCCCGGGGGTTTGAATGGGCGGTGGTGCAGTCGTTGCATCTCCTGGCCGGACACGAATTTTATCGCCTGGTGGAGGAGGTGCAGGCCAGCCGGATACGCACGGCCATGGGACTGCCGCTCTTCTGGGCCCCGGAGGATTACGGCGCCTTCCTGGAAGCCCTGGCCCCTAAACTGGACGCCGTCGGGCGCGAGGAGGCCATCATCTTGGTGGGACATGGCACCGACCACCCCAGTTGGGCCACCTACCCGGCCCTGCAATACCTGCTCTCGGGGCGATTTGGCCGCCAGGTCCACATGGGCGTCCTGGAAGGCCGCCCTTCCCGGGAGGAGGTCATCGCCCGGGTGGTCAAATCCGGCCTGAAGCGGATACGGCTGCTACCCCTCATGCTGGTGGCGGGGCGACATGTCCAGGAAGATCTGGCCGGGCCGGAAGATTCCTGGAAAACGTCGCTGGAAGAAGCCGGGCTGACCGTCACCCTGGATGCTACCGGCCTCCTGCATTACCCGGGAGTTATTAAAATTTTCCGGGACCATCTCGTCAATGCCCTGGATGTCATACATGGTCGAGATCAGGGCAGATAAACTAGGAATCTTTCTGCCTGAGTCAAAGCATCAAGCATCTTGTCGTATTATTCATCCGGGTACTTAGCAAAGGGAAAACCATGAACCGCCTCTCCCGATTTTGCGTCTATTATTTTTCATTATCCTCGGCATCCTCGGCCCTAAGAAGTAGTTACTTTTGGTGGATTTTATGCTATAAATTCCCACTATATGAATGGGGGATTGAACCTCCAGCAGTAAGTAATTTTTTCATCTCTGGCCACAAAACTTTGCCATGAAGGCAAGTTACCCCATCGGGGTAATGCCCTCATGGCTTTTTCTTTTTCGGGGAGATCAACGTGGATTTAACGAAAAGCTTGCTTACCCTGACGGTCGGCGGCAGCGCCTGGGTGCTATGGCTGCTCATCGGGTTAAGTGTCGCCTCGGTGGCGATCATGATCGACAAGGCCTTGACCTTTTATCGTTGCCGTTTCAACCAGGACCCTTTTGTCGCCGAGATTGAACCGTCTCTCCGCAAAGGCGACTGGCCCCGCATCATTTCCCGGTGTGAACAGGAACCTGCCATGGAAGCCCGGGTGCTGCTGACCGGTCTCCGGGAAATTCCCCGGGGCAAGGCGGCAGTCCAGGACCTCATGGAAGGGGAACGCCTCCGGGTGGGGCTTTATCTCGGGAAGAGATTGAGCTTCCTGGGCACCCTGGGAGCCAACGCCCCCTTCATCGGCCTGCTGGGCACCGTCCTGGGGATCATCCATGCCTTCAAGGACCTGGCCCTGGCCGACGGGGGCGGCGGCCCTGCAGTCATGGCGGGCATCGCCGAGGCCCTGGTGGCCACCGCCGTGGGTCTCCTGGTGGCCATCCCCGCGGTGGTGATGTACAACTTCTTGCATCGCCGCCTCCACGTGGTGCAGGAGCGCTCCCGGTTTCTGGAGCAGCTCCTCCTGGCCCACCTGGACGGGGCCGCCGGCACCGCCGAGATCGCCGCCCCGGACGCCGAACTGTTTCAGGCTCCCCGCAAAGCCGGAGGCGTTGTGTGACCAGGACCCGGCGCGGCCCCCGCACGGAAATCAACCAGGCTGTCGCACCGCCGGGCCTTGGACCTCGGCTCCTGACCCGATAGCCGGGGATGCTGATCATCAAACACGGTGGCCCATCGCCGCATCAAAGGATCACGTGGGTACGAGGGACAAATCGTGGAGTTCCTGGAGCTGCGCAACCTGTACAAGACTTACTACCTCGGCGAAATCGAGGTGCCGGTTCTCCGGGGCGTCTCCTTGACCGTGGTCCGGGGAGAGTTTGTAGCCCTCATGGGAACTTCCGGCTCCGGCAAAACCACCCTGATGAACATCCTGGGCTGCCTGGACCGACCCACCTCCGGACAGTACTGGCTGGACGGTGAGGAAGTCTCCCGCCTGTCCGCCGATGCCCGGGCCTTGGTCAGGAATCATAAGCTTGGCTTTGTCTTCCAAAACTTCAACCTCCTGCCCCGGACCAGCGCCCTGGACAATGTGGCGATGCCCTTAACTTATACCGCCGAGCACCTGTCCGACCAGGAGGTGCGCCTGCGGGTGGAAGACTTGCTGCACCGCTTTGGTCTGGGTGATCGCCTCGACCATGAACCATCCCAGCTCTCCGGCGGACAGCAACAACGGGTGGCCATGGCCCGGGCTCTGGTCAACTATCCGCCGCTGTTGTTCGCCGACGAACCCACCGGCAACCTGGATTCCCAAACCACTGAAGAGGTCTTGCAGATACTCCGGCAACTCAACCAGACCGAAGGGATCACCATCATCCTAGTGACCCACGACGCCAATGTTGCCCGGCACGCCCGGCGGATAATCCGGATTCATGACGGCCTCATCGTCGATGACACCGCACCTTTTCCGTCCCCGGGGGCGGAGGGACCACAACCCCAAGCCGCGCTTGAAAGCAAACCCTTGTCCGGGTGGTCGGCCTTCAGACTCCAGCGCCTGTTCCGCCTCGTCCTTAATGGCCTGGGGCGCAACGTCATGCGGGCCGCGCTCACCACCCTGGGGATTATTATCGGGGTGGCGGCGGTGATCGCCATGATGGAGATCGGCCGCGGCTCTTCCAGTTCCATCCAGCGGACCATCGCCAACATGGGGGCCAACACCATCCTGGTCTTGCCGGGCACTGCCGCGAGCGGCGGAGTCAGCCACGGGACGGGGAGCGTCATGACCCTGACGCCCCAGGACTCCGAGGCTGTATTAGCCGGGTGCTCCGCGGTGCGCGCCAGCGCCCCGGTGGTCCGGGCTCGCACCCAGGTCATCTATGGCAATCGGAACTGGGTGCCCACCTTTATTTATGGCACCACCCCAGACTTCCTTTCCATCCGGGAATGGGGCCTGGTCGCGGGAGGCGCTTTTTCCGATCAGGATGTGCGCAATGCCGGCAAGGTTTGCCTATTGGGCCAGAGGTTGGTACGGGAGCTTTTTCAGGGTGAAGCCCCCCTGGGCAAAGAAGTGCGGGTGCAGAACGTCGCCTTCCGGGTGGTGGGAATTCTCAGCTCCAAGGGGGCCAACATGATGGGCATGGATCAGGACGATATCCTGCTGGCGCCCTGGACCACCATTAAATTCAGGGTGACCGGCGCTTCCGCCACCACCGCCAACCAGAGCGCCGCCGCCGCCACCTCCGGCTCCAGCACCTCCCAGACGGTGAACACCCTCAATCAAATCTACCCCACTTTGAAAAATAACCTTTATCCCTTACCGTCAGCGACCCAGACCGCCGACACCCCGCAACCGGTTCGGTTCACCAATGTTGACTCAATTCTCGCCGCGGCTCACTCTGCCAAGGAGGTTCGCCCTGCCATTACGCAGATTACTAAGCTCTTACGGGAGCGACACCGAATCCGGCCAGGTCAACCGACTGACTTCAATGTCACGGACATGACGGAGATGACCAAGGCCCTGGCCGCCACCGCCGCCACCATGACCAACCTCTTGCTGGCGGTGGCCTTGATCTCCCTGGTGGTCGGCGGCGTGGGCATCATGAATATCATGCTGGTCACGGTGACAGAGCGGACCCGGGAGATCGGGCTGCGCCTGGCCGTGGGAGCGCATCGCCGGAATATCCTCCAGCAATTCCTGGCGGAATCCGTGGTCCTGTGCTTCTGCGGCGGCGGCGCCGGGATTGTGGTGGGCCGGGGGGCGTCCTATCTCATGACCGTACTGTTCCGCTGGCCCACCGAGTTGTCCCTGGATGCCATTGTCGCAGCCTTTGCCGTTTCCGCCGCGGTGGGCATCATCTTTGGCTATTATCCCGCGTGGAAGGCCTCACGCCTGGACCCGATTATGGCGCTGCGATATGAATAAACCCTTCAGAGTTTAAGGAAAACGCCGGAAGTCTGCATGATGTCCCCTGAATCGCATCATCACCCGGGAGCTTGATATGAAAGGCAACATTCACGGGCCCATCACCGAAATCAACATGACCCCCTTTGTGGACATCGTCCTGGTCATTCTCATCATCTTTCTATTGACGGCCACGGTGATGATGCCCCGCACTTTCGCCATCGCCTTGCCCAAGGCCGTCCAGGCCGATAAGCTGGAAAGTGTCCCCATCATTATCAGCATTGACCGGGAGGGCCATGTCGCCGTCAACGGGGTAAAGCTGGCGCAAGATGGCGACTTCGAAAAGGTCTTTCTCGCCCAGAAACAGGGGGAAGAGCCCCAGGCCATCATTGCCGCGGACACCGACACCCGCCACGGCCGGCTCATTGAAGTGATCGACCGCCTCCGGGGTCTGAAGGTGCAGCGCATCGGCATCGAGGTGGAACAAAAGTAGCCTATGGAATACTGGGAACAAGGCTGGAACGGTCCCGGGAAACCCAGGGAAACCTGGGCCTGGGCAGTGCTGGGCTCTCTGCTGGTGCACGGCCTGGTCGTGGCGGTGATGCTGGCGGTCCTCCAGGACAAACCGGCTCCACGGCGGGTGGTGGTGCCGGTTGAAGCCATCGCCCTGGTCCACTTCAAACCGGGACCCGCCGGGGGTAGCGGCGGCCGACCCGGCCCCGTGACCCGGCCCGAGCCCGCCGCTCCCAAGCCGGCGCCGGTGCGCCCTCACGAAAAACCCCGGGCCAAGCCCCCACCGCCGCCCAAGGTCAAGCTGGCTCCGCCGCCGCCGGAACCCACCACGGGGCCGGTGATTCCCACACCGGCGCCGCCTCCTGCCATAACCAGGGCCAAACCATCAGACACCGCGGCCGCCGGCAGCCGCGCCGGCGCCCCGGGCGCCACCACCGGCGTCCCCGGCTCGGGCCAGGGGGGCCAGGGCGGCGGCCGCGGGACCGGGTCCGGCGGCGGCATCGGTCCGGGACAGGGGCCAGGCTCCGGTTCCGGCTCCGCCCTTCAGGGCTATCTGCGGGAAATCCGCCGGCTCCTGGAAAAGCATAAAGACTATCCCCAGATGGCCCGCCGCCGCAATATCCAGGGAGCAGTGGTGGTAGTCTTCACCATCGCCCCCGGCGGCCAGATCATGGCCGCCCGGGTGAGCCGCTCTTCGGGCCATGATCTCCTGGATGAGGCCGCTCAGAACACCATCCGCCGGGTAGGGCAATTTCCGCCATTCCCCGCTGCCCTCAACCGCCAGCAGTTGACCGTCGAAGTCCCCCTGGCGTTCCGTCTGAGCAATGATTAGTACTACTGTGTCATAAATATACCTCATGGACCGTTGATCCGGTGACAACAGGGGCAC
>JAUSOZ010000208.1 GCA_030655955.1 Deltaproteobacteria bacterium
CCTTGGTCCGGGCTTCGGCCATGTTGTAGACCTGCATGAAGTCCTGGTAGCTGACAATATCGGCCTTGATGAAACCCCGGGCCAGGTCGGAGTGAATCTTGCCGGCGCAGGTGACGATGTCCGAATCCTGCTGTACCGGCCAGGCATGGACCTCTTTCTTGTCCGCGGTGTAGAAGAAGATGATGCCGGATTTTTTCAGGACTTGGGTAATGGCGTCATTGAGCTCCGGCGCCTCGGCCGCGACCACCGTGGGCTTTAAACTCAAGGGGGCCAGGGTCTTCAAAAGGGTCAGTTCGGGCTCGGTGAACTGGCCGTCGCACAGCGGTACTTCCTGCTCCAGGTACCCCAGGCACTTATCCAGAAGCTCTTGTTCCGCCGCGTCCGCACTTCGGTCCCGCCGGGCTTCCAGTTTTTCCAGGTCCAGGATCAGGAGATCCCAGATTTTCTCCTGGGCTACGAGAAAGCCGTCGCAATGGCTGAAGTCGTCCCGGGTGAATTCAACGTAGAAAGGGGTGATTTTTTTGGGGGATAATTTCTGGTCCAGGGTGATGACGAGATCGTCCTGATATTTCACTTTGCCCTCGGGCAGATCGAATCCGATACAGCATATCTTCATTGACTTTTACCTCTCTGGGGTTCATTTACCCGCAGCCGGATCATCCCAGCACGTTGTGGCGTCTTTTTCCTAAGTTCGGGAAATCTTGATCTTGACTGAAAGCTGATAGCCAGGCACAGAAAAACCGGCAAGACCTCGCGGACCCTGCCGGCGTGGGATTGCTATTTCGGCGCCGCAAGGGGCGGGGCCTGTGGCTTATCGACCGCGACCGCCGCCGCGACCGCCACCACCGCCGTAGCCGCCGCCGCCACCACCACCGTAGCCGCCGCCGCCCCCGCGGCCGCCGCCGCCGCCACCGCCACCGCTACGAGCCTGGGGCCTGGCCTCATTGACCGCCAGAACCCGGCCCTCAACCTGACGGCCGTTCAGCATGGAGATGGCCTTTTGCCCCTCCAGTTTGGTTTCCATTTCCACAAAACCGAATCCCCGGGGTTGGCCGGTTTGCCGGTCGGTAATAATTTTGGCCGAGGATACGTTGCCGGCCTCGGTAAAGAGTTCTTTGAGCTCGGTTTCGGTCATTTGCATGGGCAGATTACCCACATACAACTTGATTGTCACAATCTTCTCCTTGAGCGGCGACACAATTCCCCTGTCCCGATGGTGTCGCCCGACCCGATCTGGAGGAGATTCCGGTTATTCCTCAATAGTGCCTTCTGCCTGCGATGTTGGTTCTGCTTAGTTTTCTTCTTCATAGGCCCGGCCCTGGCGCTTCTTCATCTTCTCATCGCTTTTCTGCTTCCGGGCGATTTCCTTGGCTCGTTTCTCCCAACCATATCGGTTGCGGGCCACGGCTTACCTTCTTGGGGTCAAGATGGCGGAACTCCGGGGCCTCAAGACCACCGGAGTTCCCAGCCTCAAGTGGTTAGCGATTATAGCTTGGTGACGTTTTGCGCCTGGGGTCCTTTTTGACCTTGAACCACCTCAAATTCGACCTCCTGGTCTTCCGCCAGGGTCCGAAAGCCATCGCTCTGGATGGCGCTGTGATGCACAAAGACATCGGGGCCGTCTTCTCGGGAAATAAAACCGAATCCCTTGGAATCATTGAACCACTTTACTCTTCCTCTTTCCTTCATGAATGAGGAACCTCCTAAATTTTGTAACACTTATCCCGCCCCAGGAGCAGGGTTGCGAGAGCAGCCAGGCAAAAAAAAAGGGAGGGTGATTAGCATACCCTTCCGATCTATGGCCAGGGCCCGCCGCCCCGCCTTCAGTCTGACATGCTATCTACAGGAAAAAATTTAACGCAAGAACCGGGTAATGTCAAGTAAAATAAAGGGAAAAGTCCGGCTGACACCCACCCGGACAGGGGCCCAGCCGAGGCCGCAGCGGTCGGAAATTTAAGCGGTTTAATGTAAGGAAATAATTCGAATAAATGGCGTCGTTCGAGGCGACCCGGGCGGCCGGTTCTCCCGGGGACTGGCCGGACGCGTCCCGGCCACCGGGTCAATGGGTCCGGGCCAGCAGCTCTTCGGTGATGGCCCCAAAGTAGGTCTTTTCCAGGGAAGCGGGAAAGGTCTTCAGGTTTTCCTGGGCCTTAAGAGTGTAGTTCCGGGCGACGGTGCGGGCGTAATCCAGGGACCCGCACTTATCGATGAGGCTCCGGAGTTCCGGGGCCAGTTCCGGGGTCAGCTTCTGGGCGATGGCGCTCAGGCGCTCCCGGTCCGCGGGTGAGGCCTGGGCCAGGGCGTGAATCAGGGGCAGAGTGACCCGGCCTTCCCGCAGGTCGGCACAGACCTCCTTGCCCAACTCTTTTTCGTCCCCGGTGTAATCCAGGATATCGTCCACCACCTGGAAGGTAATCCCCAGGTTCAACCCCATTTGGCTCAGGGCCTCTTCCGACTCGGAGGGCACCCCAGCCAGGATGGCCCCGATCTGACAGGCGGCGGACATGAGGATGGCGGTCTTGCGGGTGATGACCTCGAAGTATTCGGCTTCGGTAATCTTTAGGTTCCCGGTGTGCAGGAGTTGCAGGATCTCCCCTTCGGCCATCATGGTGGTGGCGTTAGACAGCACCTGCAGGACCTTCAATTTATTGGTGGTCACCGCCAGGGACAGGGCTTTGGCCAGGAGAAAGTCCCCCACCAGAATCACCGCCTGATTGCCCCAGATGGTGTTGGCGGTGGATGCCCCCCGGCGCACGCTGGCCGTGTCGATGACATCGTCGTGTAGCAGGGTGGCGGCGTGCAGGTATTCAAAGATGGTGGAAAAACCGTTCAGGTGATTGCCCTGGCAGCCGCACATCCGAGCGCTCAAGATGAACAGCAGCGGCCGGATGCGCTTGCCGCCGGAAAGCAGGATATGGCGCCCCACCTCGGCGATCAACGGCACGTGGGTCTGGAGATTGGCCGTCAGCGCGCTGTTGATGGCGACCACATCTTTTTCCAGGTCTTTGAGGATACTTTTGCCCCGGGCAACCATGTGAATAAATTAACTTACTTCTCACCGGAAGTCAATGATCTAAGGGAGCCTTGAGCCGGAAGCAGTAGGTAATTGGCAGTTTCCCGATGCTTATGGCCCTTGGGCTCACCCGGAAAGCCATCCAGTCTAAAATACTTATGGGGGGGATTGCCTTTAACGGTAATGACCAGGATTTGAGCTGGCGATCATCAAACCGAGTTCAGATTAAATCTGACGTTGAGGGGTAAAGTTTACAGTCCTGGGGGATATGAGTTCCCGGTATGATAACGATCTCGACTACCAATGTTTTGTATTTGTGGTGTGTATAAAGGGCAGTAACTTTCTCATGTCGGTATTCGCTTGGAGCTTCGGCTTCTCCTCTTGGGCCCCATTAGCGGCCCTTGGTCTCCTGGCTAAAAACCTTGGGCCTCCTGGAGTTGCGCATCTACACCCGGCATAAGGACACGGTGTTGGGTTGCATCGATGGTTACAACTGCGCCCGTTTCAAGCGCAGGGCGTTGGTAATTACGGACACCGAAGAAAAGCTCATGGCCGCGGCGGCGATGATGGGGCTGAGCAAAATGCCGAACCAGGGGTAAAGCACCCCCGCCGCGATGGGGATACCCAGGGAGTTATAGATAAAGGCGAAGAACAGGTTTTGCTTGATATTGCGCATCGTGGCCCGGCTCAGCATCCGGGCCCGGACGATACCCCGGAGGTCGCCTTTGACCAGGGTGACCCCGGCGCTTTCCATGGCCACGTCCGTCCCCGTCCCCATGGCGATGCCCACCTGAGCCTGGGCCAGGGCCGGGGCGTCGTTGATGCCGTCGCCTGCCATCGCTACCATCAGGCCCTGCGCCTGCAATTCTTTGACTTTCGCCGCCTTCTGGTCAGGGAGCACCTCGGCCACCACCTCATCAATCCCTAATTTCTTGGCCACGGCCTGGGCCGTAGTGCGGCTGTCGCCGGTAAGCATGACGATTTTAATTCCTTCCTCATGCAGCATCTCGATAGCCTCGAGGGTGGTCTCCTTGATGGGGTCCGCGACCCCCACCAGGCCCGCAGCCTTGCCGTCCACGGCCAGGAACATCACCGTCTGGCCGTCGGCCCGCAAAGATTCGGCTGCCTCAGCCAAACCGCCCAGGTCCACACCCCGGTCCTCCATGAGACGGCGGTTCCCCAAGGCCACGGCGCGTCCGTCCACTTCCCCGGCCACGCCCTTGCCGGACACATATTCGAAGTTCTGAGCATCGGCCAACTGGATTTCCCGGTCCTGGGCGCCCTTGACGATGGCCGCGGCCAGGGGATGTTCGCTGCCCCGCTCCAGGCAAGCCGCCAGGCGCAGCAAGGTGGCTTCATCCATACCTTCCAAAGCTTTCACGGTCACCAGCTTGGGTTTGCCTTCGGTGAGCGTCCCGGTCTTGTCCACCACCAGGGTGTCGATCTGGCGCATCACTTCGATGGCTTCGGCGTTCTTGAACAGCACCCCCACCGTGGCCCCCTTGCCCGTGGCCACCATGATGGACATGGGGGTGGCCAGTCCCAGGGCGCAGGGACAGGCGATGATGAGCACCGCCACGGCGTTGATAATGGCGTGGGCCATGCGGGGCTGCGGGCCGACCAGGGCCCAGACCGCAAAGGTGGCCACGGCCATGGCCACCACCACGGGCACAAAGTAGGCCGCGACCACGTCCACCAGTTTCTGGATGGGAGCCCGGCTGCGCTGGGCTTCGGCCACCATTTGGACGATCTGGGCCAGCAGCGTCCCCGCTCCCACCCGCTTGGCCTCCATCACCAGGGAGCCGGTGCCGTTAATGGTGGCCCCGATGATCCGGTCGCCGGGAGCTTTTTCCACCGGCATGGGTTCGCCGGTGATCATGGATTCATCCACCGAACTCTTGCCCTCCAGGATGTTGCCGTCCACCGGCACCTTTTCCCCGGGCCGCACCCGCAACCGGTCCCCGGCCTGCACCTGCTCCAGGGGGATATCTGCCTCGGTGCCGTCCGCATTTATCCGGCGAGCCGTTTTGGGAGCCAGGCCCAGCAAGAGTTTGATAGCGGCGCTGGTCTGGCTTCGGGCTTTCAGTTCCAACACCTGGCCCAGGAGCACCAGGGTGACGATGAAGGCCGCGGCTTCGAAATAGAGCCCCACGTCACCGGAGGCATTCCGGAAGGAAGCCGGAAAGATTTCGGGGAAAATCTTGGCCACCAAGCTGTAGATATAGGCCACGCTCACGCCCAGACCGATGAGGGTGAACATGTTCAGACTGCGGTTGATGACCGACTGCACCCCCCGCACGAAAAACGGCCAGCCGCACCAGAACACCACGGGGGTCGCCAACCCCAGTTCCACCCAGCCCCAGAAGTGCGATGACGCCAGGCGTTGGAGCGGGTGACCCGGGATGAGGTGGCCCATGGCAATGACGACCACAGGGATCGTCAGCGCCACGGCTACCCAGAAGCGCCGCCGCATGTCTCGAAGCTCGGCGTTCTCTTCCTCTCCCGCGGTCACGCTGCGGGGTTCCAACCCCATGCCGCACTTCGGACAACTCCCCTGGGAGTCCTGTACGACCTCGGGGTGCATGGGGCAGGTCCACTCAGTTTTGGTCAAGGGCGCCGCCGGGGCGCCGGCCGGCTCCAAGGCCATGCCGCACTTGGGGCAGGCGCCGGGCTTGGGTTCACGAACCTCGGGGTGCATGGGGCAGGTGTAAAAAGCTCCGGACGCAGACTCGGCCATCTCCGGGAACGAAGCAGCAGGGGCTTCGCTTTTGCCGGATTCAAGATATTGCCCCGGGTCTTCTGTGAATTTAGTAAGACAATGCTGACTGCAAAAGAGGTATTCCCGCCCCTCATAAGTGGTTCGAAACGGACTCTCGGGATTCGCCTCCATACCGCAGACCGGGTCTTTTGGGGTTGAACCCGAGGGTTCGGAATCGGGCATCGCTTCCCCCTATGGTGAAGTCTTTGAGGTTATAAAAATAAATTAGTCATGCTGACTATCCGGCGCAACCTGCCAATAGGTTTTTGTGAACTTGCGAAATTAACCGGAACTCAAGGAGAAAAAAGTTGAAACGGTATTCAGTCAGCCGAGCTGGGGGGTTATCGACAGCCTCAATTACGGCTATTGGGGAAACTCCAAGGTAAAATTGGACCCGATGCCGGGCTGGCTGGAAACCAGCAGGTGGCCGGCGCACTTTTCCAATAAATGCAGGGTGACCCGCAAGCCCAACTGGGTGCTGCCCAGTTCCTGGTGGTCTCGGGGGACCAGGAGCAGTTGCCGCAGTTCCTCAACATCAAAGCCGGAGCCGTGATCAATAATGGCGATCTGCACCGCCCTGTTGGTCTCGGCTACTTCCACCCCGATATGGTCAGCGTATTTCATGGCGTTGCTGAGGAGGTTCCCCAGAATGACCTCCATGGTCACCAATTCGAAGTTAAAGACCAGGGGTTCCCGCGATTTTGCAAAAGGCTGGCCATTGATCTCCACTAGAATTTTTTTATCTCGAAATCGGGCTTCCAGAAGATCCCGAATGGCGTCGACCAGCACCGGATAGAGATCATGGGGCCTGGGCGCCGAGAGATCGCTGGTCAAGGCCTTCAAAAAAGTCAGTTCTCTTCCCAAAGTTTCGCTGAGTCGTTTAGAGGTATCCGCCAGAATGCCCACGTCCTTTTCTAAGGCTGGCAGGCTGTGACAATAACAATCTTCCTGGGGGCAATCTTCGCCATGGCCCTGCCGGATTTGCCGGGCCAACTCGGTAACCTTCCGGTTCACGCGCCCGGAAAAGCCCTCGATACCGATGGTCAGGTTCTTGTAATGATGCCTCAGGGAGGCCACCTGGAGTTCAAATTCCTGGTGTAAGGTTTCTATTTGCAGCTGGTGCTCTTTGAGTTTTTTGAAAACCTGGCCCAAAATGGCCCCGAAGATTCCGGTGGACACGGCAAAGAGGCTCATCATGGGCCACATGTGGGGAGCGAAGCTCATGAGAATCCGTTTGAGAAGATTGAGGGAGGCCTGTCCGTGGATATATTCCTGAAAATTGAAGACTACCATGGCCAGCGGGTGGCCCAGTAAGATTCCCCCAACCGCCCCCAGGAGGAAACCGATAACCGGATACCTCCATGAGGCCAGAGGTTTCCCGGGGCTCTCCAATCGCAGAGGGCTTGGCGGTTGCAGGACTTTTAGGCTCGAATGCAGGTTCATGAAATGTCAGCCAGGCCTTTATATACTCTTTTCTAAATACTTGACGCAGGGAGTCCAGGATTTCAGGGGCCGTTGGCAGCCCTTACAGGAGGTCTCTCCCTGGCGCTGCTTGCAATAACTGTTGAGCACATACTCAAATACTTTGGTATTGCGAATGGCGAAGGCACGGCATCTTCTCCCCGGACTGTCATGCGGCAGACGGGGTCGGTTTTTATTTTCTTCTCTTCGTCTATCACCGTGATCCCCTCATGTTGTCGACAACATAGAGGGTCACCGGATGGGCGATGCCCTTGAGCTTGGTCTGAAAAGTCCTGCGGACCGCCACGATGTCTTCACAATAATGGAAGACCATCTCTGAGACCATCACTTCGCCGCCCTGAGCCTGGCCTTGGATGCGGTGGGTCAAGTTCACCGCCGAGCCGATGATGCCGTATTTCGCCCGGGACTCGGAGCCGATGTTCCCCACCACCACCTCTCCGGCATGGAGGCCGATGCCCATGTGCAGTGCCGGGTGCTCCGACTCAGCCAGGTTTTCGGCTTCCATGGCCTTCTGTAGCTTCAGGGCACAGTTGATGGCCCGTTGCACCACCGGCTCCATGGGACCGTCCAGGGGGTCGAAAAAGGCCAGGATGGCGTCTCCCAGAAAGTCCACGATGATGCCCCGATGCGTCTGGATCACCTCGATCATCCGGGCAAAATGGCGGTTGACCAGGAGGAGGGTGGCTTCGGGGCTCAAGGTTTCGGCCAGGGGGGTGAAGCCCCGAATATCGGCAAAGAGGATCACCACTTCCCGCTTCACTCCCCCCATGCGGCTGGCCTCGGGCCGGCTGAGCAACTCCCGGGCGAACTCCTGGTCCATATAGCGCCCAAAGGTGTTGCTGATAAAATCTCGCTCCTTCAGACCCGCGATCATGTCATTAAAACTCAAGGTCAATTGGCCGATCTCGTCGCGGCTGGTTACCGGCACCGGCTCTCCGTATTGTCCCTGGGCCACCTGCGCCGCCTTGGTGGCGATCTGTCGGATGGCCATGACCACCGGCGTCATTCCCAGGCGAATGAATACCAGGATGACGGCCAGGCACAAGATGCTGCCCAACAGGAAGTAAAAGCGAAACCGTAAGATCGGCGCCAAAATCTCGCTTCCCTGGGCGTGGAGCATGATAGCCCAGGGAGCGGCGTGGAGCTTGTAATAACCGATCACGTGCTCCGGGATGAAGCCCTCTCCCATGAGGGTGCCGGAGGGCTTCTCCTGTATGGCCTTGAGCATGGCCAGTTCCAGGGGGTTTTGGGTCTCCCCCAGGCAATGTCGTCCTTGCATGGCCGGATTGCTGTGGGCCAGGTAGCGGCCCTCAGCGCTCACCAGGCAGGCCATTTGCGCCACCAGCCAACCTTCCTTGAGGGTTTCCTGCATCAGGTAATCGTAGCTCAAGAGCACTTCGAGGCGGCCCACAGGCCGCCCGGCAGCATCCAGAAGTTCCGCCCGCAGCCCCACGGTCTTTCCGTCCGATGGGTAAGAAAACCCGATGGGAGACAAGGTTGCGGACCGGTTCCGGGTATCCGGGGAACCCGGGCTTACAACCGCCTTCTCCCAGGTCAAGGTTACCTGATGGACACCGGGCTGGGCCTTCTCCTGTTTCAGGAGCCAACGCTGGATGCCCTCCCCCTGGGAATCCTGTCCCGCCCGGGCGAAGGACTCCATCCACTCCGTCTGTTCATGGAGCTTCATATCCATCTGGTGGGCCGCCCGTTCCAGCTTCAGGATGGCGATCTCGCCCCACTCTTTGAAGAGCATGTCCTGGATGAAACGATACCCGAAAAACCCGAACCCCAGTAAAAACAGGGTTAACGGCACTACCAGCAAGAAGATGAGGCGGCGCTGCAAGGTCTTAAAGGCAAACATGGATATCGGACTCGCTTTCTCACCAAGAGATTTTATACAAGTGGAACCTTGAGACACGAGGTTTGCCCGCCACCGCTTGCGGCTCATGGCCGGGGTGTCGGTCATGGATTGGGCCGGTCTCCGGTTGAGGCCGCGCGCCCCGAATCTTTAATCCCACCTGTACCTTGAGGCAACATCGGAATCTGGGCAATTTTAGTTAAAAATAAGCATCTTACTGGAGAATGCAAGGGAACAAACGAACCAGTTGGTGGTCTGGAATGGTTTCCTCGAAGATGAGGATGGGCAGTGTTGCTGAAAAGCAGTCCTAAGGGCGGGATGCGTTTCACTTTCCCGCCCTACGGTTCTTTAATCCTTTTCGCCTTTTCGCCTTTTTCCCTTTTCCCCCGCCTCGACAATCTCGCCCAACAGGTCGTAAGGCAGGGCCCGGGTGAGGCGCACGGGTTGAATCTCCCCCACCAGCCCGGTCCCGGCGGTGATATAGACCTGGCCGTCGATGTCCGGGGCCTGGCTGGCCATGCGACCCGTGAGCAAGTAGTCGCTCTCGGGGCTCACCCCTTCCACCAGGACTTCTTGCAGGGTGCCCACCAGGGCCTTGAGCCGGGCCTTGACGATTTTGGCCTGGATGGCTTTTAAGCTGCGGGCCCGCCCCCGGGCCTCCCGCCGGGGCACCTTGGGGCCCCATGCCGCGGCCTTCGTTCCCGCTTCCGGGGAGTAGAGAAAGACGCCGAGGTGGTCGAAACCCACCTCGGTGATGAGATCGGCCAGGGCCTGGAAGTGCACCTCGGTCTCGCCGGGAAAACCCGCCATGACGGTGGTGCGCAGCGTCGCCCCGGGGAGGGTTTTTCGTATGCGCCCAACCGTATCCAGGATGTCCCGACGGGTATAGCCCCGTCCCATGCGCCGCAGCACCTCGTCATGGCCGTGTTGGATGGGGATATCCAGGTAGGGGAGAATCCGGGGGTTGGTGGCCATGACGGCCAGGAGCTCCGGGGTGATGCGGGCCGGGTGGCCGTAGAGGAGACGGATCCACCGGAAGCCGTCAATGGCGGCGACCTCCCGGAGCAGCGCCGCAAGCCCCGGGTGGCCCGGCTTGTCCCGGCCGTAGGCGGTAGTGTCCTGGGCCACCAGGATGAGTTCTTTGACCCCGGCGGCGGCGAGATTTTCGGCCTCCTGCACCAGGGTCTTGAGGGGGCGGCTGCGCAACTTGCCCCGGATCTGGGGGATGAGACAGAAGGTGCAGCCGTGGCCGCAGCCCTCGGCGATCTTCAGATAGGCCAGATGGTGGGGCGTGGCGGGGTAGCGGGGCTCGACGCCGGCATAGGCGTAGGGCGGCGCCTGATGAACCAGCGGCGCGGCGCCGTCCGCTACGGGCCGGGCCAGGAGTTCGGCCAGGGCGGGAAAATCGTTCACCCCGATGAACAGATCGACTTCCGGGAGATCTTTAGCTAATTCCGCCCCGTAGCGCTGCACCAGGCAGCCGGCCACCACCAGGCGCACCTCCGGCCGGTCCTGTTTCAGGCGGGCCAGATCCAGGATGGTGTCCACCGCCTCCTTACAGGCCGGCTCGATGAAGCCGCAGGTATTGACCAGCAGGAGATCGGCGGCGGCAGCCTCCCCGGTGACCTCCCAGCCGGCGTTGGTGAGGCCCCCCAGCATGATTTCCGTGTCCACCAGGTTCTTGGGGCAGCCCAGACTGATGGAAAAAACGGTTTTGGGTGCCGGGTGCCGGGTTCTGGGTTTAGAGGTTTTCAGGGTTTTTATGTCCACAGGTGTAGGGTGGGCGCGGCCCACCATTATTGATAATCGATTCATTGATGGCGGGCAATGCCCGCCCTACACGGCTCACTGATACGAAATCACCGTCCAGGCGTCCATGGCCGCAAACATCATTATCCAAAAGGCTAATTGGACCACGTACGAAAAACGCCGCTGCTGCGGGGTGGCGAGCACCCGGGCATCTAAGGCCGTGAGGAAATTATACATGACGGCGCACTCCAGGGCAAAGGGCGGGAACCCCAGGAACCCCAGGAGCGGCATCTCGAAGACCTTCCAGAAGTTGAGCACCGGCAGGGTGTAGACCCACTTGGTGATGGCGAAGTAATTCCAGGCTTCCCACCAGAGGCCGCAGATCAGGCCCGCGGCCAACAGGCAGAGATGTTCCCGGCGCTCCCCGGCCAGGAAGCGGGCGATGAGGGATTCCCCGCCCAAAAGGTCGCAGAAGGGGTCCAGCAGAAAGAACCAGGCGCCCCAGATCAAAGGGAAGGCGTAGCGGGGGAAGATGAGGGGCAGGATCAGCAAGGCGACGCCGATCAAAAGCGACAGGGGCTGCCAGGCTCCCGGGTTGCAGGGTCGGCCCTTGAGGTTTTTAAAAGCCCCCAGGGCGTCGATGACCTGGGCGGTTAAAAGCACCCCGGGCAGCACCGTGGCAAAGGCCAGGGCGTAGCCGGCCCAGCGGAGCCAGCCGTCGGGGACCACGGCCACATAACCCCAGTTTTGCAATAACAGGTTGTGGGCTTCAAAGATGAGCCAGACGGTCACGGACCAGCCGAACATCCGGAGAAACTTACGGGGCTGAGTCAGGAGCCAGGCCCGGCCCCGGAGGCGGACCAGGAGGCCGTCCAGGCAGGCGATATAGGGATACCAGGCGAAGAAGTAGAGATACTGGAGAATAGTTTCATCCCCCCGCCAGATGCCCCACAGGCCGACGGCCCACCCGGCCAGGGCCAGCGTGATCTCCAGATTGGCCAGGTATCTGAGATTGTTCATGGTTTTTATCGCCTCCCGTATTATGATAACCATGCCGATAACAACTTAAAAGAGCCTGAGGCCGGGAAAAGTAGGTATAGCCTGCTTTTTTTCTTGCCAAGGGACAAAAATGGTGCTATACGGAAAAAATCCCAGGTTTATCGGTCCGCCTCGGGGGAGGTCGTGATATTCGTTTCCGGACCAGTACAACCGCAAACCCGGACTACTTGGTGAGAGGAGTATCTATGATATCCTGGCTCGTGGGGGTAGTTGTCTGCATTGCGTTGTTGATGGGATGTAACGGCGGTCAGAAGGGCAACCTGGTCAAGGCGGACCAGATCCAGCCAGAAATGACCGCTGCCGTGACCGACGATGGTCCCGGGGATGCCAGCCTGACCGAGGAGTTGAGCGCCAAGCGCCTGGAAGAGCTCTACGCCAAGAGCGGCATCAATGGTTTGGACCCGAGCCTGGAAGAGGCCTTGAAAAATTGGGAACATCAGGTCAAATTTGATGTGCCCATTCAGATGAACAAGCAGGTCAGGGCCTACCTGGTCTATTTTTCCACCGAGCGCAAGGCGGTTATCACGCGCTATCTGGCCCGTTCCACCCGATATCTGCCCATGATCAAGGAAGTCTTCCAGGAGGCCGGCCTGCCGGAGGATTTGGCCTACCTGGCCATGATCGAGAGCGGTTTCAATAACCGGGCCTATTCTCCGGCGGCTGCCTGCGGCATGTGGCAGTTCATCAAAGGCACCGGCCTGCGCTACGGGCTGGCCATCGACAGCTACGTGGATGAGCGGCGGGACCCGGAAAAGGCCACCCGGGCGGCAGCCCAATACCTGTTGGACCTCTATAAGCAGTTCGGTTCCTGGTATCTGGCGGCGGCCTCCTATAACTGCGGCGAGGGCCGGGTGCAGCGGGAGCTGAACCAGAGCAACCACAAGAACTTCTGGGAACTCTCCGCCAACATGTGCCTGCCCACCGAGACCAAGAACTACGTGCCCCAGATGATTGCAGCCACTATCATCGCCAAAAACCCGGAAAAGTTCGGGTTCAAAAACGTGCCTTATTTGCCGCCGGTCAAATATGACAAGGTGCCGGTAACTGAGACCACCTCGCTGACTGCGGCGTCGGTGGCGGTGAACGTTCCCCCTGATGAGGTGCAAGATCTCAACCCGGAATTGCTCCGGGGTATCACCCCTCCGGATGTGCCGTCTTACACGCTGAATCTGCCCCCCAGCAGCAAAGAAAAGTTCTTGAAAAACATTACCATCGCCCGCATCGAACATCCGGCGGTGGCGTCCCACCCGATCCGGACGGCCAGAAGCTCCAGGAAGTCCTATTCCAGCGACAAGAGCTCTTCCAACCACCAGGCCAGCGTAGTTCACAAGTCCCACGGCAAGAGCCGGAGCTCTGCCAAGGCCTCCACGAAGGCCGCGAAGCGGACCTATGCCAAACAGGGGAAACCGACCCACAGCACCCCGGTTAAGGCCGGAGCCGCCCCCGTGGTGCAGGCATCTCTGTTCGGGACGCCGTCTCTGGCCTCCAAATCCAGCGACACCAAGAAAACCAAAACAGCCCTCATAGGCACCGCCAAGGGCAAGAAATCGGGCGAGGCCCGATTGGCCAAAAAGAGCAACAACACCTCCAAGAGTACCGCCAAATCCAAGAAAGCCGGTTCATCCAACAGCCGCGCCAAGGACAAGTATTCCCGGTCCAAGTCCAAGCGGGCTATCATGGTTTCCGAAGCCCGGTAATCCTACCGGGCTTCGGCCCGCACTTCCCGTCAAATTATTTCATCGTCCCCCTTGCTTTTCCCGGGATTATGGTTACAATTACGCTAATAATTAGCACTCACTGTGAATGAGTGCTAATATCCGTTGAAACCTATAATTTATAACCAGGAGGTTGTATATGAAGATTAAACCCTTGAATGACCGGGTTCTGGTCAAACGCATGGAAGAGGTGCAGGTCACCAAAGGCGGCATCCTGATCCCCGACACCGCCAAGGAAAAGCCCATTGAGGGCAAAGTCATCGCCGTCGGCCCCGGCAAAATGAGCGACGCCGGCGCCCGCATGGCCCTGCAACTCAAAGAAGGCGACCGGGTCCTCTTCGGCAAGTATGCCGGCACCGAAATCAAGATGGAAGGCGAAGAATTCCTGATGATGCGGGAAGAAGACATCCTGGCTGTCATCAACGACTAACCGCAGGTCTTCCCCATCAACTAACCTGAATTCCCGTTGTATTCAGTAATTATCCTAAGGAGGACAGTAAGCTTATGTCAGCAAAAGAGATTAAATATGACATCAAGGCCCGGGAGGCTATGCTCCGGGGCGTCAATACCCTGGCGGACGCAGTCAAGGTCACCCTGGGCCCCAAAGGCCGTAACGTCATTCTGGAAAAAGCCTTCGGCGCCCCGGCCATCACCAAGGACGGCGTCACTGTAGCCAAAGAGATCGAACTGGAAGACAGATTCGAGAACATGGGGGCCCAGATGGTGCGGGAAGTGGCCTCCAAGACCTCGGATGTGGCCGGTGACGGCACCACCACCGCCACCATCCTGGCCCAGGCCATTTACCGGGAAGGCTCCCGCCTGGTAGCCGCCGGCACCAACCCCATGGCTTTAAAGCGCGGTATCGAGCAGGCCGTGAGCGCGGTGGTGGAAGAACTCCACAAGATTTCCAAACCCACCAAAGACCAGAAAGAGATCGCCCAGGTCGGCACCATCAGCGCCAACAACGACCCCTCCATCGGTAACATCATCGCCGATGCCATGGCCAAGGTCGGCAAAGAAGGCGTCATCACGGTGGAAGAAGCCAAGGGCATGGAAACCAACCTGGAAGTGGTGGAAGGCATGCAGTTCGACCGGGGCTACATCTCTCCCTACTTCGTCACCAACCCCGAGAAGATGGAAGCCGCCCTGGAAGAGCCCTACATCCTCATCCACGAGAAGAAGGTCAGCGCCATGAAAGACCTCCTGCCCGTGCTCGAGACCATCGCCAAGATGGGCAAGCCCCTGGTGATCATCGCCGAAGACATAGACGGCGAAGCCCTGGCCACCCTGGTGGTCAATAAGCTCCGGGGCACCCTCCAGGTAGCGGCCGTGAAAGCCCCCGGCTTCGGCGACCGCCGCAAGGCCATGATGGAAGATATCGCCATCCTCACCGGCGGCCAGCTGATCTCCGAGGACATGGGCTGGAAGCTGGAAAACGTCACCGTGAAAGAACTGGGCACCGCCCGCAAAGTGACCCTCGACCGGGACAACACCACCATCATCGATGGCGGCGGCGACCGGGCGGCCATCGAAGGCCGGGTGAAACAGATCCGGGTCCAGATCGATGAGACCACGTCGGACTACGACCGGGAAAAACTCCAGGAGCGGCTGGCCAAATTGGTGGGCGGCGTCGCGGTTATCCGCGTCGGCGCGGCCACTGAAGTGGAAATGAAAGAGAAGAAAGCCCGGGTGGAAGACGCCCTCAACGCCACCCGCGCTGCGGTGGAAGAAGGCATCGTGCCCGGCGGCGGCGTGGCTCTGCTGCGCTGCGCCCCGGCCCTGGCGAACCTGAAGCTGAAGACCCATGACGAAGATCTGGGTGTCAATATCATCAAGCGGGCTTTAGAAGAGCCCATCCGGCAGATCGCCAACAACGCCGGGTTCGAAGGCTCCGTAGTGGCGGAGCATGTCAAAAACGAGAAAGGCGCTATGGGCTTTAATGCCGAATCCGGCGCATACGAGGACCTCATGGAAGCAGGCGTTATCGATCCCACCAAGGTGACCCGATACGCCATTCAGAACGCCGCCTCAGTGGCGTCTCTGCTCATCACCACCGAAGCTATGATCGCCGAGAAACCCAAGAGGGAATCGCCGATGCCCGCTATGGGCGGCGGCGGCATGGGCGGCATGGGCGGCATGGAAGGCATGTACTAAGAAGCAGGGGTCAGGGGTCAGCGGTTAGTGGCACAGGCTTCCAGCCTGTGGAAAACCCATTTTCCACTCACCTTCACCCCCAATCCCATAGGTAAAAATGGTAGGGGCGACTCGTCGGGTCGCCCCTTTTTCTTTTTGCATGTTCCAGGAGTTGCCTTTAGAATAGATTCCAGAGTAACCGCGGAGTAATCGCTTACGGTGTTTGCCGGAAACGACCGGCTGCACCGCCAGGAGTTCAAACCGGCATGACACGCACCAAGGAGGACCTGATGCACATCCTGGCCTTGAACAGCAGTCCCCGGGATCATGAAACCAGCAAGACCGAACTGGTCCTACAAAATTTTCTGGAAGGGGCCAAACGGGCCGGGGCCTCGACCGAGACCCTGTATCTAAGGGACTATAAGATCAAACACTGTCTGGGATGCTATGGGTGCTAGGTCCAAACGCCGGGCCGCTGCGTGCAGGCGGACGACATGACGGAAGTGCTGTTTGACAAGTATCTTCAGGCCGACCTGGTGGTGCTGGCCAGCCCCATCTACCATGCTACCATGAATGCCCGGATGAAGCTGTTCGTGGAGCGCACCCTGCCCATGATGGACCCCCTGGCGGAGATGGGCGAGGCCGGGGGAACCCCCCACCGCTTCGACAAGATGCCCCGGGTGGTGACCCTGAGCGTCTGCGGCTTTTGGGAGCAGAGCATGTTCGAGGCCCTTTCCCTGACCTGGCGCATGTGCCTGGGTGGGGACCTCATCGCCGAAATCTACCGGCATTCTTCCGAATTTTTAAGTGTGCCCGAGTTTCAGCCCCAGGTCCAGGCGGTGTTGGACGCCCTGAGTCAGGCCGGGGAAGAAGTGGTGCGCCAGGGGCAGGTCACCCCGGAGACCATGGCCGACCTCACCCAGGACCTGGCCCCCGCCGACACCCTGGTGCGCCTGTCCGGGGAATTCTGGTCCCAAGGCGGCACCGGGTAATCCGGGGGTGAAGAGTGGAATATTTTGGGGGAGGGGGCAAAGGGCGCGAGCCCTTTCCCCTTTACAAAAAACCCCAAACCCCCACCCCCAATCCCATATGTGAAAAAAGGAGGGGCGACCCAGCGGGTCGCCCCTTCTTATGCGGGTTGGGAGGGGGGTGTGGGGGGAGGGGAGGAATCACAGGCGAGACGCCTGTGCCACTGTCCCTGGCCTTCCCCCCACAATCATTGCCTCACCCCTCCAGCACGATCCCGGCGTAGCCCACGAAGGAATCGCCGGGCATGACGTCGTAGCTGGTGTAGTAGTCTATCAGGGCGGCTTTGCGGGCGCCTTGGGCCTTGGCGGCGGCCACGGCGGCCACTGCCCCCCCGGCGCTGCAGGCGCTCTGGTCCTGCTGGGCGGCCTTCAGCATCCCGGGGCTGTCCAGTTTCAGGGCCTGGGCGATAAATTTCTTATCGTTGACCTCTTTCACCCACTTCACCGCCTCGGAGCCGTAGCCTTTGGGGGCGAAGCCGTAGTTGGGGCCGTAGTGGGTCAGGTCGGTGGACCCGAAGACCAGGATACTGACCTTCAGCTCCTTGGCCACGGCGGCTACCGCCTGGCCCAGCTCCATGGCCGTATTCGAGTGGGGGGCGCGCAGGGCCAGGAGTTTGGCCTGGGGGAAAAAGTATTTGACCAAAGGCAGCTGCACCTCGATGGTGTTGTCCCCGGGGGACTCTTCCCGGAGGGTCAGCCGTTTAGCCAGGGGCTGATAGAATTCCGTCGCCAGGGTGAGGTTTCCCAGGGGGGTTTCCCAGGCGTCGTCGGCGACTATGAGCGGCGGTGAGTTTGCCCCCAGGTGGCCGCCGAAAACGCAGACCACTTGCGGTTGGCCAGCTTTGGCGGCCAGAAAAAACACCCGGGCCGCAGCCTTGCCGGAAAAGTGCCAGCCGGCATGGGGCACGATGCCGCCGTACACCGTGGTCCCCGGGGGGAGCGGCGTCGTCCCCATGACAAAGTGTTCGATTTCCGCCTTGCAGGCGCTGACGCTGGCGGGATACCAGCCCACGGGCAACATCCGGTCCCGGGTTCGCATAATCGCCTCCTTGTATGGGGGGCCGCTCATCAGGGTTGGCGGCGTCCGGCGGCAGGGAGCGCCTGCCGGTGGGTCAATACTTTACGCGACGCGACTTCGGAAAGTTATGGAGAATTCGGTGGCACAGGCGTCTCGCCTGTCCATGATCAAGGTGCGCAGTGCGCACCCTACACGGCGGGCGGGACGCCCGCCCTACCAGAGTTTGATGATTTGCAGTTAGGCCAACGGTTCATGAGCCACCACATCAGGGTTCTATCCTGATGCTTCCCGTAGTCTGACCGGTCACGGCGCCGATGGCCGCGGCGTCGATGCCGTGTTCCTTCAGGCAGTCCAGGAAAGCCTCAGCCTGGTCCGGGGCCACGGCCAGGAGCAGGCCGCCGTTGGTCTGGGCGTCACTGAACAGGTCAATGAGCAGGGGATCGATGCCCGGCGCCACCAGCAGGTGTTGGTCGCAGAACCTGCGGTTGGCGTAACTGCCGGCCGGCACCCGCCCCAGGGCGGCATATTCTTGGGCCGCGGCCAATACCGGCACCGGCTGGGCCCAGCAGGTGATCTCGACCTGGCTGGCTCGGGCCATTTCCAGGGCGTGACCCAAAAGGCCGAAGCCGGTGATGTCGGTGATGGCGTGCAGCGTCGCGGTTTCCAGGCAGGCCGCCGGCAGCCGGTTCAGGGCCGTCATCACCTCGATGGCCGCAGCCTCGGCCTCGGGGGACGCCAGGCGCCCTTTCATGGCGGTGGCAATGACGCCGGTTCCCAGAGGCTTGGTGAGGATCAGCCGATCACCCACCCGGGCGCCGCCGTTGGTGAGCACCTTGTCCGGATGGACCACGCCGGTCACCGCCAGCCCGTATTTCAATTCCGTATCGTCGACGCTGTGGCCGCCCACGAGCAGGGCCCCGGCCTCATGAATCTTATCCAGGCCGCCGGTCAGGATAGCCAGGAGCACTTCCTGGGGCACGGTCTTACTGGGGTAGCAGACAATGTTGAGGGCCGTCAGGGGCCGCCCGCCCATGGCGTAGACGTCGCTCAAGGCATTGGCCGCGGCGATTTGGCCGAACGTATAGGGATCGTTGACCACGGGGGTAAAAAAATCCACCGTCTGAATCAACGCGATCTCAGGCGTCAGGCGATACACCCCGGCGTCATCCGACGTCTCCATGCCGACCAGCAGGTCGGGATGCGACTGGATGGGCAGAGCCTGCAAAATTTCCTCCAAAACCCCGGGAGGAACCTTGGCAGCTCAACCGGCGGCTCGGACCTGCTCCATCAAAGGCTTGTAGCTCTTGTCGGTCATGTCTTTTCCTGGTAAATGGTTAAAACGTCTTGTCCGTGCCCTTCATCTTTCAGTATAGCAGCTTTAGGCCGTATCTTCTATACTTCCCGGACTTCCCGGGTTATCTTCCTACCGGGCTGACTCAGGACCGCAGGGTGGCGATCAGGCCGTCCGGTGCCAACAGCAGATCCAGGGCCGCGAGGATGTTCGGCGCCACCACGTCTGCCGCCAGCAGCGCCTCCACCGCCGCGCCCTCCGCCTGGAGCAGGGCAATCCCCAGAGCGGCTTCTTTAAGCATGAGCCGGTCGTTGCGGCCATTGCCCACGGCCACCGTCAGTTCGGCCCCCAACTGCCGGACATAGTCGCATTTGGCCTGCGCCTGATCTCCCGGAGGAATGACGATCAGGTGGGCGGGCAGAGGCGACACCTGTTCCCTCACCGTGCCGAAGGTGTCGGCCGTCAGGATGTGGATCGCCAGCCGGGGGGCCAGGACTGCCAACTTCTCCGGCACCCCTGGGATGAGTCGGCCATGGGCGGCGATGGTGCCATTGTAGTCCAGGACCAGGTGCGTTAGCCGCAACTCATTGAAACCAGGTATGTTTATGCCGATCATCCTCGTCTCCTCCGCCGGCGGCGTCAGCGCGTCAGCCAGTGGCGGTTGCGCACGGTGAGGCAGGCGTAAGGGTAAATCCACTGGAGCAGGAAGAAGGCATAGTAGCTATAGATGACGCCGTAGACGAACTCCAGGTCCCGCTCCAGCCAGAGATAATAGACCAGGTTGAGCAGGGAGGCCACCCCCAGGGCGGCCAGAAGTTTGATCAGGATAGGCGGATAGACGACCACCGAAGCCAGCAGCAGCACAAAGAAGAGCAGGGTCAAGGGGTATTCCAGCTGGGCCAGGAAGAATTCCACGATGGGCAGGAGGCGATATTTCTCCCGGTAGCGGGTAAACAGGTAGCCCAACTGGACCAGGGACTCCCGTACGTTGCCTCGCTCCCAGCGCAGGTACATCCGGCACACGCCCTGGTAAGTCTCGGGCACCAGGGTATACACCAGGGCGGTCCGTTGATAATAGGTGTAGTGGCCGGCCCGGAGGATAAAATTGGTCAGGGCCCGGTCTTCGCTGTGGTGGCAGGGGGCCCCCAGAAAGGTCTGACGCCGCCAGGCCGTGAGGTGCGGCATCAGGGCGGTGCGCCGGTAGGCCGACAGCGACCCCGGGGTGCAGACCACCGCCCGGTAAAGAGATTGAGAGGCCCGCAGGTAGTCCAGATTCACGAAACGCACGCCCTGCATCTTGCCCATGAGACTCTGGTTGCGGTTATAGACCTTGACGTTACCGGCCACCGCCCCGATCATGCCGTCGGCCAGCAAGGGGGCCACCAGGTGGCGCAGCGCATCCGGGGCGATGATGCTGTCGGAATCGATGGTGACGAAGACCTCGCCCCGGCCCCGGGTGAATCCGGTGTAAAGCCCCTCCTTCTTGCCCCGGTTGGCGGCAAATCGGATGGGCCGCAGGAGATGGGGGTAGCGCCGCTGGGCTTGCTGAATATAAAACCAGGTGTCATCGGTGGAACCGTCGTCGATGCAGATGATTTCCATCCGGTCGGCCGGGTAATCGGAGGCCGCTACTGCAGCGATGGCCTTCTCCACCATGGCCCCTTCATTGTAAGCCGGGATGATGACGGTGAGACGGGGCAACGGCCCGGCAGCCGGAGGATAAGGCCGGTAGCGGGCCCAGAGGACCGTGCGCCCAAGCTGAAAGATGAGCATCACCAGGGTGTAGCCGGCTCCCAGGGCGGGCAGGAAGGCGGTGTAGGTCTGGCGGCTCAGGAGTTGCACATAGGCCTGAAAGGAGCCGAACTTGACGGCCAGCACCACGAAAACGATGACCATGGCTGGAATCAGCACCTTGAGTCCCGGGTCGATCCAGGCTGGAGAGCGCCACCACCGGCGAGACCGGGGCGAGCCCACCGGCCGGGGCGGCGACTGCCAGGACAGGGACGGGGTGTCGTTGGACATGAGACAGGTCTATCCTCCGTCAAATCTCTATCAAAAAGTTTGGCAATTGGCCAGCAAAAGCGGCCCGGTTGCAGTAGGCAGGGAAATATTTTTCCTGGAATCTTTGGGGTGGGAGGCGCCGCCGACGAGAACCGCGCGGCGCGCTGCGGCCAGCCGGAGGCGTCGCGGCCCTGTCATGAAATCTGGTGCTGAGATGCTGGTAGCCGTCAATGCCAAATCCATGTTAAAGTAAAATAGAGGAAAGATTGAGTTCGCCTTTGGAGCGACTGTGACTGGTCGTCTCTATGAGACACTTGGTCCGGTCTTTGGTCAACAAGTAGGCTTAGTTCGGATGAAGCAGATGCAATCAATCCGAGGTTCATTAATCACCTTCGGTGGTTTGGATGGCGCCGGAAAGTCCACCCAAATCGCTTTATTGACCGATTATCTGGTCAAGAGCGGCAGAGAGCCGGTATGTATCTGGACGCGTGGTGGTTACACTGCTGTCCTGCAGGGATTAAAAACACTTTCCCGGCGCCTTCTTCATAGGAGATTACCTCCTTCAGGCAAGAGTCCCCAACGGAGTCAGGCTTTTTCGAAATGGTGGGTTCGCCGCCTCTGGTTGTCCCTGGCTTTGCTGGATCTGCTGTGGGTCTACGGGGTCCAAATCCGTTGGCACCGTTACCGGGGACGCCTGGTCTTATGTGACCGCTATTTGTGGGACACCGCCATAGATTTTCGCTTAAATTTCCCTCAGGAAAAGCTCGATCGTTATTGGCTCTGGCGACTGTTGGGGAGGATATCCCCTCAACCCGATGCCTCCTTTTTGATGCTGCTCAGCGTGGAAGAATCGGTGCGCCGGTCTAAAATGAAAGGTGAGCCTTTCCCTGACCCGCCCGACTCTCTCGGGCAGAGGCTGGCCTACTACCAGGACCTCATCCCCCGGGTTCCGTTCCATGTTTTGGATGGCAGCCAGCCGATTACCACCTTATTTAATCAGATTCTCGCCGATCTGGCCCAGGTGCGCCACGACCAGATAACTGTTTAGGGGTAACTGCTTATGCGACTCAGTCTGTTGTTACCCCGTGAACCCTTCCCGGTTATCTTCGCACAAACCCTGAGCCGGTTCTTGTTGTCCTGGACCGGCAAACCTTACGAAATTCATTGGGACCCCAAACGGCCCCTGTCGGCATCGCATTGCCGCTCTGGCGAGTTCTGGTTGGTTAATATCTATCTCAACGCCATTTTCCTTCCCCAGGCTGACCCGGCGATTTTTGACCCCGTCAAGCAGGAATTTTCCCGCAGCCTGGTCTGGTGGCGCCGCTGGCCGCAGCGGCTCTATGTTGAAATGGCCACCTCACCCCTGACGGCAAAATGGCTGGCGCACGCCGGTGTAAGCCTGACCCCGGCCTTGCCCCAAGCTGAACGAATGCTTATAGTTCCGGGTAACCACAAAATCCGG
>JAUSOZ010000157.1 GCA_030655955.1 Deltaproteobacteria bacterium
CATACAGATGGTCAATACGCCTGGTATTGAAGGTGCTGGACCGGCGCACCAAACCATGCACTTCATAACCCTTGGCCAGGAGGAACTCGGCCAGATAGCTGCCGTCTTGTCCGGTAATCCCGGTAACCAGCGCCTTATTACCCCGACTCATTACAACTTCCTTTCATCCCTTAATCCCATATTTTGATCACCTTGCCCTTCTTCGCTAACTTCAAGTGTAGCATGGTTCGCCCCAAGATTATGCAGCCTTGATTTCCGTTTCTATCATAAACCTCTCCATGATTCAAGGCAATCTCCGACAAGGCAATCTCCGCTAAGCAGTTCTCCCTCTTCAGGCTTAATCATGTTGCCAGTAATCATCTTTTTGTGGAAATGCGATATCCAATTGGATAGTACTACTGTGTCACAAAATAATGTCATCTGGATCGTTGATCCGGTGCCAACAGGGGCATCGAGACAGACTGTTTGCCAGAATGATCATGAGTTTCTTTTTTATGGTGGCGATGGAATATGGAATATGTCGCTCCGGCCTGAGGGGAGGCCCCCCTCGGCTTCCAACCTTCGGGTATTTGAGGTAACGTAAAGGCTGGCCGGAGATCAGGGCCAGAGGGGGGAAAAGAACTTCGCTCTGCCACCAGGAACCCATAGGCTGCAATGCACAGAGTGGCATGATGGTGGAATCCCCGCCAGCCTCTGCCCTCAAAATGACCCAGGCCGATTTCCTGTTTGAGTTCTTGGTAGTCACGTTCAATGCGCCACCAAAGCTTTGCTGTGTCTACCAGTTTTTCAGGTGAAATGGCCGCCTCCAGGTTGGAGAACCAGTATTTGGCGGGTTCCGGGTCCCCCTCGGGCCACTCGATCAGTAACCATTCCTCCGAGGGGCGGTCACTGTGCCAATAATAACGATGCCCTTCGCGAACCCGCACGGTGGCGAATCGAGAGGAGAGAATCTTGGTGGTGCCTTCTCTCCAGACGATGGTCTGATATGCGCTATTTGGTAGGTTCTGAGCTAATTTCAGAGCACTCACCGGAGTATGCTTCAGACTGCGGCGCGGCAACTTTGGCGGCCGCCCACAGCCGGAATACTCAGGTGGAGGCAATGGTTCCGTACCCGGGGCCCACACCTTGGTGCTCTTTTGAATGCCGACCACGTAGGAGAGGTGCAAGCGACGTACACCCCGGCGAAACTCGCTGTCATTACCATAGCCCGCATCGGCGAGTACCACTTCTTTGGGCGTATCCATCTTGGTCAAGGCGCTCAGTTGCTCCAAGGCGATCTCGGGTTTGGTTTGGAATGCAATCTCCTCCGGAATTCCCGCCCGTGTCCGGCGTTCGCGATCCGCGATCCATTCTTGGGGCACATAGAGCCGATACCCCACAGGAAGGCTGGCATGGAGGGTGGCTACGGAGACGGACACGACGCACTGGCAGTTGTCCTGTTTCCCCAATTGTCCGCAATACTGTCGCGCTACCCCTACGGAATGCTTACCCTTCTTGGAAAATCCGGTGTCATCAACGATCCATGCCAGAATCGGCCCCTGACTCTGCATCTTCGGCAAAGCATAATCCAGAACCGCCCGCATCACCGCGTCATCACTCCAAGATGCCTGGGCCACAAAATGATGCAGGGATTGGTGTTTGGCACTCACGTGGCCCGGAGCAAGTTGTGCTGCCATGGGTTCGACACTTTTGCGCTCAACAGGCAACAACAGACCCGTGCAGTAAGCCCGGAAAGGTTCCACTCTGTCTGCATGACCCAACGCAGTGGACACCTTTTCCGCATACGCACGAAACCTGGCCTCGATATTGGGTAAGGGTGCATTTGTCATGCACTCAGCATAGGCATAGTTTGCTGACTTTTGCAACTATTTT
The DNA here is from genome assembly GCA_030655955.1 of Deltaproteobacteria bacterium. GTDB lineage: Bacteria > Desulfobacterota > Desulfobaccia > Desulfobaccales > 0-14-0-80-60-11 > 0-14-0-80-60-11. The sequence continues at coordinate 1,873 of JAUSOZ010000157.1, forward strand.
ATGACACAGTAGTGCTAGGCCGTCACTAATTGAGACAGAATAGCTCCTTGGTCTTCCATGGTTGATATTCCCTGATCTACCAGAGCCTCTTGGAAGAGACTTTACCAGATTCTAATCCATTTTTGATTCTGCGGGCCAACCAGGGTGCGCATGTTCCAGGCAGTGGAGAAAACGCGGCACCCAGCCCGGGACGGCTCGCCGGCCGTATTCCCAGTGTTCCACGGCATATTTGCTGACGCCCAGGGCTTTGGCCAGGGCATTGCGGGAGCGAAATCCCAGGGCCAGACGCTTGGCTTTCAGCGTAAGGGCCGGAAGTCCGGGGGCAACCCGGCCTTTTTTCTTATGGCGTTAATCCTATTCGGGGGGCTTATTCTTTGCTTCCCACCACGTGTAGGAAACACAAAGGGGCTGTCAAATTGAGGATGGTTCGCTAAGATTTCTCGGGCCGCTTCATTTAACGGTATAGTCTGATTTTTGCCGCCCTTGGGGTTGTGCCTTATATGGATAAACCCGCGGTCGAAATCAATATCCTCCCATTGCAGCTTGAGCAGTTCCCCCCGGCGCATACCGGTAAACAGGGCCATCCTCATAAAGTTAGCCGCTTGATAGTCATGTTCTGTATTAATAGCTTCTATCAGGTTCGCCAATTGCTCTGGGTTCAAGTCCTCAGTTCTGAGATTGTTCACCCTGGGCATCTCTATCTTGAAGCCCAGGCCGGCGCTCAGCCCGGTTTTCACCCCAAAATTGATGATCCGTTGCAAGAGAATCAGAACATGCTTCACGGTCTGTGGTTTTAGGGTCTTAGAGAGATTAACCCGCAGCCGATGCACATCAATTTGGGAGGTTTGCTGAGGTTCCTGCCCGCCCAAGGCAGATTTAAGGTGGTTTTTATACCGACCCCTGTCGGTGCGCCAGCCCGCGTTGTATTTATTCCATAGCCGGTCAACCGTCCATTTGATTTCCGCCGCCGCTTCCCGAATTTCTTTACGGGATTGTCGGCGGCCTTCGATGCGTTCCCCTCTGATCCGTGCGGCCCGGGCCGGGGTCATATTATCCTTAAATTGCCGCCCGGCCTTTTCCTCAAATACCTTGCCATCCTACTTGAAAACAATGTAATATACCCGTTCAAGACCTTTGCCGCCGATCCGTTCGGCCTCCCGATAGAACACCCCGGGGTAATCCGTTTTATGTCTTTTCATGGCGCACCCTCTGAGCCGCAAAAAAGCCGCAAGCAGGCATTAATATTATATTTATTAACAAGTTATCCAATTTTCCATTTCCAATCCACAGAAAAGAGAAATTAAATCGTGGGCGACTGGTGTCTCTTCTGTTTGTGAAATTTCCAACCGTATTTCCAACCTCTGAGATCATTATAGGGGTATTTGGGGTAAGTCAAAGGAAAAGAAAAAACCGAAAATAGCCTGTAATCAATAGGTTTTTGGATAGTAAAGTAAGTGCAGGGAAATCATGCTATGCGGCTTTATAAGCCGCTTCCAGATGAAGCAGAGTTATGGTGGCCAGGACGGATGGCAAACCGCCCCTGCCGCCTCAGCGCGGCGTCGAGCCGCAGTGACAACGAAAAGGTGGATAGATCATGGCGCATTCAGGACCAGGCTTCACGGGCAGGCAGGTGTGGCAACGGTTGATGGAAGGGAACATGAGGTTTGTCCAGGGGTTGTTTCAGGGGCGGAATTTACTGGACTTGCGCCGCACCCTGGCCAAGGGGCAGCAGCCGGAGGCTGCGGTGCTCTCTTGCTCCGATTCCCGAGTGCCGGCGGAGATCATTTTTGATCAAAGCCTGGGGGACCTCTTCGTGGTGCGGACTGCTGGCCTGGTACTGGACCCCACCAGCATCGGCAGCCTGGAATACGCCGTGGCGCATCTCCACGTGCCCCTGCTGGTCATCAAGGGTCATGAAGGCTGTGGGGCGGTGACCGCGGCGGTGGAGCACCCCGAGGCTACGGAGGGCCATATCGGGTCGATCATCACGCAGATTTCCCCGGCGGTGGCCCAGGCGCGCCAGAACGGCAACAGCGGCAAGGACCTGGTGGAAGCCGCTACGGATATCCATCTAAAATATTTGGAAGAAACCTTGTTCCAGGTCAGCCCCATCATCCGGGAAGCCATCGATGCCGGGCGCCTGGAGGTTGTGGTGGCCAAGTATTATCTCCATGCCGGCCAGGTTCAGCCCCTGACTTCGACTTTCTGATCCCAAGTCCTATCAAAAAATGCTGCCTTGTCGGGGCGTACCCGCGTTTTCGCCCTCAATCTAGGGCGGACACATGGGTCCGCCCCTACAGATAAAATTGCCGTTGGTTTGCGCCTTGGGATGAATGCCGCGGCCAGGCGTTCGGAATGAACCAGAAAAAAAGGGGGAGCCCGGTTACCCGAGGCTCCCCTCTTGTTCGGTTTCGAGCCGCCTCCCCGACGGGGTCGGCGGGCTGGTTTATGGCTAAGAGCTAGACTCGGGCTCTTCCTCCAACTTGATGGACGGCACTATCAGCACGGGCACCGGCAGGGCCTTGCGGGCTACCTCCCGCACCACCCGTTCGGTGGTGGAGCCCAGGAGATGCCGGCCGACGAAGCCGTGCCCGTGAGCCCCCAAGACCAGGAATTTCACGCCCCTGGCTTGTTCCAGAAACTCGATGATCGCCCCGGAAGGATCTTTTTCCCCTTCTAACAGATGGGTGCGGGCTTCCACGCCTTTCTTTTCGGCCCGCTGGACCGCTTCCGCTAACACATTTTTGGCATAAGCCTCCTGATCCTCCCGCAGATGCCGGTCAATAAACGCGAAGTAACCGGCTTTGCGCAGTTGAATCACATGGAGGACATCTAGCGGCAAATGCAGCAATCGGGCCATGTTAATCGCCCGCTGCATGGCTTCCCAAGCCGCGGTTGACCCATCTATCGCTACGGCAATCGACTTAGCTTTTTCCGCCACCATTAATGGTGTCCTCCTTTCCCGAAGAGTACGCCCACCAGTAACCCAGCCCCAACCGCGATAATTACCGCCATGATCCCATAAAAGACTGGCTGTTTCTGAGAGGTTTGGGTGAACCAGTGTTCCAGCCCCACCTTCTTGATTTCAATAATGTCCTTGCCGTAACCTACCAGTTCCCCCTTCAGAAAACAGTAGGATTCCACTTGATAACGACCTTCCGTAGCCGCGGGCGGAAACCGGAAATAATGCTTGAAGAGCTTGCCTTCGGAGATCTCCAGGCGCGCCGGGTCCTCAACGATGTTATAGAGGTTGGCCTTTTCCTTGATCTTGAGCAACCCCTTCCAAACGATGGCCTCGTCCTCGGGGGCCGCTTTCCCCCGAACCAATTCCATCTTCATCTTGCCCCGTACCGCTTCATACCCCAGTTCCAAGTCTTGGGCGGTCTCCTTGGAGATAATCTGGTCCAGGGGTTTGATTGCATGGATTTTGTAAATAAACGGAGAACCGGTGACTTCGTACTGCTTCACGGACATCCAAAAGGGACCGACTTTGCCCTTGACGGAGAGTTTAACGGCTTCTTCTTTTTCGGCGGTGAGCTTAATGACCACATCGCTCCCGGACACCGGATTGACCCCGAAGAAGAAAATTTTATCTCCGGAGTAGGACAAGCCGATCTCCACGACGTTTTTTGAGGCCGAGGTTATTACCTTTGGTTGCGCCTCCGGGGTGATGGCCAGGGCCAACGCCCCCCAGAAGCAGACCAGGCAGCAGGCCAGGGAGAGGATCGCGAGCCGTTTCATTTTAGTGTCCCCCTCCACTTGTAGCCAGACTCACCAGATCGCTGGGGGTGAGCACCAGGTCAAAGAACATTTTGACCGTCAGGGCCAGCACGATGATGGCCAGCAGGATGCGTATCTGTTCGCCTTTGAGGCGTTTGCCCGCCACCGCCCCGAACTGGGCCCCGATGGTGGAGCCGCTCAGGAGGATCAAGGCCAGCAACAGGTCGACGGTGTGGTTCACAATGGCCTGCTGGAGAGTGACGTTGGCCGAGGTGAGCACGATCTGGAAGAGATCGGTGCCGATGGCGGCGATGGTGGGCATGCCGATAATGTAAATCATGGCCGGGACCATGATAAACCCGCCGCCCACGCCCAGGATAGCCGCCATGATGCCCACGGTGGTGCCGATGGCGAAGGGGAAGATGGCCGAGGTGTGGAGTCCTGAACGTTCAAAGTTCATTTTTAACGGCAACTTGTTGAAGATCCTGGTAAGGCTGGACTCAGTCACCGGGGCCGCCGAAGTGTCTTCGGCGCTAGCGCTCTTGCTGCGGCGAATGGTGCGCCAGCTCTCTATGAACATGGCGCCGCCCACCAGGCCCAGCATGAGCACGTACACCACCTTCATGACGAACTCAAAGTTGCCCATGGCCCGCAAGATTTTGACCAGTTGCACCCCGATGGTGCCGCCGAAGATCCCGCCGGCCAGGATCACCAGGCCCATCTTGAAGTCCACATTGCCCAAACGCCAATGGGCAAAGGCGCCGGAGGAGGCCGCGGCCACGATCTGGTTGGAGTCCGAGGCCGCCGCCACCGCCGGCGGAATGCCAATCATCATCATCAGCGGGGTGAGGAGAAAGCCGCCGCCCACCCCGAAAAGCCCGGAGAGGAAGCCCACCGCGCCCCCGATCCCCAGAATCAGGAAAAAATTAATGCTCATACCCGCAATGGGAAGATAAACATCCATCCTATCTGTCCCTCCCAGACAATAAGTTCGGATTCCGGGATAGTATGTTAAAATTCTCACAAGGTGTCAATAAATTTTCTATATAGGCAAGTTCTTTTCCACTATGTAACCATTGTAATCGTGTTGCAAAATGCAGCAAAGCATGGCAAACTAATGGAAAATTATGGTAACTTTGGAGGCGCCAAATTTGTTGGGCAGGGGAGGGCTTCTCCCCTGAGGGCGTCCAAGATGATTCTCTTGACCATGCGAAGTGTTGCAAAAATCAAATGATGGCAGACTATGAGGTGCCGATTCCCGGTTTTCCGGCTCAGGGGCCGGGCCGCACATTCTGTCCGCCTGGAGGAATCTCTTGTATCTGAATATACGCCAGAAGGTAATTTTGGGGTTTACCGCTTGCGTCCTGGCCATCGGCTTCATCGGCGGGTTTTCCTACCATTACCTCCACGCCATTGAGCTTAAACAGCACGTGGTTCAGATTGCCGATGATTTGCGGGAAATCGTGCTGGAAATCCGCCGCTACGAGAAGAATTACCTCCTCTACGGCAAGGAGGAGGATTTTAAGGAGAACCGGGTCTATACCCAAAAAGCCCTGGAGGTGCTGGCCAAGATCATGGCCGATGTCAAGAACCTGAAAGTGGCTTCCCAGATGGATATTTTTAAGAAAGATCTGGTCGACTACCAGGGACTGATGGACCAACTGGCCAGCCCCGGGGAACGGGGTCAGCCGGACAGCCGGGGCTTAGAAGAGCAGCTGCGGACCCGGGGCAAGGCCCTGGTGGACCTCTCGGTGCAGCTGGTGGCCTTCGAGCGCCTCCGGATTCTGGAAATCATCACTACCTTGAAAACCCAGCTCCTGGTCTCCGTGGTGGTGTTTCTGGCCTTCATGGGGTTCATTATTTACATCGTCAACCGCAAGATCATTCTCCCCTTGCGGGTGATTGAAAACACCACCAAACGCATTGCCCAGGGGGATTTCAAGCCCCTGCCGGTCCTGGACACCCGGGACGAAACCCAGCGGGTGGTGGAGGCCTTCAACCTTATGGTAGAGGAACTGGAACGGCGCCAGGACCAGCTGGTGCAAGGTAAGAAGATGTCCTCCCTGGGGGTCTTAACCGCCGGGATCGCCCACCAGCTGAACAATCCCCTCAACAACATCTCCACCTCCTGCCAGATTATCCTGGAGGAATTGGATCAGGCGGACCTGGAATTCATCCGCAAAATGTTGACCAACGTGGAGCAGGAGGTCTATCGGGCCCGGGATATCGTCAAGGGGCTCCTGGAGTTCTCCCGGGTGCGGGAATTCTCCCTCAAGGCCATTCCCCTGGAGGACGTGGTCAAGCGCTCCATCCGGCTCATGTCCAGCCAGGTGCCTCCGGGGGTTGACCTGGTGGACGAGGTCCCCTGGGACCTGATCCTGGAACTGGATGCCCAGCGCATGCAAGAGGTCTTGCTCAACCTGCTGATGAACGCCATCCAGGCCATTAAGGAACCCCCCGGGGAAATCCGCATCGCCGCCGCCGCCGACCCGGCGCACCATGAAGCCGTCCTCACCATCGAAGATACCGGGGTGGGTATTCCCAAGGAGGAGTTGGACCGGGTCTTTGATCCCTTCTTTACCACCAAAGAAGTGGGGGTGGGCACCGGCCTGGGGCTGTCCATCGTTTACGGCATTATCGAGAAGCACCACGGCCGCATCGCGGTGGAGAGCAAAGAAGGGGAGGGCACCAGGTTTACCATCCGGATGCCTTATAATCCCGAGGTTAAGGCAGAGAGGGCCGCATCATGAGGCGGGGTAAGATTCTCATCGTCG
>JAUSOZ010000161.1 GCA_030655955.1 Deltaproteobacteria bacterium
CGGGTGGATCAGATGTTCGTGGGCAGAGCAAAGCCCATAAATTGCAGCGTTCCATGATCAGGTTGTGCACCAAGCGGGTCAGCTCCAAAATGGACCAGCCCACGCGGCTGCGTATGTTAATCCACAGGAGAAGCAGATAGGCGATCATGGCGGTCCAGATTTGGATCAAGACGGCATTCTCCGAGGTCCCGTAAAAGGCCTTGATTTTCAGGTTCTGCTTGATCCAGCGGAAAAAAGTCTCGATCTGCCAACGCTGCCGATAGAGGTCGGCCACCGCCAGGGCGGGCAGGTCCGGCAGATTGGTCAGAAACACATAGTCCTTGCTGGTTTCCGGGTCCCGGTAATGCACCAGGCGCAAGGTTTCGGGATAGTGACGCCGGCTGTAATCAGTGCTGAGCCGGACGAGCTGATCGGCCGACACCGGCGAGTCGGGCGGCCCGGGGCGCTCCTCCAGGACTCGATAGCGGATGTGGCGGGGCAGCCGGGTGACAAACCCCACCCCGCGGCGGTGCAGGGAGAACAGCCAGACAAACTCTACATAACCCCGGTCCAGCAGCACCAGATCGCCGCGGGCGAAGTCCAGGCGCCGGGCCACCTCCAACTCATGGACCTGGCCGGCAGTAACCTGCAAGTCCCGGGGAGCGCCCACCGAGTCCAGGAGGACGTGGAGTTTGACGGCGTTTTCGCTGGGCTGGAAATTGGCCCAGGGAAAGAGACTGGCGCAGACCGGCACATAGGTGGCATCCAGGATCTTCACCCGCCGGGCTCCGGGCTGGCGGCCGGCTTCGGCCTGAAAGCGCCCCAGGAGCTTCTCGTAAGTCCTTTGAAAGATCAGGGCGGGGCGTTTCTCGTTGGCTTCGGCCAGGGTGGAACGCTTGGCGGGGGTTAGCCCCAGGTGTAGAGTTTCTGCTGGTGGCGTCCCAGGCTGAAGACCAGGTCGCGCAGGCTCTTTTTGCCGCTCAACTGGGCATAGAGCATGGCCACCAGTTGGGACCAGTAGGATAATTTTCGGGGCTGGGGACCCTGCCAGGCATGGGTCTCCACCTGGTGCTCAAAAACATGTCTCGGGAGAAGTTGTAGCATTTGACTAAGAACGGTGTTATTATGTGCTATAAGCCCCTAACTCCTTGCGATGGTTTGGTTTTTTCGTCGAAATCATTATACCACCGCCAGGTCGTTGTGGGGCTTTTTACTTGCTGTCTTAAGTATTTTCTACCGGACAGGCCTGGGATTTAGGGGGATTTAAGAACCTCCAAACGGAAGGAATTTATGGCAAATGCTATAGTCAAGCGGTACACCCCCTACGAAAAAACTGCTCACTGCTTACTGCTCACTGCTCACCGCAGTCTTGCCCCCTCCCCCCCAACTTTCTGCTATAATTAACTATGGATCTGACCGCGGCATTGCTGGACCCGGGCGCCTACCCGGACCCCACCCGGGGAGTGGCCTTAATCCAGACGCATATCTCCTGGGTGTTTATCACCGATGATTTTGCCTACAAGGTCAAAAAACCGGTGGACCTGGGGTTTCTGAACTTCACCACCCTGCGCCGCCGCCACCACTATCTCCAGGAAGAACTCAGCCTCAACCGCCGCCTCTGTCCCGAAATCTATCTGGAAGTCGTGCCCGTTACCGCCTCCCGGGGCCGGGTGCGGGTGGGCGGCCCGGGGCCGGCCGTGGACTATGCCCTGAAGATGCAGCGCCTGCCCCAGGACCGCATGATGGATGAGGTGGCGGACCGGGGCGAGTTGCGCCGGGAGCACTTGGACGGCATCATTGCCCGGCTGGTGCCGTTTTACGCCCAGGCCGCCACCGGCCCCCGGATCAACAAGTATGGGGAACCGGCGATCATCGCCTACAACCATGAGGAGAACTTTTCCCGCACCGAGGCCCTGGCGGGGGAACTGTTTCCCCGGGAATTATTCGAGGAGGTCCGGGACTTTGCCCGGTCTTTCCTCTCCCGGCACCGGGCCTTGTTTGCCAGGCGCATCCGGGAAGGCCGCATCAGGGACTGCCACGGCGATCTGCACATGAAGAATATCTGTCTGGCCGATCACATCTATATTTTTGATTGCATTGAGTTTAATCACCGCTTCCGATATGGCGATGTGGCGGCGGATATCGATTTTCTGGCCATGGACCTGGACTTCCACGGCTTTAGAGACCTGGGGCGCTACTTTGTGGACCGCTTCGCCGCGGCCTCCCGGGACCCGGAACTCCTCCAGGTGCTGGATTTTTACAAATGTTACCGGGCCTACGTGCGGGGCAAGATCCACGCCTTTACCGCCCAGGACCCGGGGCAGCCGGTGGCCGCCAGGGACCAGGCCCGGGAGACGGCCCGGGCTTATTTTGTCCTGGCCGGGGAGTACGCCGAAGCGGGGGAACAATGGGCCGCCTGATCGTGGTGGTCTTCGGCCTCATGGGCAGCGGCAAGAGCAGCCGCTCCCGGGCCCTGGCCGCCAGCCTTAACTGGCCGGTGATCCACAGCGACGCAGTGCGAAAAACCCTGGCGGGCCTCAAGCCCACCGACCGGGTGTCCGTGGAGTTCGGTCAGGGCATCTACGCCGAGGATTTTTCCACCCGCACCTACGACGAGATGTTGCGCCTCGCCTGCGCCCACCTGGCCGCGGGCCGAAACGTCATCCTGGACGGCTCCTATAAACGGAACGCCGAACGGGCCCGGGTGCGGCGCCTGGCGCAAGACCAGGGAGCCCGGGTGGTGTTCGTGTATTGCGAGTGTCCCCCCGAAGTGGCCCGGGAACGCCTGGGAATCCGGCTCACCGACCCCGAGGCCATCTCCGACGGCCGGGTGGAGCTCTTCGCCGACCAGGCCCGGGACTTCGACCCCTTTGCGCCGGAGGACCGGCCGTTGCTCAGGCTGGATACCACCCGGGACCCGGCGGTGGTGCTGGGAGAGCTGAAGAGTTTTGTTCAGAGCAACTACGGCGCAGGCTAAAGCCTGCGGCTACCTTTTTTGAACGTGGAGATTTGGATGACCTCTGAAGAAGTAATCGCCCAGGTAAAAAAACGGGCCAAGGCCAATTTTAGGACCGGCATGAACTGCGCCGAATCTGTCTTCGAGGCCGTTATGGCCCACGTGGACACCGGCCTGCCGCACGAAACCCTGTGCGTCATGACCGGGTTCGGCGGTGGCGGCGGCCTCTTCGGCGATACCTGCGGCGCCCTGGTGGGGGCCATGGCAGCCCTGGGAGCGGTCTACGGCCGCCGGGAGGTGCCCACCGATGCCAAGGCCGCCAGGGAGGAGCTTCATGGCACCCCCGGCCTCTACCGTCTGTTCAACCGCCTGCCCAACGAATTCAAGCAGCGCTTCGGCAGCACCCAGTGCCGCCTGTTAACCTCCCAGTGGCGCCAAACCTGGCTCTGTAAGGAACACCTGCAATTTTGCCGCAGCCTGGTCATCGACGCCGCCGGGCTGGCCGCAGAAATGGCGGCTCCCAAGGACCTGGCCCGCTGGGGCTCATTGCCTTTCGGCCTGCAGCATCCTTAATTTGGGTTGACAAAGGGGTTTTTATGGGATAAAAATAAACCGAATGGTCGGTTTATTTAACCAAGAGGCTTATACATGACTACCAAGGGCGACCTGACCCGCCAGCATATCCTGGAAAAATCCATGCAGCTCTTCTCGGTGCAGGGATACTTCAATACCTCCATAGCCGGCATCGTTAAAGCCACCGGCCTCGCCAAGGGTGGCCTGTATGGCCATTTCCGCAACAAGGAAGAGATCTGGTATGCGGTCTATGATGAATGCGTCCGGATTTGGAAGGGCGTGGTTTTCCAGGGCGTGCGCCATATCTCTGACCCGCTGGAGCGGATTGAAAGGGTCGTGGAAAATAGTCTGAAGAATTACCTGGGCGGGGGAATTTTTGAGGGCGGCTGTTTCTTGTTCAATGCGCTGGTGGAGTTCGCCGGACAATCCCCGGCCATGAGCAACCACGTTCTCAAAGGCTTCAAGGCGTTCTCCGCCTTGTTACGTCTGTGGCTGGAAGAAGCGGAGCAGAAAGGCGTTTTACGGGATGACCTCGATCTCGACGGCATTGCCACTTTCCTGGTGATCTCCATGAACGGGGCTGCCCCCCTGTATGCCGCCAGCCATGATCCGGCCGTTTGGCAGCAAACCCTGGCACAATTACAGCTTTATATGCAGTGCTTGAGCCAACAGAATTAAACCTTATTCTAAAAATCAGGAGAGTGCGTTATGAGCTATGAAAACGTCCTGGTGGAGAAACGGGATCAAATCGGCTTCATTACCCTGAATCGCCCGCAAGCGATGAACACCTTCAACGTGCCCTTTGCCCGGGAGCTTAATGATGCCTTAAAGGAAATGGAGCAGGACCCCGAGGTGCGGGTGGTGGTGATCGACGCCAATGGCAAAAACTTTTCCACGGGTATTTCCCTGGACGAGTTCAAGGGCAAGACCAACAAAGAGTACCGCGAGTTTATTCACTTGATGGATGAGCACAATCACACCATTGCCAAGATGAAGAAGCCGGTGATCGCCTCGGTCAAAGGCTATGCCCTGGCCAATGGCGCCGGCCTGTCATTTGCCTGTGACCTGACCGTGGCCGCGGAGGATGCCAAATTCGGGACCACGGCCATCAATGTCGGTCTCATCTGCCTGGGACCGGCGGCGCCCTTAGCCCGCAACGTCGGCCGCAAAAAGGCCCTGGAGATGGTGCTGCTGGGAGACATTATCCCGGTGGCCGAGGCGCAGAGGCTGGGACTGGTCAACAAGGTGGTGCCGCCGGATCAACTGGAGGCAGCCACCCTGGAACTGGCCACCCGGCTGGCGGCCAAAAGCCCGCTGGCCTTGCAGATCGGCAAAGCCGGTATCTATGGGGTGGAAGATGTCCCTTACCACCAGGGCCTGGACGTGCTGGGCGACATGTTTGCGGCTCTATGCAGCACTGAAGATGCCGAGGAAGGGGTAAAGGCGTTTCTGGGGAAGACCAAACCGGTGTGGCGTGGACGCTAACTGCCGCGGAGATGTCTGAGACCAGCAGGCGGTGCGAGCCAGAAAGGATGTTAGGTGACCAATGATGAACCTCGAAGAGGAAATGAAAAATCATGGCTTCAATTTCTCGGCCAGTTGCGCCGGGAAAGGGTCTTATACGAAATGGATCAAACACCGGGGCAAGCGGGCCTATATCGCCGTCCATGACGCCAGCGGCGACGGCTTTCCCGCTTCCTTGGATGAGCCCGTGCGGGTGGCCGTCCATGACCTCAGGTCCGGGGACGAACTTGAGGCGGCCCAGGATATCAGCTCGCTCAGCGCTTATTTGGCCTCACTCGATGAGTGATGCGCGGCCCGGTTACCGGCCGCGGCGTACTGAGATGATGTCTCTCATACCGAGTTGCGGTCGAAAATTTACCGACGAAACGTAGGGGCGCACCTGTGGGTTTGCCCTCAGGGGGGACCTGCAGGTCCCCCCTTAAATATTGTTCCCTCAAAAAAGGGGGCTGCCGCAGGGAAAGTTTTCGGCCAAAATATCGGGGCTTAGGTTAAAATAGCAGCATCCGCCTCATATCTGGTAGCCGCAGGCTTTAGCGTGGAAGTCCACCCGTAGGGGCGGTTCGCGAACCGCCCCTACAAGGAAGTTCATGATTGAGGGTGGCCCCAAACGGCCATGGTGGTTTGGCCTGCGCACCGGCTGGAAAGCCGGTGCCTCCAATGACAAAAACTTTTCGGCATAGGAATCAGCATGACATTTGACGATACACGTGCACCTGAAAAATCCAAAGCGACCAAACCTAAGCGCATCCTAAGCGGCATGCGCCCCACCGGCAGAATGCACCTGGGGAACTATTACGGGGCGTTGTACAACTGGATGCGCCTCCAGGAAGATTATCAGTGCTACTACTTCGTGGCCGACTGGCACGCCCTGACCACGGAATACGAGACCCCCGGGGCCATCAGCGGCTTCATTCCGGAAATGGTGACCGATTGGCTGAGCGTGGGCCTGGATCCCCTTAAATCCAACATCTTCGTGCAGTCGGCCATTCCGGAGCACTGCGAGCTCTACCTGGTCTTCGGCATGTTTACCCCGGTGCCCTGGCTGGAGCGCAACCCCACCTACAAGGACCAGATAGAGCAGTTGGCCCATAAGGATCTGGCCACTCACGGCTTTTTGGGCTACCCAGTGCTTCAGGCGGCGGATATCCTGATGTACAAGGCGGATGGGGTGCCGGTGGGGGTGGACCAGGTGCCGCACGTGGAGATGACCCGGGAGATCGCCCGGCGCTTCAACCACCTGTACCGGCCCATTTTTCCGGAACCGGAGGCCCTCTTAACCGAGATTCCGAAACTTACGGGCACCGACGGCCGCAAGATGAGCAAGAGCTACGGCAACTGCATCTACCTGAGCGACCCGCCGGAGGTGATGGCCAAGCAGGTGCGCCAGATGACCACCGACACCCAGCGCCCCTTCCGGAAAGATCCCGGCGAACCGGACCGCTGCCTGGCCTTCCCCTTCCACCGTCTCAACCTGCCGCAAGCGCGCCTGGACGAGATCAGCGCCGAATGCCGCAAAGCCACCCTGGGATGCGTGGATTGCAAAAAGATGCTGGCGGAGGCGTTGCTGGAGAATATGGCTCCCATCCAGGAACGGCGCCGATACTACGAAGCCCACCCCGACGAGGTCCTGGACATCATGCACGAAGGCAATGACCGGGCCCGGGAAGAGGCCCGCCGGACCATGGCCGAAGTCCGGGACGCGGTGGGATTTAACCAAAAATTCCAGTTAGTTCCTTAGTTGGAGTCAGGATGATTTGAGGGGAGGACCGGGGGAGATAGTGGTCAGTGGCCAGTGTTTAGGATAGGCTACGATATAATTTAATGCCGGGGCAAGGAGGGTATGAAATGACAGAACCTCTATCTTTGGAAGTAATACCTTCCGAACATGACGGCTAATGCTGACGCTTTTGTGATTCACTCGGTCAATGAAGTATACGAGTTTCTTCGAAAAAGATAAGGGGAAGGAAGAAAAGGTGTATAGGAATCTAACCAGCAAGTCTTTTCCTTTTCCCCTTTTCCCCTTTGCGCCTTTTTCCCAATTATCATGACCACCGAGCGCTTACAAAAATTTCTCTCCCGGGCCGGGGTGGCCTCACGGCGCACCTCCGAGGAGATTATCCTGGCCGGCCGGGTGGTCGTCAACGGCCAGGTGGTCACGGCCATGGGGGTCAAGGTCGACCCGGACCGGGACGTGGTCAAGATAGATGGGAGCATCGTCAAGGTGACGGCGGCGCGCAAGACCGTCATGCTGCACAAGCCCTACGGGTATGTCTGCACCACCCGCGACCCCGAGGGGCGGCGCGTGGTCACGGAGTTGCTGGGTAAAATGCCTGGCCGGCTCTATCCCGTGGGGCGTCTGGATTACGACGCCACGGGCCTGCTTCTGCTGACCAACGACGGCGAACTGGCCTATCGGCTGACCCATCCCACCTACTCGGTGCCCCGTACCTATCGGGTAACGGTGGCCGGGGAGGTGAGCAAAGAGACGGTGCGGCGACTGTCCGCCGGGGTGGATCTGGACGGCCGGTTCGTTTACCCGGAAGTGCTGGTCAACAAGCGGGAACCGGAAAAAACCGTGTTGGAAATCACCGTGCATGAGGGGCGCTACCATCTGATCAAGCGGCTGATGGAACAGGTGGGACACCCGGTGGAGAAATTAAAGCGCATCGCCTTCGGCCCGCTCAAATTGGAGGGACTGCACCGGGGAGCCTTCCGGGAGGTCACCGGGCGGGAGATGGCGGCCTTGAAGGCCGGGGTGGACCTGAAGTGAGCCCGGAGGAGAGACCGTTTCCACCGGAGATGATTCCGGAGCCCTTCCCGCAGCCCGAGTTCGTGCCGCCCTGGCCGGCGGCCCCCAAGCCGCCGCGCCGCCTGCTGCACCTGGGGCTGCTCCTGGCCACGGTGGTCACCACCGTCATCGCCGGAGCCCTGCAGCAGGGGGTCAATCCCCTGGAAACCCCCGAACTGCTCTATACGGGCATCCCGTTTTCGTTCACCCTGCTCCTGATCCTGGGCGCCCACGAGATGGGCCACTACCTGGTATCCCGGCGGCACCATCTGGATGTGACCCTGCCCTATTTTATTCCGGCTCCGCCCATTCCCTTCATTATCGGCACCTTTGGGGCCTTCATCCGCATCCGCTCGCCCATCAGGGACAAGCGGGCCTTGCTGGACGTGGGTTGCTCCGGGCCGTTAATCGGCGTCCTGGTTGCTATCCCGGTCATCCTCATCGGCCTGAAATTGTCCACGGTCACGGTCATCGGCGGGGGTGAGGAAACGATAACCCTGGGGGAGCCCCTGCTGTTCAAGCTCTTGAGCTGGCTGGCCCTGGGGCCGATGACGCCAGAGGAAAATGTCATCCTGCATCCGGTGGCCTTTGCCGGCTGGATCGGTCTGTTGGTTACGGCCCTCAACCTGTTGCCGGTGGGCCAACTGGACGGGGGCCACGTGGCCTATGCCCTGTTTCCAGAATACCATCGCTATATCTCCCTGGGGATGCTCGGTCTCTTGGTGGTCTGCGGGGTCATATTCTGGCAAGGCTGGTTGCTGTGGGCCGTGCTCCTGGTTTTTCTGGGCTGGCGCCACCCGCCGCCGTATCAGTTTTGGGTGCCCCTGGACCGGCGCCGCCGGGTGCTGGGAATCATTACCATCGTGGTGTTCGGGCTCACTTTTTCGCCGGCGCCCTTTGTCCTGGGTTAGAACCTATTGCAAAACCGGTCTTAAGCTGCAAAGATGTTTTCTTACCCAGCTAAAGGTTGGGGACGACGGTTTTCAGTCCCCCATTTCTAAAAGGGGATTTAGGGGGATTATTGATCGCTGGTTTAATCCCCCTGCCCCCCTTTAGGAAAGGGGGGTGTTTCTTTCCCAACTGAGTTCTCTCGGTTAATTCAAACTGACGCCGAACCGCGGTTTTGAAACGGTCAATAAGTTACAGGATTGTAGGGGGGCACCTGTGTGTGCCCCCTCAGGGCGGACACACAGGTCCGCCCCTACAAAAAATTGTCGTTTGACTTCACCTCGGTATTATAGCAACTCTCGCCCCTGGTGAAGCGCTGACGCCGTATCCTAACCATGGCTATTTGCAGGTAAAAACCCATGCTGGACATACAAGATTGCGCCACCTATAAATTCTGCCCTCAGTGCGGCGGCGGGCTGGAGAAGCGCCTGATCAAGCCTGGCGAGCCCCAGCGCCTGGTGTGCACCGCCTGCGGCTTCATCTTTTACATCGACCCCAAGCTGTCGGTGATCGCGGTGATCCCCATGGAGCAAGGGGTGGTCATGGTGCGCCGGGCCATCAACCCGGGCTACGGCCTCTGGGTGGTGCCCGGGGGATTCGTGGACATGGGGGAAGTGGTGGTGGAGGCGGTGGTCCGGGAGACCCAGGAGGAGACCTTCCTGACCGTGCGCCCCATCCACCTGCTCAATATCTACTCCTACCCGGACCACCGCACCATTATCGCGGCCTACGTGACGGAGTACGTATCCGGGGAACTGGGGGCGGGGGATGAGACCCTGGAAGCCCGGGTCTTCGGGCTCAAAGAGATTCCCTGGCCCCAGATAGCCTTTTCCTCGACCAAAGAGGCACTGCGGGAATACATCAGCCGCTTCGGGAAGTGAGCAGTGAGTAGTGAGCAGGAAGTGGTGAGCCGAGACTATGCATCAGCGCCGGCAATCCACCTGTAGGGTGCGTCCTACGCACCATTGGCCCGACAACAGCCGGGGGCGGCTATTGCACCTGGTCAGGCTGCCACATACAAAAGACTCCGGGAGAGCAACATGGACCAAGCACGTCGGCAACTTCTCGAACTCCTCAGGGAGAAATCTTTCCGTTACAGCCCGGATATACCGTTCAAGCTGGTGAGCGGCCGGGAGAGTCCGTACTATATCGATTGCCGCCCCACCACCCACAACGCCCAGGGTCTGGCCCTCATCGGGGAGATTTTCTTTGATCTGATCCGGGGCCTGAAGGTGGATGCCATCGGCGGCCTCACCATGGGGGCGGACCCCATCGCCCACGCCACCGCGCTCACCAGCTATCTGGAGGGTGGCCCCATCAATGCCTTTTCGGTGCGCCAGCGGCCCAAGGACCACGGCACCGGCGGCGTGCTGGTGGGGGATGTGACCCCCGGGGACCGGGTGGTGGTGGTCGAGGACGTGGTCACCACCGGAGGCTCGGCCCTGCGGGCCGTGGCCGCGGCCCGGGACTTCGGGCTCACGGTGGTCAAGGTGCTGATCCTGGTGGACCGGCAGGAAGGCGGCAAGGAGGCGGTAGAGAAAGAGGTCCCAGAGGTGGAGACGGTGTTCACGATTTCAGACTTACGATAGAAGGATCACTGCGACCTGAATTTAGCGGATTCACGACCGCAAAAAATTAGTCCTGCCCATCATTATCGTTATCGTTATGTGCCTCAGGTTTCGAGCGTTGTGACCGGTGATTCGCGGCATAAAAAATACCAAAAGAAATAATGATGGTGGAGCAGGCTATAATAACTGCGAGAGATTTTCCCTGCCCTAAGCCGAGAAACCAACGCCTGAAGTCATCCATAATTACACTGAACTTTCCGCCATAAACTTCCAGATTATGTCTATAGAGCTTGGAATTTTCAAAATCCAAAAGGCCGTACGGATCATTTCCGACACTTTGATAAATCAAGACCGAGCTGCCCAAACCAACCAGCAGGATGATGGTACCGATGAGATTAAACCATGTCCGTTGATGGAGAATTTTCCAGTTCATGTTGTTCCTGGATTTTCGCTATATCTCTCTAAAGGTCAATTTCCCCGCCTGCTTTAATGCCCCATATCCGGTTTTTGAGGCTCATAACCTGATCATATCAGAAATTTATCCGGGAAACTGATATCGCCGGATACAGGTCTGATGGGGGCTATTTTTTCCACGCCCCGGCAGTGATATTTTCTCCGTGAGCCAGAGACGAAAGTATGTATAATATCAGAATCATGTTAAGCAATTCTGGTAGGTCAACAAGATTGTCGACATATGGGTTGGTTAATTCTTGACACCATCCCGATCAGTTCCTTATATTCCTCCCAGCCCCTTTTTATTCCTCTACCGGGCCAGATCTTAAGGAGTCAGTATGCCAAAACGTCCAGATATCAAGAAAGTTATGATTATCGGTTCCGGCCCCATCGTCATCGGCCAGGCCTGTGAATTCGACTATTCCGGCACTCAGGCCTGCAAGGCTTTGCGGCAACTGGGTTACGAGATCGTCCTGGCCAACTCCAATCCCGCCACCATTATGACCGACCCGGGCATGGCGGATGCGACTTATATTGAGCCCCTAAATCTCCAGACCATGATCGAGATCATCAAGGCCGAACGCCCGGATGCCCTCCTGCCCAACCTGGGAGGTCAGTCCGCGTTGAACCTTTCCTCGGAGTTGGCCAACTCCGGCGCCCTGGAGGAATACGGCATTAAGGTGATCGGGGTGGAAGTGGATGCCATCAAGCGGGGCGAAGACCGCCTGGCCTTCAAAGAGACCATGAACCAGCTGGGGATCGAGATGCCCAAGAGCGCCATCGCCCTGCGCGTGGAGGAGGCAGAGCGCATCGCCGATGACCTGGGTTACCCGGTGGTGATCCGCCCGGCCTACACCATGGGCGGTTGGGGCGGCGGCCTGGTCTACAACCTGGAGGAGCTGCGCACCATCGCCGCCCGGGGCCTCTCGGCGTCTCTGGTGGGGCAGATCCTGGTGGAGGAATCGGTCCTGGGCTGGGAAGAGTTGGAGTTGGAGGTGGTGCGGGACGCCAAAAATCAAATGATCACCGTCTGCTTCATCGAAAATGTGGACGCCATGGGGGTACACACCGGCGACTCCTACTGCACCGCCCCCATGCTGACTATCGACCCGGAGCTGCAAAAGCGGCTGCAGAAATACTCGTATGATATCGTCGAGGCCATCCGGGTCATCGGCGGCACCAATATCCAGTTTGCCCACGACCCCAAGACCGGCCGGGTGGTGGTCATTGAGATCAACCCCCGCACCTCCCGGTCATCGGCCTTGGCCTCCAAGGCCACCGGCTTTCCCATCGCCCTGGTCTCCTCCCTCCTGGCCGGGGGCCTCACTCTGGATGAAATCCCCTACTGGCGCCTGGGCACTTTGGAGAAGTACGAGCCTTGGGGCGACTACGTGGTGGTGAAGTTCGCCCGCTGGGCCTTTGAAAAATTTCCCGGGGCCGAGGACAAGCTCGGCACCCAGATGAAGGCCGTGGGCGAGGTCATGAGTCTCGGCAAGACCTATAAAGAGGCCTTCCAGAAATCCATCCGGTCGCTGGAGATCGGCCGCTACGGCCTGGGATTCGCCAAGGATTTTTATAAGAAATCCCTGGAGGAACTCATGAATCTCTTGAACGAGCCCTCCAGCGAGCGCCAGTTCATCATGTATGAGGCGCTGCGCCAGGGCGCCAGCGTCGAGGCCCTCTATGCCAAGACCTATATAAAACCCTGGTTTATTCAGCAGATGAAGGAACTGGTGGAACTGGAAGAGGAGATTTTGCAGCATAAGGGCCGGGACCTGCCGGAGGCGCTCCTGGCGCAGGCCAAAAAAGACGGTTTTGCCGACCGCTATCTGGCCCAACTGCTGGGCCTGCCGGAATCGCAGATCCGGGCCAGCCGCCTCGCTTCAGGGATGGCCCAGGCCTGGGAACCGGTGCCGGTGAGCGGGGTAGAAAACGCGGCCTATTATTTTTCCACCTACAATGCCCCGGACCAGGTGGAGGTAAGCGAACGGCGCAAGATCATGGTGCTGGGCGGGGGACCCAACCGCATCGGCCAGGGCATCGAGTTCGATTACTGCTGCGTGCACGCCGCCTTCGCCATTCGGGATGAGGGCCTTGAATCCATCATGGTCAACTGCAACCCGGAAACCGTGTCCACGGACTACGACACCTCGGACAAGCTCTATTTCGAGCCCCTGACGGTGGAAGACGTCTTGAGCATCTATGCCAAGGAGAAGCCCGAAGGCGTGATCGTCCAGTTCGGGGGGCAGACGCCCCTCAACATTGCCAATGAGCTGGCCGCGGCGGGAGTCAAAATCCTCGGCACCACCCCGGATATCATCGACCTGGCGGAAGACCGGGACCGTTTCCGTCACATGATGCGCCAGTTGGGCATCCCCCAGCCGGAGTCGGGGATGGCCTCTAACCTGGAGGAAGCCCTGGCGGTGGCGGCCCGGATCGGTTATCCCCTCATGGTCAGGCCTTCTTATGTCTTGGGCGGCCGGGCCATGGAAGTGATCCATGACGAAGCCATGCTGCGGCACTACGTGGCCGCGGCCATTGAGGTGAGCCCGGAGCGTCCCCTGCTCCTCGACAAGTTTCTGGAAAACGCCATCGAAGCCGAGGCCGACGCCATTGCCGACGGCACCGACGCCTTTGTCCCGGCCGTCATGGAACACATCGAGTTGGCCGGCATTCATTCCGGGGACTCGGCCTGCGTCATTCCCCCCATCAGCATCCCGGCCAAGCACCTGGACACCATCTATGAATACACCCGCAGAATCGCCATAGCCCTTAAGGTCGTGGGTCTGATGAACATTCAGTATGCCATCGCCCAGGATACGGTCTATATCCTCGAGGCCAATCCACGGGCTTCCCGCACCGTGCCGTTGGTTTCCAAGATCTGCAATATCCCCATGGCCCGCCTGGCCACCCAGATCATGTTGGGGAAAAAATTGGCCGACCTGAACCTGCAGCCCAAGTCCATCCCCCATTTCGGGGTCAAAGAGGCGGTTTTCCCCTTCAACATGTTTCCGGAGGTCGACCCGCTCCTGGGTCCGGAGATGCGCTCCACCGGCGAAGTGCTGGGAATGGCCGACTCCTTCGGCATGGCCTTTTATAAAGCCCAGGACGCGGCCAAACAGACCCTACCCAGTGAGGGCACGGTCTTGATCACCGTGTCCGAAAATGACCGGCCCGGCGTCCTGGAGGTGGCCCGGCAATTTTCCCACCTGGGGTTCAAAATCAAGGCCACCCAGGGGACGCATAAGTTTCTGACCGAACAGGGGATCGAATCAGAGCGTATTTCCAAGCTGCATGAGGACCGGCCCCACATCGTGGATGCCATCAAGAGCCAGGAAATCAACCTGATCGTCAACACCCCCAGCGGCAAATTGAGCAAATATGACGACTCTTATATCCGCAAGGCCGCGATCAACTATAAGATTCCCTATATCACCACCCTGGCCGGAGCGCTGGCCGCAGCCCGGGGCATCGGGGAAATTCGCCGGGGACGCAGCCAGGTCCGGTCCCTGCAGAGCTATCATGCCGGCATCAAGTAACCGAAAAACGCCAGACTGCTGGTCTACGGGGAATCGGGAATAAACCATGAAAACATCGATCCAGGACAACTGCGGTATTTTCGCCCTCTACTCCAATGCCCCCTGTGCTTACGAAATCTTCCAGGGGATTGATTTGTTGCAGCATCGCGGCCAGGAGTACTGCGGCATCGCCACCTGCAACGGCCAGGTGAGCCAGATCACCCACCACGGCAAGGTCTTGAACAGCTTCACCGGGCAGGATCTGGCGAACCTGCCGGGGACCTGGGGTATCGGCCACGTCAGCCTGAAGGAGCGCCAACCGGTAAAATGGCAGTCACTCCAGGGTGAGATCGCGGTGGCCTTTAGCGGCAACATCATCAATGACCAGGAATTAATCCGGGAGATGATGAGCCGCGGTATGGCCTTCTGGCGCGGCTACAATGTCGAGCTCATCTCCAAGATTTACCTGGAGCAGCCGGATCCGTTAGCCGGCTTCACCGCTCTGGCCGAGAAGATCAAGGGGGCTTACTCCCTGGTGATTCTCACCCGGGACGGTATTTATGCCACCCGGGATATCTACGGCTTCCGGCCGCTGATCCTGGGGCAGGGAGAGGGCAAGTATGCCGTCAGTTCCGAATCCCGGGCCCTGCATAATCTGGATATGACGGTGGTGCGGGATGTCCGCCCCGGTGAGATTGTGCTCATCAATTCCCAGGGGTTTACCACCGTAGGGCAGCTCCATTCACCCCGCCGGGC
Source organism: Deltaproteobacteria bacterium (assembly GCA_030655955.1). Classification (GTDB taxonomy): domain Bacteria; phylum Desulfobacterota; class Desulfobaccia; order Desulfobaccales; family 0-14-0-80-60-11; genus 0-14-0-80-60-11. The sequence goes on from JAUSOZ010000161.1 coordinate 15,064, forward strand.
CTACTGCGCCTTTGAATGGGCTTATACGGCCAGCATCGATTCGGTGATGGAAGACCTCTGGGTCCTGGAAGCCCGGAATAATTTAGGGGCCCGGCTGGCCCAGAGGGATCAGGATGAGGGCGGCCTCGAGGCCGACCTGGTGGCCCCGGTGCCCATGTCCGGCATCGGCCACGCCATCGGTTACCACATGCGCTCCCGCCTGAATTACCAGGAGGTTTTCTTATACAACCGCTATGCCGACCGCAGCTACACGCAATCCAACCAGGTAGCCCGGGAAGCCATGGCCAAGCGCAAGCTTTCCGTCCTGCATCACGCCGTCAAAGATAAGCGCATTATCCTGTGCGATGACTCCATCGTGCGGGGAACGCAGATTCTTAATAAAGTGATGGACCTGAAGCGAGCCGGGGCCCGGGAGGTGCACGTGCGGGTCGCTTGTCCCCCGCTCATGTACCCCTGCGATTTCGGCATTTCCACCCGGACCTACGAGGAACTGATGGCCCGCAAATATCAGTTTCACGGCGACATCATCTCGGAAGAACAGTTGCGGCCTTTGGAACACTGGGTGGCAGGTCAGATCGGGGCCGATTCGGTCAGATACAACAGCCTGGAAGCCTTTGTGGATGCCCTGGGGATTCCCCAAGAAGATCTCTGTCTCAAGTGCTGGGACGGTATTCGCCCCACCGAAACGTAAAACCGCGGCATCCGGGTAACCGAAAAGGGTGAGAAAATCTGTTCCGGAAAGTCTTTCGTAGGGTGTGTTCTACGCTCCGATTGATGGGCGGATACGGCGGGCAGTGCCCGCTACATATCTGACATTTTAAGCCAAGAATTTATGCTGCTTCGAAAAGTTCACGTAGGGGCGGTTCGCGAACCGCCCCTACAACAGCTTTTCATGATTTACCGGTGGGCCCAAGGCCCATGCCTGACTGGTCTGAAAAGTCTTTCGTAGGGTGCGTCCTACGCACCATTAGTTTATGGCAGCGGCGGGCACGGAGGCCCGTTCCACCAGACTTTCCATAATTTACGGGTGCGCCGAAGGCCCATAAAGAACCGCTCAATTAAGTCATCGGCTGGCCCGGGGGCAATCGCAGCCTATGGCGCCAAGGCCCTCGGGTCCTTTCCCCAAGTCAATATTGACCCTTAGGCAGTCTCATTTTCGCCCAGGCAGGAGAAGCTGCGGCTCAGGCTGGGGGCGCCGTTTCCGGGCGTCGGGCCGGCTGTATACCAGTTTTTTTTTGTTAGCGCCCTCCGGCTGAAGGAGCCCCAGGTCAGCCCGGTTGGCTGAGTCGGCCTCAGAATTCCACGGCCTCAGCGCTGATCTGGAGCTGGGCCCCGGCTCCCCGGGCCGGCGGCAGGTTAACCACGCCGGTCACGGTGAGGGGTTTATCCAGCGCCGTGGAGGTGAGGCTCTGGACCAGCTTCGGATCCGGCAGGTTGCCGAACAGCACCTCGACCATGCCCTGAGGCCCTTTGAGCATAAGAGATTTATGGTGCACCATGACCGGGCCCGGCATGCCCTTGACCTTCACCCGGGTGCCCAGGTAGCGGTCTTTGCTGGCCAGGAGTTCGGCCACGGTCAGGGCCGCAGGCGCCGCGGGTTGGCTCGGCACGGCTATGGGCGCCGCCGCGACCGCCGGCTGCTTCAGCAGGTCCAAAATGACCTGCTGCCCGGTCTGCACCTGGTTGAGCTTTTCCTGCATGGCGGTCACTTGCGCCTTGAGCGCCTTAATCTCTTGGCGCAGTTCTCCCTCCGCCTGGTTCGAAGGGGCGCAGGCGGACAGAGACGCCAGTGCCATGAGCACGACGATGAAGCGGCATACACCGGTAGGGACCGGGGGGTGCGGGAAGCCGGTAACCGTATGCATAAAGGTAACCTCTGGAGAAATTGGACTTCGGCAGGACCCAAGTCCAGGCCGGCTTACACGGGGCCGGAGGGCCCCCGGGCGGCTTCAGCCCAGTTTAAGGGATAAACTCTTCGGGGGCAATGGCTAAATGCGGCCCCGGGCGCCACCCCGGCTCCCTTTAGTCCCCCCAGACCATATCCTGGCGGATCCAGCCGATCTCTTCATTTTCCAGGTAGTAGCCGACCTTGACCCACTGGCCTTTTTCGTCAAAGATTTTGTAGATTTCACCTTTGGATGCCTGCATGATAACCGGCTTCCTCAGGCTGGGACCTTTTCTAATATTGGCGTCCTCCACCAATATCACCGCAGTTTGCGTCTTGGAGACCAGGGGCTTGTAAACCCAGCCGGCCTGGCTCTTCCAATCGGTGCAATAGACCCAGTCGCTTTTCTGCTTTTCTATCTGAACGGGGTAACCCAGGGAAGCCTGAAAAACAACCTCAGAGTTTAAATCAGGATTGGAACGCACATTGACCAAATCTTTGCGGATGCTCTGCATACTGGAAGCCAACACCGGGCTCACCGATAATACAACCGACGCCACAGCTAAACAAATGATCTTACGCATGACCTATCCTCCTTAATTATAGCCTATAGGTTAGTTGCCTCCTTCATGGTTTTGATGGATTCTTTCCATCCTGATGGATGAAATAGTAGAGATTTAATTAATGATTACGCAATGATACAGCGACGAGCGGCAGAGGGATGATTACCACATGAGCATTTCATTATCAGGTGGGGTCCCGTCTTCCCCCCCTACGGCCAGGCTCTTTATTACACCCTATAGAAAAATGCCGGGGATTGTCAACCCCTGGCAAAAGAAAAAATGCGCCGGAGTAATTTACCTTGGGGCCGAAGCCGGTTACAATGGAGCCACGCGGCGACGTGAAAGGAGAAACGCATATGGCCCGCATCTTGATCACCGGTGGGGCGGGGTTCATCGGCTCCCATCTGGTGGAGTACCTGCTGCGCCAGGATCACGAGGTCCTCTGTCTGGATAATTATTT
>JAUSOZ010000175.1 GCA_030655955.1 Deltaproteobacteria bacterium
CGATGAGATGGGGTTGCTGGTGGAGGGGTTTGACTCCATGCCGGTCATGTTCCAGACCCACAACCCACCTTATTACCAGGACCTCCTGGTCTCCCTGGGTTTTGTCAAGGCCATGGATTGGCATGCTTATAAGATAACCAACCGGCAGGCGGACCTGGAAGCCATGCAACGACGCTATGACCAGATTATGCGGGGGCAGGACATCGAGATCGTGACCTACAACCCCAGAGAAGTCGACCTCCGCGCCGACGAGGTCTTCCAACTGTTCAATACGGCCTGGGCGCCCAACTGGGGACACGTGCCCCTGACCCGGCGCCAGTTCGATGATATGTTTGCCATGGTCAAACCCTGTTTACGCCCGGAAATGGCTTACGTTCTCCTGGATGACGACCACGTGGCCGGTTTCGGCATCAGCCTGCCCGACCTCAATCCGCTCATCCGGCAGTTTAACGGGCGTCTGACGCTCTGGGGCAAACTCCGCCTGCTCTATTGGGCCAAGTACCGGCCGGTCACGAAGATCAGGGCCATGGTGGTGGGGATCAGTCAACCCTATCAGCGGCGGTATTTGCACCTGGCCCTGCTCCTGCGCTCTTATATCTACCTGGTAAAGCACACTCCCTGTGAGATGGCCGATCTTTCCCTGGTCCCGGCCAACCTCAAGCACTGGATCAAGGTTATCGTGGCCCTGGGCGGCCAGCGCTACAAGGTCTTCCGCGTCTTTGAAAAACCCATCTGAAACCATAGAGCCCCATGGCGGCTGGACCAGGGACCCCTGGCCCGGAATAATGGTGGCCCTGATTTCCGGGGTCATCTTTGTTTTGGCGCACTTCCAGGCTCTGACCAATCGCTTTATCATCAATGACGACGTCCGCCAGCAGATCTACTGGATGCAGCAATGGCAGGACCCGGCATTATTCCCGGGCGACTTCCTTACCGGCTATGCAAGGGCCTACGTTACCTGGGGCATCAAAGGTCTCTACTGGCTGGCCTCCTGGTGGGTGTCCCCCCTGGTCTTCTCCAAGCTCCTCCCCGGGTTCCTTTTCGTCTTCCTGGCCTTCTGCCTCTTTAAGATCGGGACCCGCCTGGCAGACCATTGCCTGGGGTGGACGATGGTGGCCTGCTTCTGGCTGATGCCCTTTTTTCTGGACAACCTGGCCGGCGGCCTGGCCCGGTCCTTTGCGGCCCCACTTCTGGCCCTCTTCTGGCTGGGCTGGCAGGCCCGGCGGCCCTGGGTCATGGGCGGGGCGCTCCTGCTCCAGGCCCTGTTCATCCCTTACATCTTCATGGTGGCGGCCCCGGCGGCGTTGCTGGCCTGGCTGCTGGCGCGCCTGGGCCGGGATAACCCGCCGCCTTTCCCGGCCCAGGCCGCCCACTTTGTCCTCCTGGGCCTGGGAGCGGTGCTGGTTGTGGCGATAAACCTCCAGTTCAGCGCTGACGGCTACGGACCTCTGGTGCGCGCCCAAGAGATGGTCAATCACCCCGAGTTCTACGCCCACGGCCGTTACCCTATCCTGCCGGAAGCTTCGCTGCTGTGGGAATTTATCAGCCCCTGGGAATTCATCCCGCCGTTTCAGGAGTGGGGTCCGGTGGCCGGCGGCCTAATCTGTGCGGGGTTGCTGGCGCTGCTGGCGGCCGGGTTCTGGCGCCTGGACTGGCCTTCCTTTCGGCAAGGGCTCAAACCCGCCGGCTACCTGGGATTGTCCTCTCTGGCCCTCTATTTCCTGGCCCGGCTCTTTTTGTTGCAGTTATTCGTTCCCGACCGGTATCTGATGTATACTTTAAATCTGTTCTTCTGCCTGTTCTTGGCCCTGGGGCTCAAAACCGCTCTGCGGGTTGAGCGCTGGCCCCGCCATCTGGCCATCCTGGTCCTGGTGGCGGCAGCATCCCTGGGCGCCTGGCGCCTCCATGGGGTCGGCCTCAAAGATTACTCGGCCTACGGGGCCGTCTATGCCGCCCTGGCCGCAACGCCCAAGGATGCACTCATCGCCGGCCACCCCAACCTGATGGACACCATCCCCACCTTTGCTCAACGCCGGGCCTTTGCCACCTATGAACTGGCCCACCCCTGGAGCCGGGGTTACTGGGCCAAACTTAAGCCCCGGCTGGTGGATCTCTTTAAGGCCTACTACGCGGCTGACCCCCAGGAAGTGGTGGCCTTCTGTCGCAAGTATGGCATCGCCTGGCTCATCGTCGATGACCGTCATTTCACCCCGGCCTTCTTGAAGGGCGGCTACTTTCTCTTTCCCTTTGATAAGCCCCATCTTCCCGGGGCAGCCAAGGGGCTGGCCGAACGGATTTACGGCCCGTTTTTCGCCCCCTTCGATGAGCAAATCCGCCATCTTACGGCCGGGCGGGCTCAATTTGCCCTACTCTCTGACCCCGCCTTCCAGGCCGTGGCCATGGATCAGCATGTGCGCCTGATCGACATGCGCCCCTGGTTGAACCACTAGTGATCATCGCGTCCTTGACCCTAACTTCTATGCAGCGCAATTGAGACAATCATGCGAGTTCTGCTCATAAGTCCTGAGTTTCCACCATCATTTTGGTCTTTAGCCGAAACTTGTAATTTTACCGGCAGCAAGGCCCTGATGCCGCCCCTGGGGCTCCTGACCGTGGCGGCGCTCTTGCCGCAAGAATGGGAATTCCGCCTGGCAGACCTGAACCTCGGCCCCGTCAGCGCCCCATCCTGGCAGTGGGCCGACCTGGTGATGATCACCGGCATGATCATTCAGCAAGAGGGAATGTTACGTCTGGTGCGGCAGGCCAAAGAGCAGGGGAAAACCGTAATCGTAGGGGGCCCCTGTGCCACCTCTCTGCCCCAGGATGTGCTGGAAGCCGGAGCCGATTTTCTGGTGCGGGGCGAGGGCGAAACCAGCATCCCGCGCTTGTTGGCGGCCCTCCGGGAAGGGCAACCGGGGGGGGGTAATTGAAGAAGACGGCAAACCGCAGATGACCATCTCGCCGGTGCCCCGGTTTGATCTGATCAGGCTTGACGACTATGTCACCATGGGCATTCAGACCTCCCGGGGCTGCCCCTTTGACTGCGAATTCTGCGATATCGTCAGCCTCTACGGCCGCACACCCCGCTACAAAGATCCCGGCCAGGTCATCGCCGAACTGGAAACTCTGTATCGTCTGGGCTGGCGCGGGGTGGTGCTCATCAGTGATGACAATTTCATCGGTAACCAGGATCATGCCCGGGCCATTCTTAACCGGCTGATCCCCTGGATGCAGGCCCACGGGGAGCCCTTCTCTTTCTGGACCCAGGCTTCCATGAACCTGGGGCAGGATCGGGAGATGATCGACCTTATGACCGCGGCCAACTTCGCCTTTGTCTTTTTGGGAGTGGAAACGCCTGCACCTGAACTGCTGCGCGCCGCCGGCAAGTTTCAAAATTTGCGCAACTCCCTGAAGGATTCCCTGGCGACCATCAACGCCAACGGGCTCAACCTGATCGCCAGCTTCATCATCGGTTTCGATGGGGAACAGCGCGGCGCCATGAACTGCATCGTGGAGTTCGCGGAAGAGCTCGCCATCCCCATCGTGATGATCAACATCTTGCAGCCTCTCCCCAACACCAGGCTATGGCAACGACTGGAAAAGGCAGGCCGTCTGCTCCATGGCAAGACCAGCGGCGACTTTTACGGGATGGGATTCAATTACCTGCCTACCCGCCCCCAGGAATAGATCTAGGCGGAATTCGTGCGGGGCATTGAACACCTCTAAGAACCTTCCCGGTCTCTGGCCCGGGTTTACCGCTACTTTT
>JAUSOZ010000192.1 GCA_030655955.1 Deltaproteobacteria bacterium
TCATGTGCTGAACCTGGTGCCCTCGCCCGTGGCCGAGATTCGCGCTGCCGGCATCTCGGTGCTCACCGACCGCGTGGATCTGGCCAACGCCCGGCTGGAGTTCGCCAACGGCTGCATCGCCAACCTCACCGCCTCCCGCATGTCCTTCAAGTCCATGCGCAAGTTCCGCCTCTTCCAGCCCGAGGCCTACCTGGCGGTGGATTTTGAGGACCGGGAACTCACCGCCGCCTCCCGGAAGGACGGGGCCATGGGGCCGCTGCCGGGGGTAGCCTTGGAGACCCGCCGGTTTTCTCAGGAAGATGTCCTGTTCAAAGAGATCACGGCCTTTGTCCAGACCATCCGGGACGGCGGGGAAGCGCCCATACCCGGTGAAGCCGGCCGGGCCGCCCTGGACCTGGCTCTGGAAATCAACGCCGCCATGAAACTGGCGAAAGGGTAAAGATTTGGGGGGAAAAGGGGAAAAGGCGAAAAGGGGAAGGGCAAATAAAGTTCATGTAGTTAATGTAGGGTGCGCACCGCGCACCAGGCCCGACTGCTGTGAAAGGTTCTCGTAGGGTGCGTCTTACGCACCGTATTCTGGTTCCCAAGTTCAACTTGGGAACCAGAATATCATGATTATTTTCCTGTAATTGACCGTTGGAGGGTTAACCATGGCACGATGGTATCGTTTGGGCCTGATGGCTTTGATTTTATTGGTGGTGTGGGGTTGCGGCAAGGGCCAAAACATGACGGCGGGTACCCCGGTCCAACCTAGATTTACCCAAGCCGATAATGGGGTTATCACCGACAGCCTCACCGGCCTTGATTGGTATGTTGGCCCCAACGCCGACAACAACTGGCACGAGGCCAAGGCCTGGGTGGATGGTCTCACCGTGGCCGGGGGCGGCTGGCGGATGCCTACGATTCCGGAATTGAAAGGCATCTATCAAAAAGGGGCCTCCCGTGCCAATATGGACCCGTTATTCCAACCCAAGGCGGCCTGGGTCTGGTCCGGGCAGATGCACGACACCCGGACGAATTGGGGCTTCGCCTTCTACAGCGGTCTGGTGAATTCGCACGGCTTGAACTACGGCTTAGGCAGAATGGCGTTTGCGGTGCGTTCCCATAAATGATGCGGGTTCATGGATTGGGGGGAAAAGGGGAAGAGGGAAAAAGGCGAAAAGGGCAAATACAGTTATCAGGGTGCGCACTGCGCACCAGGCGCGACTTACGCATCATATTCTGGTTTCCAAGTTCAACTTGGGAACCAGAATAACTAGAATATAAGGTGTAAAGGATAATATGAAGAGCGATACTGGTAATGGGTTTAACGCCTTCCCCCTTTTCCCCTTTTCGCCTTTTCCCCCTGGTTTTCCCCCGGGGCGTAAGCCCCCCCGAATCCTCGTGGTCGCCGGGGAGGCCTCCGGGGACGACCATGCCGCCCGGCTGGTGGCGGCCATGCGGGAGTTCTGCCCCAACGCTGAGTTCCTCGGGGTGGGGGGTGAGGAAATGCGCGCCCAGGGGGTGCGGATTCTCACCCCGGCCTCGGAGCTGGCTGTGGTGGGCCTCATGGAAGTGGTGGGCCACTTGCCCGCCATCTGGGGCGCCCTGCGCAGCATCGCCCGCGTCCTCAAAACCTCCCGCCCGGACCTGGTCATCCTGGTGGATTTTCCCGACTTCAATTTCTGGGTGGCCCGGCTGGCCAGATACTACCGGGTGCCGGTGCTCTACTACATCAGCCCCCAGGTCTGGGCCTGGCGCACCTACCGGGTGCGCACCCTGGCTCGGCTTACCGACCGCCTGGTGGTAATCTTCCCCTTTGAGGCCGACTTTTACCGGGGACAAGGCGTGAGCGTGGATTACGTCGGCCACCCCTTTAGGGAGACCCTGCCGCCCCTCGCTGACCGGCGGGTCTTTTTGCTGGGGCATAACCTGGATGCGGAGGCCCTGACCATCGCTCTGCTCCCCGGCAGCCGGGCCGGTGAAATCGAGCGGCACCTGCCCACGATGCTTGAGGCCGCCAGCCTCATTCACCGGAGCATACCCCAAACCCAGTTTATCCTGCCCCTGGCCTCCACCGCCCCGGCGGGGCTGGTGGAAAGGTTGGTGGAGGAGTTTTGGATTGACTTGAGGGGAAGGCCGGGAGACAAAATTCCCCCGCCCTCCCCTCAAACTCCCCTCCCACCCGCCTGTAAGGGGTTGGGGGAGGGGGATTGGGGGAGGGGGGAGGGGCTGTCCGCCCCTCGCCCCCTCCCCCAAAACGGCCCCACCATCACCATCATCACCGGCCAGGCTTACCAGGCCCTGGGCGCGGCCCACGTCGCGGTGGTAGCCTCGGGCACGGCCACGGTGGAGGCGGCCCTGGCGGGGGTGCCCACGGTCATCGTCTACCGGGTGTCACCCTTGACCTTTGCGTTGGCCCGCCGGCTCGTCCGGGTGGAGCATATGGGCATGGCCAATCTGTTGGCCGGGGAGCGGGTGTTTCCCGAACTCCTGCAGGACGATTTCACCCCGGAGCGTCTGGCGCACGAGGTCTTGAGCCTCATCCAGGACCCGGGGCGCATGAAGGCGGTGCGCCGCGGCCTGGCCACGGTGATCCGCCGCCTCGGGGGACCGGGGGCCTCAAGGCGAGCCGCCCGGGTGGCAGTGGAGTTGATGACTTCAGCCAGGCCAGGATAAAATAAGCCGTAAGCGTTCAGCTATCAGCGTTCAGCTTTACAAATCAAAACAGATGGTTGTATTATTCCAGGCAACCAATCGTTAACGAGCCGATTTGATAAGTCCTTGTTTTTGCTGATGGCTGACCGCTGACTGCTGCTATCTGAAAATAAGCCCTTGCCAGGGACGCGCATAGGTCTCATATTAAGATAGATCGCCACAAGGGACAAATTGACCGATAGATAAAAATGAACTACCTTTAAGAAGGGCGGAAGATGCCGCTTTGTCAACTTGAGCGCCGCCAAGGAACCCGGAACCCAAAACCCAGAACCTAAAACCTGTCATTTAAGGAGGTGGCCCTTGATCAAAAAAATCCAATCGTTGTTAGGCGCCGAGGCCGATGACCTGTTGAACCACAAGTGCACAGGGTTCTCCAAGGAGAGCCTGCACCTGCCGGGGCCCGATTTCATCGACCGGGTCTGGATGATGAGCGATCGGAGCCCGGGGGTCTTGCGCTCCTTAGCCTCCCTGTTCGGCCACGGCCGCCTGGCCGGCACCGGCTATCTCTCTGTTCTGCCGGTGGACCAGGGGGTGGAGCATTCCGCCGCCGCCTCCTTTGCCCCCAACCCCATCTACTTCGACCCGGAGAACATCGTCAAGCTGGCCATCGCCGGGGGCTGCAACGCCGTGGCCTCCACCATGGGGGTGCTGGGCGCGGTGGCCAGGAAATACGCCCACAAGATCCCCTTCATCGTCAAGCTCAACCATAACGAGATGCTTTCCTACCCCAATTTTTACGACCAGACCCTCTTCGCCTCGGTGGAGCAGGCCTTCGAACTGGGAGCGGTGGCCGTGGGGGCCACCATCTATTACGGCTCCCCGGAGTGCCGCCGGCAGATCCTGGAGATTTCCGAGGCCTTCAAGCTGGCCCACGAGCTGGGCATGGCCTGCATCCTCTGGTGCTACCTGCGCAACCCGGCGTTCAAGACCAAGGAGGGCGACTTCCACGCTTCCGCCGACCTCACCGGCCAGGCCAACTACCTGGGGGTAACCATCGAGGCCGACATCATCAAGCAGAAGCTGGCGGTGAACAACGGCGGCTATAAGGCGGTCAAATTCGGCAAGACCAGCGATTTGGTCTACAGCCAGCTGGCCCCCGACCACCCCATCGACCTGTGCCGTTACCAGGTGGCTAACTGCTTCATGGGGCGGGCCGGGCTGATCAACTCCGGCGGTGGCGCAGGCAAGAACGACCTGGCCGACGCGGTGCGCACCGCGGTAATCAACAAGCGGGCCGGGGGCATGGGGCTGATCTCCGGGCGCAAGACCTTCCAGCGGCCCATGGCCGAAGGGGTGGAACTCTTCACCGCCATCCAGGACGTCTTCCTCTGTAAAGAGGTGACCGTGGCCTGAGGCGGCTGCAAAGGTTATTTTCCTTTAAGGGGCGCACCCGTGGGTGCGCCCGCTCTTTTATTAAAGGACGGCCGCGGCCCGCCGGGAACTTCTCCATAGAAAGTGCATTTCCCGTCTTCTCTTGCGTTCCAGATATATCTTGCAAAAATATTCTTAATTTTTTCGAGAGGTTTTCCCAGGGGCGGTTAGCGCACCGCCCCTACAACTGTCTCTGGAATGGGGGCCGGAATTTGTAACTCATTTGAATTCTGGAACAATTTGTCCAAGTCAGCACCGGAATCTTTAAAAAACGAAAATCGGTTAATGTTTATAAAAGTTGATGACGATAATGAACATAGCGGGGACAGAGGGGAGGGCCAGGGATCGAGGGGTGGTGGCGGCGCCGGGGGTGCGGCCCGCTGATTGCGGACCCGTCTTGAAGGTATTTTTATAA
>JAUSOZ010000219.1 GCA_030655955.1 Deltaproteobacteria bacterium
ACGGCCAGGAGGCGCCGGGCTACCGGGAAGAGCCGGGGGTCTCCCCCGACTCCCCTACCGAAACTTTCGTGGCCATGAAGCTCAGCATTGAAAACTGGCGCTGGCAGGGCGTGCCCTTTTATCTGGTGACCGGCAAACGCCTGCCCACGCGGTTCACCCAGATCGCCGTGACCTTTCGCTGCCCGCCGGTGTGGGTCTTCGAGCCCCATTATGCCGGCACCTGCAGCCCCAACGTTCTGGTGTTTACGGTACAGCCCGACGAGGGCTTCGATCTCCATTTCGAAGTCAAGGCCCCGGGGGAGCCCCTCCAACTCAAGACCCGGCGCCTCAGGTATCGCTACACCGAAGGTTTTGCGCCGCTGCCCGATGCCTATGACACCCTTCTCCTGGACATCATGGCCGGCGACCAGACCCTGTTTGTCCGGGCCGACGAAGTCGAGTGGGCCTGGCGCCTCTACGCCCCGGCCCTGGACCCGGCGCCGTCCATGGTGCGGCCTTATCCCGCCGGCGCCTGGGGCCCTGCCGAGGCGGCCGCCTTGATGGAGTGGCCGGACCCCACGTTGCTTTATCGATAGACCTTTGGCGAAAATTTCTCTATTATTTGGGAGGGAGGGGGGTAGCGGTCAGCGGTCAGATTTCAGAAAAACATAACTTATCCGGAATCTTGGGAAATCGTCCGGCTGCTCACCGCTTACTGCTCCTGAAAAGTTTTTGGTGGCACCGGCATCTAGCCGGTGTGGCGCACAGGCTGGAAGCCTGTGCCACCAAAGGTGGCGGGCACGGAGGCCCGCCCCACCAACCTTTTTATGATTTACGGGTGGGCCGATAGGCCCATGAGCAACTGCTCACTGGTCACTGCTTATGTGGGTTGCGGCCATACAAATGAATTCCACCCCGGACCTGGAGGCCAATCTGGCCCGGGCCCAAGCCTTGGTTGAGGCCGCCGCCTCCCGGGGCGCCCGGCTGGTGGCCCTGCCGGAGCATTTCGCCTGTTTGGGGCGCGACGCCGACACCGCCGCCGCGGCCCAGCCCGTGGATGGCCCCCTGGTGACCCGCTTCCGGGAGTTGGCCGGGAAACTGGGAATCTTTCTCCTTATGGGTTCCTTCCCCGAACGCACGCCCGGCAAGGCCCGGCCCTACAACACCAGCCTGCTTCTGGGTCCCCGGGGCCAGATCCTGGCCAGCTACCGCAAGCTGCACCTGTTCGACGTGGATCTGCCCGGCGCGGCGGCGCACCGGGAATCGGAATCCACCCATCCGGGCGACGAGGTAGTGACCGCGGCGCTGCCGGGTGAATCCTTCACCGCCGGGTTGTCCATCTGTTACGACCTCCGCTTCCCCGAACTCTTCCGAACCCAGGTGAGCCGGGGGGCCAACCTCCTCCTGCTGCCGGCGGCCTTTACCACGACCACCGGCCGGGATCACTGGGAAGTGCTACTCCGGGCCCGGGCCATCGAGAATTTAGCCTACGTGGTGGCGCCGGCCCAATGCGGGGAACATGTGCCGGGCCGCCGCTCCTACGGCCGCTCCCTCATCATTGACCCCTGGGGGCTGATCCTGGCCCAGGCCCCGGACGGCGAAGGCGTTGTCATAGCCCGGCTGGACTACGAGAGCCTCCAGCGCCGGCGCCGGGAACTGCCCTGTCTGCGCCACCGGCGCCTGCCGTGAGATCAGTGAGCAGTAAGCAGTTAAACATGGGCCTTTGGATAACCCGTAAGGCATGAAAAGACAGGTGGCACAGGCTTTCCAGCCTGTGCTGGGGAATAGCTGGGGCGGCTGTCCGACCTATCCTGAGGAACTTTTCAGGGGAGGAGATAGGGGGGGCGGGCGTCTCGCCCGCCAATGCCTCTCATCACTTGGTGCGTAGAACGCACCCTGCGGAAAACTTCATTGCACACAGTAGCCCTGAACTTTGAACCTTGAACCTTGAACTTTGAACCTTTAAAGGATAACCATGCCTGATTCCTGGCCCAAGTCGACCCTGCGGGGCCTGTTCCGCCAATACCTCAGTAAGTTTCCCCTGCGGGATGGCAAGGCTTTTTTCTATGAGCGCCTGCATGCCGGGCTGACGCCGCCGGACCGGTATGCCGTGGTCCGGCTGGACAAGGGCTTCCGCATGAAGCTGGATTTAGCCGATCCGGAACAGCTGAAGGTCTATTTCTACGGGCATTACCACGAGAGGTACGAAGCCGACCTGGTGGCCCGGCTCCTTTCGGGGGATGACGTTTTCTGGGATGTGGGCGCCAACGTGGGCTACTTTACCCTGGTGGCAGCCACGGCCCTCAACCACCGCGGCCGGATCATCGCATTTGAGCCGGGGAAGAATGCCTATGCCCGGCTGACCGAGAATCTCGCCTTAAATCCCTGGCGGAATATCCAGGCCTACCCCCTGGCCGTCACCGACCGGGAGGGCGAGGCGGTGCTCCATCTGGCCGGGGACATTGCCGACAGCAGCGCCAATCTCTACCAGGCCGCCGGGGCCCAGGCCGGTTGCGAGGTCTGCCGGACCGTGGCCCTGGACCACTTTCTTCAGGAAGAGAATTTACCCCCTCCCCATCTCATCAAGCTGGATGCCGAGGGGGCGGAGCTGGCCGTGCTCCAGGGGGCCCAAGAGCTCATCAACGATTCACCCCCGCTGTGGCTGATGGAAATGGAAGAAAAGAACCTCCGGGCGGCGGGGGCCAGCAAGGCCGCAGTGGCGCAATTCCTTACCGGCTACGGCTATCGGGCGGCGCATCTGAGCAAAGGCCGCTGGTACGCCACCGCCGACCCGGTGGGCGTCAAGGGCCGGAACATCTTCTGGTTCAATCCCGGGGTGGCGTCCCACCGTGACCAAGCGGCGCGCCTGCCGGTACAGGGTAAATACCTATAATTTTTTGCCGGTTGGTAAGTTTGGGTAGAGAGCGGTGAGCTTTAATCTTGGTTTCGGCCGCTTAGGGTCATCGGCTGGACCGATGCGGGGAGCGAATGGTCTGGCACCGGCCTTGCGTCGGCCATCGCCTCTGTCGCCTTTCCTTCATCCTCCGCCCCCATGAAGCAGGGGAAAGAATATATCCTAACACCTTGGTGCTCGGAGCCGGCAGGATTCCAGGCGGGTCCGGGGTGGGGAAACCGGGCAGCGGCATGACATGACCCGCCTGGACGCAAAATTATAGACCGGCCTTACCGGCGCGGTCCGGGCTGGTAGGTTGTATTGGAGTATCGAGTGTAGGGACCGATGGGGCGGCCAAGGTTAGGGTTATGAAATTGTCTGGCGCCCTGACGCTGTCCCCAAGCACCCTGATGATTCGAGCCGTAAGCGTTGCGCTGATTCCACTGGTTACGGTTTTGCGATTGGTTGCGCTGATTCCACTGGTTACGGTGCTGCCGGCCATAGGCGTTGCCGTGGTTCAAGGCGGGACGCTGTCCACGATAGCCGTAAGCGGGGCCGTGGGGAGCGGCGCCCCGGAAATTGGGGTTATGCCCAACCACAGGCCGGTTAGTCCGCGCCATGGCGCTGGGTGCACTCAAGGCCACGACCAGTCCCCCCAGCAGGATTACGCGCCAACATTTTTTCAGGTTCATCTGTTTATCCTCCCATCATAAGATTTGCAATCCGGTATGTGCTTAGTTAGAGGACTGGGGGCGGGAAATAGTTAAAGACTATCTGGGAAATTCCGGGAATTTCCTGGAGGCCACAGGACGTCCCGCCTTTTAGCGTTATCGGGGCGAAACCGTTCATAGGTCGGGCAGAAGAGGGAGGGGGAAAGTATCCCGGGCGGCGGGGGCCAGCAAGGCCGCAGTGGCGCAATTCCTTACCGGCTACGGCTATCGGGCGGCGCACCTGAGCAAGGGTCGCTGGTACGCCACCGCCGACCCGGCGGGCGTCAAGGGCCGGCACATCTTCTGGTTCAATCCCGGGGTGGCGCCCCACCGTGACCAAGCGGCGCGCCTGCCGGTACAGGGCAAATATCTATAATTTTTTGGCTGGTCGGTAAATTTGGATAGAGGGCAGGTATTAAAACAGGGTGTCTGACTGCCTTTGAAAATGTCTAAGCAAACTTTTAGCATTTTTTGTTTGCACGGGTTGCCTCTTTACATAAAAGGGGGCTGAAAATTTTATACGAAGCCACATCCATCGCGGGGTGGGGATGGAAAGCCCCGGGATTCTGGGAAACTCGAAAACCCGCTCAATCCAGAGAGAATCGCCTCTCAAAATCAAGCTTTTTCAACAGTCACTGATAGATTAGACAATTATCCTCAGATAAGCGAAAAATCCGGATATGATGCACTTAGTCACAATTCGGCCCAGTGAAACCAAACTTTTTATCAGCAGCACGAGGTCCCCTATCCGCCTTTTTACCGCCCGGGATTGGATTCAACGGCAGAAAAATGCCGGGTACGTCAGTTCCAGCTGTGAAGTTTGAATGATTCGTCCCGGCGTGCCGACCTCAACCAAATGATACAATTCCTCCGCATCGTGAGGGAACAACCGGATGCAACCGGCTGAGTCGCTCCTTCCCGGCAACGCCCCGCCGTGGATGTAGTATGGCCGCTTGATCAGCAAGGCCCATGGCATCCAGGTGTCGTAAATATTGGACCAGTGTTCTTCATCCCTTTTTATTATCTTGAAGTCCATCAGGGGCGTTGCCTTTTCGGGCGTCCCCCCGGATATGGGGAAGACCCGCTGCAGTTCGCCCTGGGCGTACAAGGCCAGGAACCCCTTGCCAAGATCCACCAGGATGAATTTATCGTAAGGCGCCAGGGAATCGTCGGCAGCCGGGAAGATCTCCGGCACCAGGGTGCGGTCCAGGGGGATTCTCAGGGTATCCGCTTCCAGGGAATTGGCCTCCCCGGCGTTGTTTTTGATGTACAGAGGGTGTAAGGCGTTGAAAAAGGCGATCTTGTCCCGGCAGCGATTAAAATCGGCGCGCAGGCTGGGCACGCTCTTACAGATGGAAGTAACCGAACCCCCCAACGGGACCTTGACCTCGACATAAGGGACGCCATAAGCTAATCCCGAGTTCAGGAGTTCCAGTCCGGATTGTTCCAATTCCTGGCACAGCGGGCTATAATCAGGATCTTCCGCCCCGGCTCGGCCAGGCAAGCCCAACAGGCACCAGAAACCGGCCAGACAGATCAACAATATTATCACCCAGCGCCGCATCACATATGACTTATTCGGCAAGAATATCAAAAATAATGAGCCGGAACTTAATCTACTTTCCTAGCCTCAATACGGTTACTTCAATTTCAAGGACTGATACGGTGACGAAATTTCTTCGCTCCACCCTCTTGG
>JAUSOZ010000215.1 GCA_030655955.1 Deltaproteobacteria bacterium
CCTACACGCTCATGCCCTTCCGCTTTTCTCCGGTGGCCAGCAACCGGATGCTGGTGGTCAATGAAGTGGGGGAGTTTATCTTCCTGGATCGCCAGACCTTTGAAAGATTCGTCTTTTATGAACTCGATCCCGCCTCCGAGCTCTTTCTGGATTTAAAAGGCAAGCACTTCGTAACCGACACCGAGGTTACCCCGGTTATCGATCTGTTGGCCACCAAGTACCGCACCAAGCGGGAATTTTTGAAGAGTTTCACCGGCCTGCACATGGTGGTGGTAACCCTGCGGTGCAACCAACGGTGCAATTACTGTCATGCATCGAGCCAGCCGACGGACCAGCAGCGTTGGGATATGACCCCCGAGACCGCCATCAACGTGGTCCACAAAATCATGGCGAGCCCGTCGGAAGTTATTAAAATAGAATTTCAGGGGGGAGAACCCCTGTTAAATTTTGAGGTAGTCAAGACCATCGTTCGAGAGGCGAAAAGACTCAATCGGCAAAAGAAGAAGAACCTTTATTTTGTCCTGTGTACCAATCTGACCCTCATAGATGAACCCACCCTGGCATATTGCAAAAAAGAAGGGGTAAGCCTCTCCACCTCCCTGGACGGCCCCAAGGAAATCCATGACCGGCACCGCATTATGCGGACTGGGGAAGGCAGTTATGACCGGTTCATGCAGAATCTCCATCTGTCCAGGAGCATCCTGGGGCACGACGGGGTGAACCCGCTGATGACCGCCACCAGAGAGGGCCTGAGCCATTTTACCGAGATTATCGATGCATACGCCGCGCTGGGCTTTGAAGGGATTTTTCTCCGGCATGTCAACCCCTATGGGTACGCCCAAAGCGCTGAGCATCGGCAGAGCTTCGCCTATGACATGCAGGAGTTTGTGGAGGCTTATAAGAAGGCCCTCCTCTATATCATTGAGCTGAATCTGGCGGGAACTCCCCTGGTGGAAGGCTTTGCCTCTATCCTGTTGAGCCGCATCCTGACGCCATTCTGCACCGGCTTCGTAGACCTGCAATCCCCCACCGGCGCCGGGATCAACGGGGTGGTCTACGATTACAACGGCGATGTGTATCCCTGTGACGAAGCCAGGATGCTGGCCAAGATGGGAGACCGCCGGTTTTACCTGGGCAGTGTGAACCGGGACTCGTATCTGGACATCTTCACCTCGCCGGTGCTCCAAGAGTTGATCGAGGTTTCTTGCGTTGAAACCCTGCCGGGCTGTCATTCCTGTCCCTTGCAGCCGTACTGCGGGGCAGACCCGGTGCGGAATTACGCCATTCAGGGGAACCTGGTGGGACACCGGCCCAGCAGCGATTTCTGCATGAAACACCAGGCCATCATCGAATTTCTGTTGGAACTCATCGATCAGGATGACCCGGGGGTTCAGGATGTGTTCTGGTCGTGGATAACCCACCGGAGTCTGGCCGAAGTCAGGGGTGAAGCTCCGTGCACGAATTAAGCGGCAGGCCCGCGGCCATAACCCGCTCGTTTATGGGGGTGATCAGCACCAAAACGTCGGCCTGGCCCAAGGGCAAGCCGCTGGTCTTTCTGGCGGGTTTCCCCGATAACCTCCGGAAGCTGCCTTTCCGACCCTGGGGCCGGGGCAATTTGGCCGCCTGCATAGTTCCCGCCGGAAGTAAATTTATTCCTCCGCCTAAAATCCCCTGCATCTTGGATGTGCCTCAGGACCACTGTGCCGACCTGCGGGACGGGGATGTGGTCTTGATCGCACCTGACGGCAGAATCATGGTGGTGTACAAGGCTGGATCGGCATATAACAGCATCCTGGCCACCAACCGGTGTAATTCCCTCTGTGTCATGTGCCCCCAGCCCCCGGGCCGCGACCCCGACGATCTGCATAAAAATAATCTTGAACTCATTTCCCTGTTGGACCCCAACGAAGTGGAACAGGTGGGCATTACGGGGGGCGAGCCGACCCTGTTGGGGGAGGACTTAATTACCCTGGTCCAGACCTTCAAGGAGAAGTTGCCCAACACGCTGCTGACCTTGCTGACCAACGGCAGGCGCCTGAAAGATTTGGAGTTCGCCCGGGCCCTGGTGCGAGCCGGCTCCCCGAACCTGCTGATTGAAACCCCGCTGTTCGCTGACAATGATACGGAGCATGATGCCATCATGGGGGCCAAAGGGAGCTTCTATGAAACACTCCAGGGCCTGCACAATCTGGCGCTTTTGGGTCAGCCGGTGGGCCTGCGCACCATCCTCCACGCCATGACCATCAAGCGGTTGACGCAGTATGCCGCCTTCGTGTATCAGAACCTGCCGTTCGTGTTCCAGGTAGCCTTCATGGGCATGGAAACCAGGGGTTTGGCCAGTAAAAATCTGGCCCAACTGTGGGTCGACCCGCATGACTACCAGGACCAGCTGGCCCATGCGGTGCGGTATCTGGCGCGGCGACTGGTGCCGGTGTCCATTTACAACCATCAGCTCTGTCTTCTGCCCCGGGAGCTGTGGCCCTTTGCCCGGAAATCCATCACTGACTGGAAACAGTCTTACCCGCCGGCCTGCGATACCTGTTCCCAGCGGGCCGCGTGCGGCGGGGTTTTCGGCACCGGCGAAAAACATAGCGCCTTTCTCCACCCCATTTCCTGAGCTCATTTCCCGTCGATTTTCTGTTTATGGCCCAAAACTGGTTTGATATCGAGTCAAATCAATACATGCGGCATTGTAGGGGCGCACCCGTGTGTGCGCCCTCTCGGGGGGACACGCAGGTCCCCCCCAAGAAAAATTGTTCGTTGAGCGCTAATCGGCAAGTGTGGTGCAGGTCGAGGGATGTAGAACGGCGCTATGAATAGTGGATTCGGCAGGCAAGGGCCGGGAAACCATTTCCGGTGGAAGCATGGTTTCCCGGCTTGATGCGGTGGATCAGCTTAATAGCGGCACAGGCCCTTGGCACAGGAGCTGAGATAGGCTTCCTTATTGTCCTCCCAGTACTTGTTCCAGGCTACCTGGTCTTCGCCAAAATTTTGCCCGGTTATTTGCGCCAGCCCCATGGCCGCGGCTTCACGGACACACCCGGACTTATCACTCAAGGATTTGATGAGGGGCTTAACGGCCCGGGGCGAGCCGATCTCGCCCATGGCCACCGCGGCGCTGACCCGGACAGGCAACTCGTCATTTGAAAGGATGGGAGCCAGGGCTTTGATGGCCCGTGGAGACCCAATTTTGCCCAGGGCCGCGACTGCAGCGGCCCGGACACTTTCCTTCTTGTCCTTCAGGAGATCAAAGAGAGCCGGCACCGCCATGGGGTCCCCTACCGCTCCCAGGGCCTTGGCGGCGGCGGCGCGCACGCTGGGGGACTCATCTTTCAAGGCAGCTAACAAGGGTTTGACGGCCTTGGGAGACTTGATCTCCGCCAGTGCTGCGGCAGCACTCATCCGGACATTGAGGTCGGCGTCACTCAAGGCGGTGATGAAGATCACTTCGATCTTGGGGGACTTCATCCCGGCCAGGGCCTCGATGACTGCGGCCCTAACCTGGGGGTTCTTATCCTTGGCGGCCGCAAGTAAAGGCTCCTGCGACTGCTTGACATCACTCTTGCCCCCCAGCGCCTTGGCGGCGGCGGCTTTGACCTGGACATCGCTGTCTTTCAAGGCGGCTACCAGGGCTTTTACTGCCTGGCTGTCGGCTATCTCACCCAGAGACACGGCCGCCAAACGGCGAACTTTCTCACTGGGGTCCTTCAAAAGGGCAACCAGGGGCATGGTGGCTTTTTTATCCCCGATTTCTCCCAACGCCACGGCGGCGCTGCCCCGCATTTCGGGCTTCTTATCCTTTAAGGCCGCAATTAACGGGTCCACTGCCTTAGGATCGTTGATTTCTCCCAAGGCCCGGGCGGCGCTGGCTTGTACATCCAGATTTTCATCCTGCAGGGCCGCAATCAACGCATCCACCGCCTTGGGATTCTCCAGTTCTTCCAGGGCCACGGCGGCCAGAACCCGGACGTGGGGGTTCTTATCCTTCAAGGCGCCAATCAACGGTTCTAAGGCCGGGTCGCCGATTTTCCCCAAAGCCACTGCGGCTTCAATGCCGGGGGAGGTGTTTTCGACAATTTTAGATTCAGGGTCGGTCTTTAATTCTATGCCGGCGCTATCGCCCAGCATTCCGATGAGTAAGGGGATGGCCGGGGCAGCCTTATCTCCCATGTTCCCCAACTTGTTGGCGGCTTGGGCCCGCTTGACCGCCTCCGGGGCATATAAGCCTTCCACTTCGGCCTTGACTTCGGCGGCAAGGTTGGAGGGAATTTTATCCTTGGGGATAGTGGGCTGGGCATAGCAGGTGAACCCAAGGAATAAAACCGTGACCAGAACTGTAAGCGCCAGGTTAACTTTTGCCAATCTCATAATTCCCTCCTATGCCGGCCATTATAAAAGCTTCTGGTGGACACTTTACATATTTTGCCCCTTCTAACACAGGTGAGCTGGCAAGTCAATGGAAGACTCGGTTTTCTTCGAATTAGACAGAAGCTTCAAGGGTTTATTTAGATTAGGAAAATTTGGCTATCTTTCTGTTCGGGGGCAGGAAACTCGGCAATCTTTTAAGGCCCCTGGCACGCACCGGACAAGGTGAGGAAATCCGGCTGGATCATTGAAGCCCCTAATCTCTCATTGCCCCGGGAGACCGACACCAATCAAGTCTCCCTGAGAAACTCTGCCTGGGTGCGATCAACCTCTGGGGGCTACCACAGAGAACAACGGTCATGGGCCCTCCGATGGAGGAATCCCCCGAACTGCAACCCGGCCAGGGCGAACCTGTCCCTATCGCTTGCAACTGGGGGAATCCGAGCGGGGCGGTGCTTCAGGATGACAAAACTAATGTTGGGACTTGTCGGTCTTTCCGGCCAGCAAGGAAGAGGTTTCAAAACGCTGCGCCTGGTTATAAGCCCGGATGACCTCGCGCTCATACGCGGCGGTGCAGCTCGCGTTATACGTTCTCAAAACTCTTCTGATGTCGCCGTTGTATTTCTGGAGCAGATGGGCCAGGACCGCCGCCCCGCCCATGATATTTTCCCGGGGGTTGTGCGCGTCCACCCCATACTTTTTGGCGGTGTCCCGGTGCAATTGCATCAGGCCGAAGCAGCGCCCCGATTTCGCATCCTTGTCGTATCTCGATTCAATGGCGCACACGGCCTGGATAAGGTAAGGTGAAATTTGGTATTTTTCGGCGGCTTCTTTGATGTAGTTCCAGTATGCCTGCGGTAAGAAAAGATGGCCTATGGGGGGCGGGGTGCTGGGCCAGGGTTGGGCCAAGGCTGGTACAGTTAAGAGCAAAAATATGATCAAGGTTTTCAAAACAAATTACCTCCTGAGGTTTCGTCTTTTTGGGATTGAGGTCAGGCACCAACTGGAAAAAGAGGACTGGCGTCGTTCAGAAGGAGCGTCGGCAGGTTGACCTTTAATGTATGATGTTGAGCAAAGATTGTGCCAGAAATTTGAACGCTATCATAATAATTTTCATAAAGCAAGCATAAATAATTAATCGCCTTTATTCATGCGGGTATGCGGGTGCTGCAAACCCCTGTCTGGTCCCGTCTCGGCAACCTGGGGAAGACCCAGACTTGGCCCCCAAACCTGGCCGGCTGATGGAAGACTTGAGGCAAGTGAGGGTTGGTTGGTGGATAGGCGTCGAGTCGGCGCGTGCCGGCGGCCGGGGATTGCTCCCGGTTTTATGGTCAGCGGTGGTCTTCCCCGGGGGTCCCGAGCCGGACAGGGAGGCGGTTGTCGAGCCTCGATGGTCTGGTAAGCCTGGTGCGGCGAAAAAATGGGGTTCCTTAGCCGGCCGATTCAGGTAAAATCGATGCAGCCAAGGAGGTGTCCGGATGGCAAAGCCCCGGCATGTTGGGGCCCGGCGTCAGGTTGATTTGACGAGGTCCGGGCCGCGAGGTAGACAAGGCGTTGATTGAACAAGATAAAGGCGGAATCCAAGGCGCTCCCGTTGGGCAAAGGCCGATAACCCTTTTCTCCGCTGCCATCATTGTCATTGCGAATATGATCGGGATCGGCGTGTTCACCACCCTGGGCTTCCAGGTTGCCAGTGTGCACTCCCCTTTTGCGGTCCTCATGCTATGGGTTTTGGGGGGGGTGGGCGCTTTTTGCGGCGCTTTGTGTTACGGGGAACTGGGGTCGATGATGCCCAGGTCCGGCGGCGAGTACACCTATCTCTCCCAAATTTATCATCCCGCCATCGGCTTTCTGTCGGGATGGGTCTCCATGGTGGCCGGGTTTGCGGCTCCCATCGCCCTGGCGGCCATCGCCTTGGGTGAATACGCCGGCGCCATCGTCCCCGGCCTCGACAAGACCGTCATCGCCGTGTCAGTAATTGTGATCCTCTCCCTGGTGCATGTGGCCAATGTGAGATTCGGCTGCCACTTTCAAAACCTGTTTACCGGGGGAAAAATTCTCCTGATCGTCGCTTTTATCGTCTTGGGTTTATCGGTGACCAACCCCCAAGACATCACCCTGGTACCGACGCGCAGCGACTTGGGATCAGTGTTCAGTCCGGCGTTTGCGATCTCACTCGTGTATGTCTTTTATGCCTACTCCGGGTGGAACTCGGCGTCCTACGTCGCCGGTGAGATTCTCAAGCCGGAGAGGAATCTGCCCATCGCTTTATTCTGGGGGGCGGCCTTCGTTTCCCTCTGTTATTGCCTGATCAATTATATGTTTCTTTATACCGTGCCCATGCGCGAGCTTGCCGGTCAAATCGATGTCGGATTCCTGTCGGCCAAATCCATCTTCGGCCAGAGAGGCGCGGCCATGATGACGGTCCTGATCTGTCTGGCGCTGATCTCCAGCCTCAGTTCCCTCATCATGGTGGGCCCGCGGGTGACCCAAACCATGAGTGAGGACATGAAGAGGTTGAGGTTCTTAGCGACCCGGAATGCCAGCGGCGCCCCGGTCTTTGCCATTATCCTGCAAGCCGTGGTGGCAATTTTTCTTACCCTAACCGCAACGTTTAATGCGGTGCTCACCTATGTCGGGTTCACCCTGGCCCTGTTCGCTTCCCTGACCGTAGCCGGGGTGTTTGTCTTGCGCCGGCGGCACCCGCACTTGAAAAGACCTTTCAAGACGTGGGGATACCCGGTAACGCCGGCGATTTTTCTCCTGCTCTACGGATGGATGATCTGTTATCTAATCATCGAGCGGCCGCTGCCTTCCCTGTGCGGCCTGTTGACCGTGGCCTCAGGACTCCTGTTGTACAAGCTGCTGGGGACCACGAGGCCCCGCAGCTCTCTGGAAAAATTGGTTGATAAATCCATATCCTAGAAAATTCGAAGGGAAACGTTGATGCGTAAAACCAACCTGTTCGGCACGGCAACGATGCTGCTTCTCCTGGCTCTGGGTTCGGTCGCGGCTTTTGGGGCCGCCTCGGAGTCGGTTTGCACCCCTGAAGGCTGTGCCGTCCCCAAAAACGACCAAACTGATAAGCGCCTCCCGGCTTATAATGATTACGCTCTCTTTATCGCCGGGCTCAGCAACCCGGCGGGCGCCCTGGCGGCGTATGAAGACCAGCCGGCCTGGGTCAGACATGCCAAGTTTGTCGACCAAAACTGGGAGAGGTTTACCCGGGGACGGCTGGCGCCTATGCGCCAGTGGGCCGCCGAGGAACTCAGCTCCGCCAAAGCCGCCACCGTGTTTTATCCCTTCAGCGGTCCGGATTTCGTCAACGTTTTTACCCTCTTTCCCCATGCCAAAACTTACCTCCTGATTGCCCTGGAGCCGGTGGGCCAGATTCCGGATTTTGCCACAGGCAATGAACAGAATTTTTTCCCCAGCCTGCAACGTTCCCTTTACGAACTTCTCCACCTGGACTTTTTCATCACGGAAAAAATGAAATCCGCCATCGGCAAGAGTGAACTCAAGGGTACGCTCCCGGTCCTGATGTTTTTCCTGGCCCGGGAACAGGCCCGGGTCCTTGAGGTGCAGTATTGGGTCATGCAGCCGGACGGCACCATCGCCGAGTCCCCGGCGTTGGCTCCGGGAGAACGCCCCGCCGGTATTCCGGGGGTGCGGATCGTCTTTACCAGCCCGGGATCGGCGGAAAATCAGACACTCTACTACTTTCAGTTTGATCTCGGCAACAATTCCTTTGGCCGCAACCAGCATTTCGTCTCTTTCCTGAAGAGCTTCGGCCCGCTGACGAGCTTCACCAAGGCCGCCTCTTATTTGATGTACAAGCCTCACTTTTCGGCCGTCCGCCAGTTCATCCTGGACCAGAGTCTCTACGTGCTGCAAGGTGATTCGGGCATCCCGTTGAGGTACTTTGACCCGGCAGAGTGGGATCTCCGGTTTTACGGCACCTACGCCGGCCCCATCGCCCTCTTCAGCAACTGCCACCAGGCGGATATGGCCACCAGGTATAGAAAGGGCCAGGATATCCAGCCCCTCCCCTTTGGGATTGGCTACCGTCACCGGGCCCGCACCTCCAACCTCATGTTCGCCTCCAAGAAGGTGAAATTGCTGGCGGACGCCCCGAATTGATCCTGGAGAGGTAAGTGAAGGTTTTTACCGCCATCGTTGTTGCCGCCCTGGGGATTTTGGCCCTGGGCCTGAACCTGGCCGAGGCCGGACCCCCGCGTCTGCCGCTAAGCGTTTCCGGCTCGGAATGGCGGCCGCTGTCCCAAAGGGGGGACCAAAGGCTGCAGGCCGGACTGGAGCTGGCCTTGAAACAGCATGCATCGTGGCGGCCCCTGCTGGTCCAAGGCAAAATGTCGGTGGGCCTGGTGGACCTGTCTAACCCCCAAGCGCCGCGCTTCGCCCAGGTGAACGGCGACACCATGATGTATGGCGCCAGCCTGCCGAAGCTGATGATCCTGTTGGCGGCTTTTCAGGGCTTCGAAGACGGCAGCCTGAAAGACACCCCTGAGGTCCACCGCGACCTGATCGAGATGATCCGCCGGTCGGATAACCTTGCGGCCAGCCGGGTGATCGGCCGGATCGGCCTGAGAAAAATCGAGGCCCTGGCCAGTGATCGCCGTTATCGGTTCTACGACACCAAAAAGGGGGGCATCTGGCTGGGGGGCACCTACGCCCATGGCGGCGAGAAGAACCCCGAACCCATTACGGCTTTGTCCCACACGGCCACGGCCTACCAGCTCTGCCGGTTCTATTACCTGCTGGCTTACGGCCGGCTCATCAACCCGGAGCGCTCGCGCCAGATGCTGAAAATCCTGGCGTTTCCCGATCTTCCCGGCAAGTTCGTCTCGGTGTTGGAGACCGCCGTGCCACCTAACTACTTGTACCGCAAATCGGGAGAGGTCCGGGGCTTTCACGCCGACTCGATCCTGGTGTGGGATACGGGCTGGCGTCGCTATATCCTGGTGGCCATGGTCGAGGACGCAGGGGGGGAAAAGATCCTGAGAGACTTGGTCCCGGTGGCGGAACAGGTCCTCAGGCCCAGTCTGCCTCGCCGGTCCGGCGAGACTCGGAAGAAAACCAAGAAATAATTTGGAGTTCTGTAGGCAGCTCTGGGGCAGGCGGGTCGTAGGGGCGCACCTGTGTGTGCGCCCTGGTAGAGGGCGGACACGCAGGTCCGCCCCTACATAAAATATCCGGTTGATTGCCCTTTGGTTTTACTTGCCGCCGCCCCGGGCGTTTCTGAGCATGGCGATGGGCTTGGCCATGGCCAGGATGTGCTGATGCAGCGCCTCCAGGGCGTTCCCGGGGAGGCCCAGCATGAGGTGGCAGGCGTCCAGGGCCGACTTCAGGCGGCACCCCAGGCCCAGAAAGGTGACGTTGGGGATCCCCTGGAGCAGGGGCAGGGCGGTGATATCGGCGCAGCCCCCCAGGGCGCCGCCCGACTGGGGCAGGTCCATCCTGCCGCCCCGATCGTAGTTCACCGCATAGAGGAGCCACATGACCTGCTCGCTGTCGGCGGTGAACACCACCACCTGGGGCAGCTCCCGGAAGGTAGCCAGGGGCGCGATGAGGGCCGCCCGGGTCTTGCCTGCCTCCAGGTAAGTGGAGTTATGGATGGTGGCGGCGGAGGCCGCTTCGGTGCCGTAGAGGCCCACGCCGTATTTCTCCAGGACGCCGTCATCCAGAAAGGCCTCCATGTCGGCCTCGAACCCCAGCACCGAAGTGCCCAGCTTGCAGCCCATCTGCTCTTTGGCCAAGAGCAGGGTGCGGCCTTTCCCCGCCAGGGCCAGGGCCTGGCAGTAGCTCTTCAGGTTTTCTTGGGTAAACGGCGGGTCCGCGGGGATAGGGTCGGTTTCCCGGTAGAGGGTGACGCCCACGGGTTCATAGGTGAGGGAAAGGCCCGCCACCAAGTCTTGGGACATGGTCTTGAAAGCGCTCATGGGAGACTCCGTCGGTTTTGATACCTATGGTTCATGGACCCCTTGTAGCACAATTTTTCCCCCTGGGCAACAGGGCTTCAGGCCCGGGCCAAGCCGCAAAGCCGCCACACGCGACTAACGGCGGTAAAGGGTTACAAGCTCTAGAAAAACCTTACCCATATTCCTAAACTGGGAAATCCTCTTGTCCTGGTGATTCTGGTGATACATCTCGCATAAACAGGGAGGGTGGATAGAGTCCTACGGTTTATGAGATATAGTTATCGAGTGAGGTATCGAATATGCAAGAAAAAATGGAAATATAAATTACCCTAAGAGGTAATCAAATAATAATTTAATTAAATTTATTTATTATATACTTTCTTCATATCACTAATAATATTCAGAATACGTTGATTGTGATTAATAATAGATAATATCCCTTTAATAGATTGAGATTCTAAATGATTCAATATCGTTGGTAGGTAGCTATTATCAATATTTTTCCACTGTGCTACCGGGTAATGAAAATCAGGATACATTTGATTAATTATCTCCAATATTTTATCAAATCTATTCGATGGAATAGTATCGGTATGCTTAATATTGTTTTGGGTTATTTCATAATGTAAATTATTAACCTTCATTAGATTAGTAGTAGGTATATAAAAATGGAGATTAATATATTCTACGGAATTTAATTGTGGATGAATTCTTGAAAAAGATTTTCTAATTCCATACATATCTACTTTAACGTTGTATATCAGAAAAGATTGTCCAGATACAAAATCATCTTTAAAACTAACACTTCTATCCATGAAATATGGATAGTTTATTAATATTTTCCCTAATTTATTATTATCAAAATCCCTAACAATTTCATCGTTACTATTGTTGACTTTACTTTTCCCTAATATTGGTGTTGAATATATAATAGTCAAGATACAAGACAATGTGATTAGATAGAATATTTTCTTTAATTTAAAAATCTTATGATTAGTCATATCCCTGTCCAGCGGGTTTATGTATTATTGACCACATTAAAAAACCATATGTCAAATGTCCAGAAAAATCTTCTACATTAATATGCGGGCTCAGGATTTTTTATATATCTGAGAATAATTAAGAATATTCGCATATCTCCGCATGACCTTTTCGGAGAAATCGAAGTTTTGCAAAAGTTTATAGGATTTTCCCTCCGGGACATTTTATCTCTTGACGGGCGCGGAAAAAATCTTAAGGTTAGACAGGGTTACTCTTACCGCACGAAAAAGTTATGGCGAGCCAGCCGGGGAGCGTGACGCATGGCAAAAACCAAAACCATGCAAGCCATGGTGCTGGAGGCGCCGGGGCAGCCCCTGAAATGGCGGCGAATGCCGACGCCCCAACCGGGGCCGGAGCAGGTGCTGATCCGGGTCCACGCCTGCGGGGTCTGCCGCACGGACCTGCACGTGGTGGACGGGGAACTGCCCCACCCCAAACTGCCCCTGATCCTGGGCCATGAAATCGTCGGCACGGTGGCGGCCACCGGGAGCGCGGTCCGGCAGTTTAAGGCAGGGGAGCGCCTGGGGGTGCCGTGGCTGGGCTCTACCTGCGGCGCCTGCCGCTACTGCCGCAATGGCCGGGAGAACCTGTGCGATAACCCCGGGTTCACCGGCTACACCCTGGACGGAGGCTACGCCGAATACGCCGTCGCCGACCAGGGCTACAGTTTCCGGCTGCCCCCGGCTTACAGTGACGCCGAGGCGGCGCCGCTTCTGTGCGCCGGGCTGATCGGCTACCGTTCCTACCGCCTGGCCCAAGATGCCGGGGAGCGGTTAGGGATCTACGGGTTCGGGGCCGCAGCCCACATCACCGTCCAGATCGCGGTGTACCAGGGGAAAAAGGTCTATGCCTTCACCCGGCCAGGGGACACCGAGACCCAGGAGTTTGCCCGGAGATTGGGGGCCGTGTGGGCCGGAAGCTCCGACGAGTTGCCCCCGGAGGAACTGGACGCGGCCATCATTTTTGCGCCGGTGGGGTCGCTCATCCCCGCGGCCCTGAAGGCCTCAGCCAAGGGCGGGGTGGTGGTCAGCGGCGGCATCCACATGAGCGACATCCCGTCGTTTTCCTACGACCTGCTCTGGGGGGAGCGGGTGGTGCGCTCGGTGGCCAACCTGACCCGGGCCGACGGCGAGGAGTTTCTTGAGCTCGCCCCCCGGGTGCCGGTCAAAACCGAGGTGCAGACCTTTCCCCTGGAGGCGGCCAACGAGGCCCTAAACCGGTTGCGCCAAGGCCAGATCCAGGGGGCGGCGGTGTTGGTGGTGAGCGGGTAAAAGAATGGTTGAGGAGAGGGCTGGGGGACGCCCTTGCAATAAAATCCCCTCCCAGCTTCCTGTTAGAAGAAAGATTGGTGGCACAGGCGTCTCGCCTGTGCAGGAAACCAGGCGCCATGCCAAAACCCAAGGTCCTTTTCATCTGTCTGGGGAACTCCTGCCGCAGCATCATGGCCGAGGCCCTGGCCCGGCACCGGTGCGGGGATCGCTGGGAGGCGGCCTCCGCCGGTATTAACCCTTTGGGGTTTGTGGCCCCGGAGACCCTCAGGGTACTGGCTGAGATGGGGGTGAGCCCGGCGGGTCTATACTCCAAGGGTCTAAACGAGATCGACCTCCGGGAGTACCGCCTTTTGATCAACCTTTCCGAGCACTCCCTGAAAGGGCACATCCCACCGGCCCACGCCGACCGGGTGGTCCACCAACCGGCGCTTGATCCCTATGGGTGCGGTTTGGAGGTGTATCGCCGCAGCCGGGACGCTATCCTTCAGGTGATCAGCCGGGAACTCTGCCGGGAGGAAGAGCCCCGGCCTTAATGGGGCCGGAACGATAATTGCCTCAGTTCCCAGCCCCACCTCCCTTCGAGGCAGGAAGGCCAAAGGGAGGCATTGGTTTCAGGCTCGATTTTCACATGGTTGCCGCCGGCGGCGCCAGGCGGACCACCAGGACCGGAAAACGGCGGGCACGAGGGCCCCTGATATGTGTGACGGGTGAGCCAACGGCCCCTGCAGGACTGATTCAGAGAATTTATTTCAGGCCGAATAGCCCCGGAGTGCCGGGGCGTAGGCCGGGAAGACCGGGTGGATGCAGGCAAACAAAGCAAAGCTGTGGAGTAAATACCTGGGGTGCATGCTCGGCAGCGCCCTGGGGGATGCCATCGGGGAGTTGGCCTTTCGCTTTCCGGAAGAGGGCCGGCTCCGGGCCGCCATTGCCGCGGTCCCCGTCTTGCGCTACACCGACGACACGGCCATGGCCTTAGGGCTGGCCGAATCCCTGGCAGAGAGGGGCGGTCTGGACCCCCCGCACCTGGGCCGGACCTTTCACCGCCATTTCAACCGGGAACCGTGGCGGGGGTATGGGTCTGGGCCGCCCACCATCTTTCAGCTGGTGGAAAAATCGGGGCTCACTTACGAGGCTGCGGCCCGGACTTTGTATGGCGGCCAGGGTTCCCAGGGCAACGGGGCGGCCATGCGGGTGGCGCCCTTGGGTCTGTTCTTTCACGACTCCCCGGACCTGTATGACCAGGCCGTGGCCGCGGCTGCGGTCACCCATGCCCATCCCCTGGCCCAGGATGGGGCCGCGGTGCAGGCCGCGGCGGTGGCCATGGCGGTACATCTGGACCCGCAAAAACCTTTCCCTCAAGACAATTTTTTAAGGCGGATGCTCAGGCTGGCCAAGACCTTGGAGATCAAGGGAAAATTGTCCCTGGTAAGGACGTTGTTGAAGGGTAAGGTTTCCGGTCCTGAAGCGGCCAGGATCTTGGGGCAATCCGTCAGGATTGACGAGTCCCTGCCATTTGCCGTCCATGCTTTTCTGGCTCAGCCCCACTCCTTTGAGAACTGTCTCATGGGCGCGGTCTTGAGCGGCGGCGACCGGGATACCCTGGGGGCTATGGCGGGTGCCCTATCCGGGGCTTACCTGGGAGTGACGGCCATCACCGCTCTCTGGCGGGAAAAACTGGAAAACCAGGGCCTCATTGAAAGGCTGGCTCTGGCCCTCCTGGTTTAATGGCCTGTTTTAACCGCGCCGCGAGGGCGCCAAAGCCACCCGAGTTCGCAGGCGGCGGCCTATCTTGGACGCCTTCAGAGGTCCGGTCGGATAAAGAAACTTACCCCTGGAATTCCATAAAGTTGGTTGACCAAGCAATCATGGCGTCAGGCCCACCTGAATCCGGTGTTACCGGCCAGTTAAGCTACAATCGGCGAAGTTTAAGGAGCATGAGCCCTAAAGAGGATATTGCAGGGTTGGCAAATTCGGGGAAGAAGTGTAAAATTTGTCCGGTAAAGCCGGCATAGCTCAGTGGTAGAGCAGCTGATTCGTAATCAGCAGGCCCGGGGTTCGACCCCCCGTGCCGGCTCCAGTGAAATCAAGGGGTTAGCTATACTGGCTGACCCCATTTTCTTTATGGCTAGCATTTTGGCTAGCAAAAATGAGGGTACTGGGACCCTGAAATTGAAAAAGGGTAGGCAGACAGATAAAAGAGGTATCGCCCCAGCCCTCTACCTTTTGCCGTCCTGGTCCCGGTCCCTGGTCCCTGATCATGCCAGCCCGGAAGGTGGGGGCTTGGCGTTTCGTGAGGTGCCCCTGCTGGCATGGCTCCTGGGGCAGGAGCAGACAGACCGATCAATGTCTTGACCATCATGGGGGTGACCGATTCGGGCTCCCTTATCCTCCTGGGCGCCTGTCGCAAGTTGATCTCCACCGTCTTCTGATCCTCTCTGGACAGTCTGCCTCTGGTACCCTGCTATAGCCTCGGACTTTGATCACCGCCCCGGCGCCTTCGCCACTGTCGCCCCGCCGTAAGGAACCGTCGCCCCTCTGCGCCCACGTCAATGCCCATAACCGGAACCGCCGCCCCTGGAACAGGCCCAGGCGCAGGTCCAGGGAGTGGAGTAGGGGCAGCGTAGCAGCAGTTGGACCCAAACATACCGAAGGACATTCTTTCTTATGCCCGCCGTCCGCCGCTGCCCTTGGACCTCGGTCGCCAGTCACCTCTCCATCGCCCCTCCTGTGACAGCCCGCCGCCGCCATCACCCCGCTGTCATAACCACCTCGCCCGCGCCATGGATGTAGACCATCAAGGGGAGGGCGGCGTCGCCCTTGAGGCTACCGTGGCCCCTGGACCCCACCAGAGCCACCACCACCGGAGCACAACGTACCGGCTCCTGCCCCCTTGCCTGGCCGCCCATGGTCACCGGCCCGGGACTCCCGGCCACCCCATGCCGCCGCTGCGCCAGGCCCCCTTCACCTCGTACCCCTCTTCCGGCCCCCGGAGGCAAACCCGGAGACGGGTCCCATAAGTCCCCCTATACTTTATGCTTGTCCCGGACACCAACCCCAAAATATTATTCATACCGTTTTTGCGTCCCGGCGAGATCCCGGTAGAAAACACCCCCGCATCGACTCTCCCCAAAAATTTTATAAGCAAAAATCCGGTCGGGCGGCGGGGCCTTTCTGAAGGAGAGGTGAGCAAACAGGCTGATAAGGGGGTCCCAGGTGGCGGCCAATTTGATACAAGAGTGCAATCCGAGGCCGCGCGGCCTCTTATGTTCACCTTGTGAAATCCAGCCAACTTCCGAAAACCAAATCCGCCCCCTGGTCCCCCTTGAGCCCGAACAACAGCGTACAGTATGGGAGGAAGCTGTGAAAACTTTCGCTCGGCCTGGCAAGGTTCCCACATATGAGCACGTCAGGGCTATGGTTACGGCGTTAATTGGCCCTGGCCGCTGCCACCCCCTCCAAAAAAGAAAGAAGACCCAGAGCCCTCTCCAGCCACCCGCCGACCAGTTTTCAACCGAACCAATGACAGCATGGCCGGGTGCCGGGGCCTTTAGGTGTCGATTTCTGGGCTTTCCATGGGCACCCCTCATTACCCCTGGCCCACCCCTGATCGTCGCTTCCTGGCCCCCAGGATTGCCGTCAGCCCTGTGACCAGCGCCTTCATGTTCCTAACCTGGGTGGAGCCGCCGGAAAATTGATTTTACGCCTTAATTTGTGGTAACGTGCCCCCTATGAGAAGAATTGGGTTCGTCAGTACCCGTAAGGGGTTCGGCGCACGCCACAAAGGAGTGGAGCGGGATGAACAAGTCGCAACTCACCGAAACTCTGGCCAAAGCTGAGAACATCACCTTGAAGAAGACAGAGACGGTGGTCAACGCCGTTTTTGAGAATATGGCGGATGCCCTGGTGCAAAAGGAACGCATCGAAATTCGCGGCTTTGG
>JAUSOZ010000230.1 GCA_030655955.1 Deltaproteobacteria bacterium
ATCAACATCATCGACACCCCGGGCCACGTGGATTTCACCATCGAGGTGGACCGGTCCCTGCGGGTGCTGGACGGGGCCATCGGGGTCTTCGACGCGGTGAGCGGGGTGGAGCCCCAGTCCGAAACCGTCTGGCACCAGGCGGACAAGTACCGGGTGCCCAAGCTGGCTTTCATTAACAAAATGGACCGCATGGGGGCAAATTTTACCGCGGCGCTGGAATCCCTGCGGGAGAAACTGGGAGCCCATCCCCTGGTCCTTACAACCCCCTGGGGCGAAGAAGAGCACTTCCAGGGCGTTATCGACCTTCTGAACCTCAAGGCCATCAGGTGGCGGGAAGAGACCCTGGGCGTTGCTTTTGAGGAACTCGAGATCCCCGCCGACTATCAGGACCAGGCCGCCGCGGCCCGGGAGGCCCTGGTGGAGGCCGTAGCGGAAGTGGACGACGAGGTGATGGAGGTCTACCTGGCGGAGCAGCCCCTGACGCTGGAGGCCCTCAAGGCCGGCATCCAGCGGGCCACCCTGGCGCTGAAAGGGGTGCCCACTTACTGCGGCTCCGCCTTGCGCAACAAGGGCATCCAGCCGCTGTTGGACGGCATCAAGGATTTCCTGCCCAATCCGGCCCAGGTGCCGCCGATTGTGGGCCAGAACCCCAAGACCGGGGAGGCGGAGAGCCGCCCGCCCGAAGTTGACCAGCCTTTGGCCGCCCTGGCCTTCAAGATCATGGTGGACCAGAGCCAGCGGCTCACCTATGTGCGCATCTATTCCGGCACCCTGAAATTCGGCCAGGAAGTCTACAATTCCATCAAGCAGACCACGGAGAAGGTGGCCCGCATCCTGCGTATGCATGCCAACAAGCGGGAACCCCTGGAGGAAGCCCACGCCGGCACAATCGTCGCCCTCCTGGGCCTCAAGGCCACTGCCACCGGCGATACCCTGTGCAGCCGGAACAACCCCATTGTGCTGGAACCCATATCGTCCTACGTGCCGGTGATCTCCCTGGCCATCGAGCCGGTGACCCGGGACGACCAGGAGCGCCTGGGACCGGGCCTGGAGCGGGTCTGCGAAGAGGACCCCAGCCTCAAGGTCCATACCGACGAAGGCACGGGCCAGACCCTGTTGTCCGGCATGGGGGAGCTACACCTGGAGGTCATCATCCACCGCCTGGAGCGGGAGTTCAACGCCCACGTGCGCGCCGGCCGTCCCCAGGTGGTCTATCGGGAAACCATTGCCGCCCGCGTGGAGGAGACCGGGGTTTTCGATCGGGAGTTGGCCGGCAAACGCCATTTCGGCGAAGTCAAGCTCACCCTGGCCCCCCGGCCCCGGGGCGCCGGCAACACTTTTGCCTCGCTCCTGCCCGAAGGACATCCGGCCCATGGCTTTGTGCCCCTGATCGCCCAGGCCATCAGCGAGGCCCTGGAAGGCGGGGCGGTGTACGGCCACCCCGCGGTGGACATCGCCGTGTCCTTGACCGACGCCACCGTCAGGGAAGGGCAGGCCTCGGAAATGGCCTTTCGCGTCGCGGCCATGACCGCGGTGAAACAGGGGCTGCACGCGGGCCAGCCCCAACTGCTGCAGCCCATTATGAAGGTGGAGATCATCGCGCCGGAGGAATTCACCGGCGAGGTCATGGGCGATTTTGCCTCTCGTAAGGGCAAGGTGGAGCACCTGCTGGCCAAGGGGCCGGTGCGGATTATCTCAGGGCTGGCCCCGCTGTCCGAGATGTTCGGCTATGCCACCACCCTGCGCTCCCAGACCCAGGGCCGGGGCACCTTCACCCTCCAGTTCGACCACCACGGCTACGTGGAGCGGAAGGAGGATAAATAGCTGTCAGCCTGCAGCTTTAAAGTAATGTAGGGCGGGCACTGCTCGCCATGTAGGGTGCGCCCTGCGCACCAATCTTTGAGATCCTCGTTCCCTAACCAAGCTTGCAGAACCAGCAGATAGGGCGGCCTGTGGGCGCCATAGGCAAGTCCACCTGACCAAGCAGGGTGCGCCCTGCGCACCATTCCTCTCGAAAATATGATAACAAATGGAGAATACGAATAATGCCCATCGAACAAACCTTATCCATGATCAAACCCGACGGGGTGCAACGCGGCCTTATCGGCAACGTCATCGGCCGCTTTGAGAAAAGCGGCCTCAAGATCAAAGCCATGAAGATGCTGCACCTTTCCCTGGCGCAGGCCCAGGCCTTCTACGCGGTGCATAAGGAACGGCCCTTTTTCGACAGCCTTACCACCTTTATGAGCTCCGGGCCCATCGTGGCCATGATCCTGGAAGGCGACAACGCCATCCAGGTCAACCGGGACCTCATGGGCGCCACCGACTACCGCAAGGCCGCGCCCGGCACCATCCGGGCCGATTTTGCCCGGGAAATCGAGGCCAACATCGTCCACGGCTCGGACGCTACCGACACCGCCAAGGTCGAAATCGCCTTCTTTTTCAACGCCCTGGAACAGGTCTGATATTCAGCTTTCAGCTATCAGCTTGAAGAACACTAAACCGGTCGGTAGCACAGCCTTTCCAGGCTGTGCCCGCCTGATCCGCCTCCTGGCCACCGGCTGGAAAGCCTGTGCCACCGAGCATGTAGGGTGCGTCTTACGCACCATGCAATGAACTTTTTGTACCCGTTGCCCCTGGGCCTTTGCCCCACCCGGAAACCATGAAAAAATTGGTAGGGCGGGCGTCCTCGCCCGCCGCTGCCATAAGCTCTTGGTGCGTAAGACGCACCCTACGAAAACCTTTTCGGAACAGCGACCTCCACCCCTTGACCGTAATCTTAGTTCTTCACCTCCCCCTGAGGCGGAACCTGCCTTTTTGCCGACTCGGATGCTATACCAACTTGACAACGCCGCCCTTTATCCTCATGTTAAAAATAAGGGTGCTTGACCCGGTCAATCCAGACCACAATTATTTCTCAGCGAAAACCCCGCTCCCGCTGCGGTGGCGCCGGGTCTGGGGCAAGGAGAAGTTGGCATGGCGGTGGAAATAATGATCCCGATCCTGGATCAGGTGCGTGAGTGCTTGCGGTCCGCCGCGGCGCACCGCCGGCGCACCGGCCGCCCCTTCGTCACCCTCAGTTACGCCCAGAGTCTGGACGGCAGCATTGCCGACCGCCCCGGACGCCCCCTGGCGCTCAGCGGCCCCCAGGCCATGGCCCTGA
Source organism: Deltaproteobacteria bacterium (assembly GCA_030655955.1). GTDB lineage: Bacteria > Desulfobacterota > Desulfobaccia > Desulfobaccales > 0-14-0-80-60-11 > 0-14-0-80-60-11. The sequence continues at coordinate 3,164 of JAUSOZ010000230.1, forward strand.
CCCACGGCCTCCGGGCTTCCCACCAGGCCATCCTGGTGGGCATCGGCACGGTGCTGGCCGACAATCCCCGCCTCAACGTCAGGCTGGTGGAGGGTCCCGACCCCCAACCGGTAGTCGTAGACAGCCGCCTGCGGTTTCCCCCCTACGCCAACCTCCTGAAAAACGGCCGCTCTCCCTTAATTGCTGCCAACACCGGGGCCGACGCCGAGCGCCGGCAAGCCCTGGAGGCCGCGGGGGCCAGGGTCCTGGTGCTGCCGGGGAATAACGGCTGGGTCGATCTGCCCGATCTCCTCCAACACCTGTGGTCCATGGGCATCAACTCCCTGATGGTGGAAGGGGGCGCCCAGATTATTACGAGTTTTCTGGCCTCCCGGTTGGTGGACCAGGTGGTTTTGACCATCGCCCCCCTGCTCGTGGGCGGCCTCCGGGTGGTGAACCATTTCGGGCGCTCATCCCGGCAGCGCTTCCCGCGCCTGACCCACCTCAGCTACCAGCAACTGGGCGACGACCTGGTGCTGCGCGGCGAACCGGAATGGGACGGCTGAATGGAGCGGCAAGTCCTCTATTTCACCGGCCCCCGGCAGGTGGCGCTGCAAAGCGAAACCCTCCCCTCTCCGGCTGTCGGCCAGGTGCTGGTCAAGACCATCATGTCCGCCATCAGCCCGGGCACCGAGTTGCTGGTTTACCGGGGTCTGGCGCCGCTGGACCTGGCCAGGGATGACACCATCACCGCCCTGGCCGGAGATTTCTCTTTTCCCCTACAATATGGCTACGCCGCGGTGGGGCAGGTCGTGGAACTGGGCCCGGGCGTGGCCTCCGCCTGGGAAGGCCGGCTGGTCTTCGCCTTCCAGCCCCACGCCAGCCATTTTCTGGCCACCCCGGACGAACTGCTCGGGGTGCCCGCCGGCCTGAATCCCGAGGAGGCGGTGTTCTTCCCCAACCTGGAGACCGCGGTGACCTTGCTTATGGACGGCCGGCCCCTCATGGGGGAACAGGTGGCCATCTTCGGCCAGGGTATCGTCGGCCTGCTCTTGACCGCCCTGATCAGCCGCTGGCCCCTGTCGTCCCTGGTGACCCTGGACCTCTATCCCCGGCGCCGTCTGCTCTCCGAAGACCTGGGAGCCCACCTGAGCCTGGACCCCTCGACCCCGGACGCCTTAGAGCGTCTGGCCGCGGCTCTCCAGGCACACGGCCCCTGCCCCGGGGCGGATCTCTGCTATGAAATCTCCGGCAACCCCGCCGCCCTGGACCAGGCCATCGCGGCCACCGGGTTCAGCGGCCGGGTGGTCATCGGCTCCTGGTACGGGGTCAAGCGGGCCGACCTGAACCTGGGAGGCAGCTTTCACCGCAGCCGAATGCGGCTCATCAGCAGCCAGGTCAGCAGCATCGCCCCGGAGCTTACCGGGCGCTGGGACAAAGCCCGGCGTTATCATGCCACCTGGCAGATGCTGGCGCAGGTGCAGCCGGCCCGGTTTATCACGCACCGCTTTCCCATCGCCCAGGCAGCCCAGGCTTACGAGTTGCTCGACCGTCACCCGGAAGACGTCATCCAGGTAATCCTGACGTATTGACTTGCCACGTAGGGGCGGTGAGCGCACCGCCCCTACGGTGCAGCGAAAAACCACAATCGCAGGGGGCGCTCCGCGCACCATTGGCACTGCTGCAAACCGGAATTTCTACCCGAGGAACTGACCATGCACCGATACACCCTGGCGGTAAAACGTGACTTCGTCGCCCGGCACTTTCTTTTCGGGGCCGATTGGGGCGCCGAAAATCAACTCCATTCCCACCATTACCAGGTTGAGGTGGAGCTGGAAGGCCGCAGCCTGGATAAACACGGCTACCTGGTGGACATTGTAGCCGTGGAAGCCCACCTGGAAGAACTGGTGGCGTATTACCGGGACCAGAGCCTGAACGATCTGCCGGAATTCGCCGGGCTCAACCCCAGCATCGAGCGCTTCGCCCGCCTCCTCTGCCAGTCGCTTTGGGAGCACATATCGGAACCCCTCAATGCGCTCACGGTCAAAATCTGGGAAAACGACATCGCCTGGGCGGCTTACCGTGAGGAACGGTAGTGCATGTGGGCCTGCTCATTTACGGCAGCCTGGACACGGTCTCCGGCGGCTTCATCTATGACCGAAACCTGGTGCGCTATCTGCGTCAGGCCGGCGACCGGGTGGACGTCATCAGTCTGCCCTGGCGCCGCTATGGGTTAAGCCTGCTGGATAACCTGAATCCGGAGCTCCGCCGCCGGCTGACGCAGGCCGCCTTTGATGTCCTCCTGGAAGATGAGCTGGTGCACCCCTCCTGTTTCTGGCTCAACCAGCGCCTGCGCTCCCGGTTGAGCTACCCCGTGGTCGCCATCGTCCATCACCTGCGCTGCCGGGAGCGCCATCCGGCCTTAATGCGCCGGTTGTACCGCCGGGTGGAAAAACGTTACCTGGCCTCGGTGGACGGTTGCATCTGCGTCAGCCGCACCACCGCCCAAGACGTGATGGATGTGGTGGGGCGGACGCCTCCCCTGGTGGTAGCCTCTCCCGGCCGCGACGGCCTGCCCGGTGCGCTCAGCCGGGAGGCGATCATAGCCCGGGCCACCGCGCCCGGGCCTTTTAACCTCATCTTCGTGGGCAATCTGATTCCCCGCAAAGAGTTGCACACGCTGCTGGCGGCCCTGGCAATTCTCCCACGCCACGATTGGCATCTGATGGTGGCCGGCAGTCTTAAGATGGATGCGGCTTATGTTGACGCCATCCGCCGCCAGATAAAAGACGCCGGTCTGGCCCCCCGAGTGTCCCTGCTGGGCGCCCTGCCCGCCCGGGAACTGGCAGCCCGGTGCGCCGCCAGCCACCTCCTGGCGGTGCCCTCATCTTATGAAGGCTTCGGCATCGTCTACCTGGAGGGCATGCACTTCGGTCTGCCCGCCATCGCCGGAACCGCCGGCGCCGCCAAAGAGATCATCAGCCATGGCGATAATGGCTTTTTAGTTCCACCCGGCAACCCGAAAGCCCTGGCACACCAGATAGAACTTCTTATCCGGGACCGGGAACTCTTGCTCAAGATGAGCCTGGCCGCCCATAAAAGCGCCGCAGCCCACCCTACCTGGAACGACAGCGCCGCCGGCGCCCGGGCCTTCCTGCAAAATTTCCGGAGGTGACCGTGTCCGACCCGGCTGCTCCCGACTTTATCCGCTATCTGGCCGCCAAAAAGGGCCTGGATGACCGCTCCCTGAACCGGCAGGTGTGGGATCACCTGGTGCGGGAGCTCAGGGACCGGCCCGACTCCGCCCCCCTCCGGGTCCTGGAAGTGGGGTGCGGTATCGGCACCATGCTCGAGCGGCTGCTGGAGAGGGGGTTGCTGACCCGGGCGGCATACACCGGCATCGATGTGGAAGCCGGATGCATCCGGGCGGCCGCCGAGCGCCTGCACGGTTATGCGGCGGAGCGCCAGGCCTCCTTGACCGACGTTTCCGGCGGGGCCAGGCTCTTTTCGCCCCCGAACCAAAACGTCCGCATAACCTTTGAAGCCGCCGATCTCTTCGATTTCCTGGAGCGCGAGCCGGGAAAACCGGCCTGGGACCTGCTCGTGGCCCACGCCGTCCTGGACCTGATCGATCTTGACGCCGCCCTGCCGCCCCTCTTGTCGCGCCTGGCTCCCGGCGGGCTGTTCTACTTCAGCCTCAATTTTGACGGGGCCACCATCCTCGAGCCCATCATCGATCCGGACCTGGACGCCTTGATCGAAGCCCTGTATCACCGCACCATGGACACCCGCCGCGACCGGGGCCGGCCCTCGGGCAGCAGTCGCACCGGGCGCCGACTCTTCGGGTGTCTCCAAGAGGCGGGTGCCAGCCTGATCGCGGCGGGCAGCTCCGACTGGGTGGTCTTTCCCGGCCCGCACGGCTATCCCGGGGATGAGGCTTACTTTCTCCACTTCATCATCGACACCATCGGCCGGGCCTTGCACGGTCACCCGGAATTGGCCGGCAACCGCTTCCAGGCCTGGATCGCCCAACGCCACCGCCAGATCGAAGCCCAGGAACTGATCTATATCGCCCACCAACTGGATTTTCTGGGTTATATTTAAGAAAAGAGTCATGTAGGGTGCGCACCGCGCACCATGACTGCTGCTTCGCCGGATGGTGCGCAGTGCGCACCCTACAAATACACTGGATTTTTTGGGTTGTATTAAGAAAAAGGGAATAGCAATTTGCATCTGGTTCCCAACCTGAGACTGGTAACCAGTTCTGGATAGGAGACACGGCTTGTTCCAGGTTATCATCTACGACTGCGACGGGGTCCTGGTTGATTCCCGGGAGGCCAACCGGGCCTTCTACAACCACATCCTGGACCGCTTCGGGCTGGGTCCGCTGACCGAGGCGCAGCTTGCGGTGGTCCACGTCAGCACGGCCCAGGGGGCCATCGATTTCCTCTTCCAGGGGCACCCCGGCCGGGAAGAGGCCCAGGTTTATCAGCAGACCATCAACAACGACCCCTTTCTGCCCCTCATCCGCCTGGAGCCCAACATCCGGGAGGTGCTCATTCGGCTTCGGTCCCGTTACCGGACCGCCATCGCCACCAACCGGGGTAAAAGCCTGCCCATGGTGCTGCGCACCTTGGGCCTTACTGACCTCTTCGATCTGACCGTCTCGGCCTACGATGTCACCCGTCCCAAACCGCACCCGGAGTGCCTCGATAAAATTCTCACCCAATTCCGGCTGGAGCCGGAGGCGGCCCTGTATATCGGGGACGCCGCCCTGGACCAGGAGGTGGCCGCGGCCGCCGGAGTGCCCTTCGCGGCCTACAAAAACCCGGGGCTGACTGCCCGGTACCACCTCCAGTCCCATCTGGATCTGCTGGCGGTCCTCAATTTTTAACGGTGTCCCTTATATTTTTTTCCTCGCATCAGCTATTTTTTCTCCCCCGAACTAAAAAGCCTTAACATTTTTCCCCAGGGCAGTTCTAAATACTTAAACGGACCATCAATCCCTAGGGGAGGGAAGAGTCATGAAGTCAAGACAACGCTTTTGGAGCCTGCGTTTAGGAAAGCAGTGGATTTTGGTAGGTTTGCTGGGCCTGAGTTTGCTGGCGGGATGCGCCTCGACAGCTCAAAATCCCAGCCTTTACACGGGCGCCGGTCTGGGTGCGGCCCTGGGGGCCGGCCTGGGGGCTGCCATCAATCACAACAATCCCTGGAGGGGAGCGGCTATCGGCGGCTTGCTCGGCGCGGCCGGGGGTGGTATAGCCGGGGCAGCCTACGGGCAATCGCAAACCCCTTATCAGCCGCAACAGCAGGGGTACTATCAGCCGCAGCAGCCTCAGCAGCAGCAGCAGTATTATCCGCCCCAGCAGGGTAGCTATCAGCCGGCCCCTTATTATGGGCCTCCGCCCAGCTAACCAACCGGCCATCGTCAAGCCGGATGCCGCTGGCGGACCGGTTGTAGCAATAAGCCCTGGTGAGTGAACCTCGCCAGGGCTTTTCTTATGGAAAATTGTCTCACCAGTTGCACATGAGCCTCGGCCCCACCCGTTAACCATGAACAATCAGGTGGCACAGCCTTTCCAGGCTGTGCATGACAAACCTGCTTCCTTTTCACCGGCTGGAAAGCCTGTGCCACCCATTTAAAGAAATATCCGCGGTCTAAGGTCAGACTTTAATGAAGGGTCCCATCCGGTCCCCCGTTACTGGTGGTATGCTGTAATCCCGATTTATCAGCCCCTGCCCCCTGCCCTCTCGCTCCAGCCGCCGGAAAAATCATGTTTGCCGGCCTCACTGCCGATGAAGAATTAAACTGGAGCAGATTTACTTTACAGCCCCTAAGGAGTGACGGATGGAGTATGCGGACCCAACTGGGGCCCGGCTGAGCCGCCCCCGGCGGTTTGGGTGGATCCTGTTAGGGGTATGGACCTTGGTGGTGGCGGCCTCCCTGATCTGGAACCTGGCCCAGCAGCGCCGGGAGACCCTGGACCTGGCCTACACCACGGCCATAACCCTGTATGAGAAAGATCTCCTCTACCGCCGATGGGCTGCGGGCCATAGCGGGGTCTATGTGCCGGTGACGGCTGCGACCCCGCCCAGCCCCTACCTGTCCCACCTGCCGGAGCGGGATCTGCAGACGCCCTCCAGCCGCCGCCTGACCCTGATCAACCCGGCCTACATGACCCGCCAGGTCTATGAACTGGCCCAAGAAAGCGGCCAGCCCCAGGGGCACCTCCACAGCCTGAAGCCCCTGCGGCCCGGAAACGTCCCGGACCATTGGGAAACCGCAGCCCTCAAGGCCTTTGAACAGGGTCAGCCCGAAGCCAGGGGGATCGAGAAACTGGACGGCAAGGAAGTCTTTCGCCTGATGCGTCCGTTCATTACGGAAAAGAGTTGTCTGGGCTGCCATGCCGGGCAGGGTTACCGCGTGGGCGAAATCCGGGGCGGCATCAGCTTGACCGTGCCTATGGCGTCGTTACGGCAGGCGCAAGACTCCATGATGGTGGCGCTGGTAGGGGGTCACGGCCTCTTGTGGCTCTTGGGGGTGTTGGGGATTGTGGTTGCAGTCCGCAATCTGGAGAAGGCCCACCTGCAGATCATCACCCTGGTGAATACCGATTCCCTGACGCACCTGGCCAATCGCCGGTTTTTCATTGACTTCCTGGAAAAGGCCATGGCCTTCGCCAAGCGCCACGGACAGGCGTTGTCCGTAATCATGGCCGATCTGGATCATTTTAAGGCCATTAACGACACCTATGGGCATCAAGCCGGCGACCAGGTTTTAGCGGCCTTCGCCCAGGTGATGCAGGCCTCGATCCGGCAAGAAGACCTGGCCGCCCGGTTTGGCGGCGAGGAATTCATCGTCATGTTGCCGGGCACTACTTTAGAGGACGCCACGATCCTGGCCGAGCGGCTCCGGGAGAGTCTGGAAAATTTAACCTTTCCCCCCATGGAAACCAGGGTCACGGCCTCGTTTGGCATTGCCCAATACCAGCCGGATGACACCTTCGAGACCCTGGTGAAGCGAGCCGATGAGGGCCTTTATGCCGCCAAAGCCGCCGGGCGCAACCGGGTCATGACCGGGTAAGTCCTGGTACCATTGCGCAATCAATTGGTGGCACAGGCGTCTCGCCTGTGCAGGCGCAGGCTAAAGCCTGCGGCTACCATAAATTGCTTTTTGATTGCAACCCGGTATGAGAGGGATTACCCCCTATGAGCACCTTGCGCCAGGCCATGAAAGAACTGCTGGCGGAGCAGCCGCGCTCCAGCCTGGAGTTGTCGCAACTGCTGTCGCAGTCGGAAAAACAGGTGCTGGACCACCTGTCCCACCTCGCCCGGGCCCCGGGCCCCGGGAGGCGTTTTCAGATCATCCCCTCGGAGTGCAAAAACTGCGGCTTTGTGTTTCGCAAACGGGACCGCCTCAGCCGCCCCAGCCGCTGCCCCCTGTGCCAGCACCAATCCATCACCCGCCCGCGCTTCGCCTTGGTGGGACAATAACTCCTTGGCGCCCTTGGCGCCTTGCCGTGATGCCGATTTCCACGCTAATACTAAGTTGCGCTCATAGAAGTAAGAAAAGCTCACGGTCTGTAGGGGCGCACCTGCGTGTGCGCCCAACCTGAGGGCGGACACATGGGTCCGCCCCTACGGAAGATAAATTACCTATATGATCACAATTTGGTATAAGCAGAGTGGTTGGTCGATACGGTAACGTATTTCTTACTCCATAAAGATCACTTCCCCCTCACCCTGACCCTCTCCCCCATTGGGGGAGAGGGGAAAAGCTGGGACCGATTTGAGGCTCTGCCTTCATAAAACCCCGGAGAACCTACCCCCTCTCCCCCCGCTTCGGGGGGAGAGGGTTGGGGTGAGGGGGGCGATGACGTGAGTGTATCTATGAAATCCTGGACTAAGACGATGTGGCAGTCAAAAGACATTGAATATTCATGTCATTCTGAACGGAGCACAGCGGAGTGAAGAATCTCGGCGGCTCAAATAGAGAGATTCTTCACTGCGCTCAGAATGACAAATAATCGTCTTTTGATGGCTTTTTGGTATAAGACGCCAAGGCGCAGGGTCTACTCCACCGTCACGCTCTTGGCCAGGTTGCGGGGCTGGTCCACGTCGGTGCCCCTGAGGTCGGCGATATGGTAGGCCAGCAGTTGCAGCGGCGTTACCAGGACGATGGGCGACAGCTCCAGGGGGACCGAGGGCACGGTAATGACGCTCTCCACCCGGTCCCGCACCTGGACGTTGTCAATCTCGGTGACCGCGATGAGCCGCCCGCCCCGGGCCGCCACCTCTTCGATATTGCCCTGGACCTTTTCCAGCACCGGGCTGCGGGACGCCAGCACCAGTACCGGCATGTTCTCGTCGATGAGGGCGATGGGGCCGTGCTTCATCTCCCCGGCGGCATAGCCTTCGGCGTGGATATAGGAAATCTCCTTGAGCTTTAAAGCCCCTTCCAGGGCGATGGGGTAATGGATGCCCCTTCCTAAGTAGAGAAAATTGTGGGCGTTCATGTAGCGGTGGCCGGTTTCCCGGATCTCCGCATCCAGGTCCAGGGTCTCCTGGACCCAGGTGGGCAATTTGAGCAACTCCGCCAGCCGGCGCCGGGCATCGTCCCGGTTGAGCCGGCCTAATTTCTGGGCCAGAAACAGGGCGATGAGATACAGGGCCACCAGCTGGGTGGTAAAGGCCTTGGTGGAGGCCACCCCGATCTCGGGTCCGGCGTGGGTGTAGAGCACCGCGTCGGCGTCCCGGGCGATACTGGAGCCCACCGCGTTGACGATGGCCAGGGATTTGGCCCCCAACGCCTTGCCCGCGGTCAGCCCGGCCCGGGTATCGGCGGTCTC
>JAUSOZ010000240.1 GCA_030655955.1 Deltaproteobacteria bacterium
GAGCCCGGCATAATTTCAGGCGGCTACAGGATATCTTTGAACCCCGAAGGTTCTCGGCAAGGTCATTCAAAGCTTATTAACCATGGTCTTTACCGCGGGGGGCTCAGCAGCCCAGGCCAGTCGCCGGCGTTCCTGCAGGACCTTAATCAGAAATACCGCGTTGCCCCACAGGTACCGCTTGGCCATGCGCCGGGGCTCCAACAGCAACCGGAAGAGCCATTCCAACCCATGTTCCGCCATCCACCGGGGGCAGCGGGGAATCACTCCGGCCCAGTACTGGAAGGCGGCGCCCACGTTCCAGAAGACCCGGGCGTCCACCCGGGCGTAATTATCCAAGATCCAGCGCTGCTCCAGCGGCATCCCCAGGCCCACCATGAGGACGTCGGGCCGGACGCGGTTGATCTCCGCGATGACCGCGTCGTTTTCCGGGCCGGTTTTTTGGAAGAAACCGTGGTGGGTACCCAGGATCCTCACACCCGGCATCGCGGCTTTCAGTCTCTCGGCTGCTTGTGCAGCCACCCCCTGGGGATTGCCCAAGAGATAAAGGCTATGGCCCTTATCGGCCAAATGGGCCACGGCCGGCCACCCCAAGTCGGCCATGGTCTGGCGCGGCGGGATGTGATACCCCAGGAGCCTGGCCCCCAGAACTACCCCAGCTCCATCCACATAGACCAGGTCCGCCCGATGGAAGAACTCGGCCAGCCAGGGAAGCTGCCAAGCCAGGTTTATCGCGTAGACGTTGGCGCTAATGATGAAACTTTGCCGCTCCTGGCCGGCCAGGCAGCCTATCTCTTGGCAGATTTCCTCCAGCGTGCCAGGGGTAATCTTGATTCCCAGAAGTTTGATACTTTCCATAACCACGGTCTCTACCTTTCCTCTTGTTGCTGGCCCAGGGGGCGCGGTAACCACTCCTCCTGGCGCAGGGTGCGCCCCCGCAATCGGTCCAGTTGCTCCCGCCGCAAATACTCCGCCAGAGGCAGATCATCCAGCCGTGGTTCCCGGTGCAACGCCGCCATCAGGTAGCCCAGTGGAATCAGCAGGCTCATCAGGTAGGGCCGCTCCAAGGCCCGGTAAAGCGTTTTGGCCAACACGAAGAGGGGATGGGCTCGAATCACGTAATAGCACCGGCCGTAGCGCAATTTGGCCCGGACCATACCCGTGGCGGACCCGGTCAGGCGCAGATGGTAGATAGGCAGATCTCTAAAGCTGCGGGTCTGCCAACCGTGTCTCCTGGCCTGCGGCGTCCCATAAATAGTTAAATATAAATTAAACCCCTTTTGAATGCTTGGTGTTTTAAAGCCCCCTTTTTTTATAAAAATGTGATTTAGTTGTATTATCAGTCTGTTATATAACCATTCTGCTCCCCCTTTAGAAAAGGGGGGTAATTCTTTCCCTTCCTAACCTCACATGGCTCATCTGAGATGACGCCGGAAATAGGCTTTGAAACCTGGCAACAACGGCCTTCTTTAGGCCCTCAAGCAGCTTTCCCCTCCATAATCCTGGTAAAAATTTTCTGCAGCCTTAGGGCGTTGGTTTGGGCGCCAAATTCCTGGACCACATAGTTTCGACCCGCCTGGGCCAACTGTTGGGCCAGACCTTCGTCTGAGAGCAGTCGGCCCATGGCCGCTGCCAATCCAGAGGGATCGTCCGGAGCCACCAACAAGCCGGTTTCGCGGTTTCGGATCAACTCGGGAATCCCCCCAATCCAGGTGGAAATTGCCGGCAACCCCGTGGCCATGGCCTCCATCAGGGCCACCGGAATGCAGTCATGGTTGTGCAGCTCGCGGGGATATTTGCTAGCGCAACAGGCCAGCACCATCAGATCCGCCTGCTGGTAAGCAGCTTTGACTTCTGCCGGCTGGAGCCCTCCCAAGAGTTTCACCCGATCCCCGATCTGCAAGCGGGCGATAAGATGCTGCAGTTCCTCCAATTCCGGACCGTCGCCAATGATCCTGCACTCGAAGGCCAGGCCCCGGTCCCGGAGCGCAGCACAAGCCTCAATCAGGGTGTGAAAGCCTTTGAGATCGACCAACCGGCCCACCGAGATGAAAACGGGAGGACTGTTTCTCTTGCCGGCCTTGGGGATAAAAGCCTCTCCATCAGTGCCGCAACGCACTAAGTCTATCTTCCTCCCTGCGGCTTGGGGATACCGCTGTTTAAGTTTATCGATGTAGAACTGGCTGACACTGACCACGCCTGCGGCGTCCGCAAGTTTTTCCGGGAGTAACAAATTATCAATAAAGACTTCATAATGGGAGTGGACCGTAAAACTGAAAGTGATGCCGGCCAGCCTAACCGCCATCATGGCTACGGTGGCGGAGGCGTTGGCAAAATGCGCATGCACGTGGTCGATACCAGAGGCGGACAAACGCCAGGCGGTGAATGGCGCGATGGCAAAGTATTGCCAGCGGCGCCAGAACTTTCCCTGATGCTCCCGATCCCGCAGAACATAGTCGTACAGACAGCCCCAATAACGGCGCGGAAAGGTCAGGGCCAAGACTAAATGCGCCAACCAGAAAATAGGGTTTAGGGGCCGGACCAGCACTTCCACTTCCGCCAAAAGGTCAGGAATTTCAGGATTGAATACCTTTTCAGAGGGATGAATGCTGAAAGGCTTGATCTTCATTCCCAGACGACGCAGAGCGGCTATCTCTCGGACAACGAAGGTTTCGGACAGGGCCGGCAGAACCCGAGCTAAGTATGCAATGCGCATAGGCGGTTTCCGTTAAGATTTATTATGCACTGGAAGTTCTATTAAAAATGAAACAATCGGTAAGATATTATTTAATATGAGACAGTCAGATATAAATAACACTACGTATTAATTTGGTCGGGTTTCCGGCAAGTTTAAGATATTAATTATATAAATACTATTAATGTCCATGTCATTGCCTATCAATTAAAGTTTTCTTAATATTTCTGCTGACTTTTTAATTAAATAGTCCATTGTATTAAACCGTCTTATACCAAATTTATCAATAAGATAGTGGACAACTGCTACCGATATCCCACAGTAATATATACTATGACTGACCATATATTTATGTAATCTTTTAATTCGAATATCATTTAACAGGGTTTTTTCTATATTAGAGCATGTAAGACCATCTTTCCTCTTATTGTAGTAACCAAGAACGTCTTTTATGACATTAATTATTATGTGAGGTGACAACCTAATCCATAAATCATAATCTTCCGAAACATCATACCCGCTATTAAACATCCCACTATTTATAAGCAATTCTTTTTTGCATGTTACTGCTGGGGTTAAAAATATATTCATCTTGAATAGTTGATTAATTAGTGGGATATTGGGTTGATATTTGGATTCATGGTCAAATAAACGTGCTTTGCCATCATGCTTGATACAATTCATGGTGTGGTAAATAAAATTAACGTCGGGGTATTTTCTAATAACTTCCGATACTTTTAATAATTTTGATGGCAGCCATATATCATCGGAATCCAGAAAGGCTATCCATTTCTCTGAGGCCGCCATGATTCCAGCATTTCGGGTTGCTGCTACACCTCGATGCGGGTTCCTGAGAATGCGCGTTGGAAAATTCCCCTTGCTGTTAATAAGGAACCTTTCTATCTTGTCCACTGTATCATCAGTAGAGCCATCATCTGACACAATTAACTCGGCAGGCGGCAGTAATTGATCTACAACTGTTTGTAGAGTATCGAGAACAAAATCCGCGGAATTATAGGTTGGGCAGACTACCGAAATCCCGGGAAGGGTATTTACAGAAGAGTTTCGCATCTATCAACCAAGGGAAATAGGGACAGACACCATTTATTCATGGCTTGGTTAAAAGGTCGATCCAATGTTTGACACTATCCCAAATTTAATCAGTAGCGCAAGAAATCCATCGGTACAAAATGAAATTTGCCACGCCAATTTCAGAAGTTTCAAGGTCAATCTGAAGGTTAGGAATATTCATCGAGATTATGCGGAAGACTTAACCACCGCGGTCAAAAAGCTGATCTCAATAATTTTCTTATATAAAAGACCTTTTCGGCTATTTTAAGAAATTCCCCAAATATTTTCATGGAGATTCCCCCACCCCCCCCAAATCAGGAGGGAGGGGCGGCTCCAGCCCCACCACCCGTTCCCCGGTATGATCGGGTCCAAAGACCCGGGGAACCAGGTCCCGGCCGCCCAGACGGAGAATAACCTCCCACGGCGGCGGCACATAGAAACAGAGGCCGGCCAATTCTTCAGGTTCGGGGGGCCGCGGGCCGGTGGTGGGGTCCTGGAGTGATTCCAGATGGATGATAAGCCGCTCCCCTTCCCGGTGCGCCGTCCAGACCAGGTGCCGGGTCATGAGCCAATGGCTCAAGACCCTGACCGTGGGGGCGACCCAGATACTGCCGGCATGATAGTGCTGGGCCAGGCGGTCCAGGGCAGTCCGGTCCGGAAGGGGGAAAAGTTCCTCACCCGGCCCCGGGCGCGGCAGTCCCAGGTGGGTGTAAAGGATGAGATATCCCTCCTGGGCCAGCAATTGCTCCAGCACCGGGTCCCCCAGAGTATGACGCAGGGTGTGACGGGAGGTGGGCTCCTTCAGGCCCCGCAGGTGTCGGGTGAAGGCTATGAGCGGCAAGCCGTCCCTGAGGGTGATGGGTTGGCACAATTCCATGATCTGGGCGGTGGTCCTGGTCTTCTGCCGCTGTCCCAGGAGGATTTTTACCACGTTCTTCAGGGCATTGATGCCCGGCCGAAGCCTGGAACCGGGAGAGTCCGGTCGGCTGGAAAGAGGCCAGGAGACCAGATCGGACCACCAGTAATATTTCAGGCCCAGAGGTTTCAAGAGGTCGGCGGTGTAATAGGGCGAAGCGGGGTCGTCCCCGGCATAAACCGGCTGCAACCTGGCCCGCAAGTTCTGCCGGTTGCAGGGGTCGCCATGATTGAGCCAGACCTTCACGGATAGGCCCTGGCGGTGCAGATCTTCCACCAACCTGGCCGCCAGGGAGCGCAGGGCCTGCGGCTGGGGCGCAGCCAGGTTGAAATCCCCCCAGGAATGCAAGGAATCGATGAGCCCCCCACGGAGGGCCTGGATAATGTGGCGGGACTCGGGCCCCGGGGTCCGGCCATCAGGGAGGAAGTAAGCCATCTGCCCAGGATCCCGCCCCTGGCCAAAAAAGGAGTCGGCTATGGGCAACCCCAAGCCGGTCCGGGGGTCGTTCAGGTAACGGTGAACCGCCAGAAAGGTGGGGAGATCGCAGCCGTCGATATCGGAACAAATGGCCAGCGCCGCCCGGTAGGGGAAGGGGAAGGGTCTGAGTTTTACCGCCGGCTCCGGTGACATCCCAACTCCTGGCTGTTCACGTTTATCAGACAAAGTCGCGGTCCAGAAAATCATCCCCCAGAGGCCGGGGACAGGTGTAATAAGCCAGGGTGGAGGTGATAGTAAGCAAGGTCCAGATTTGCCTTTTATCAAAGGTTTGGGGCCTGGCCAGCACCTGGGCCAGAAACCTGGGGTCCAAATAATGGCTGATGGGATCACACGTGTGGTTCTGATCCCGCAGGCATGCCAAAATATTGGAGGCCGGGTTCACCGTGTCATAAAGTTTGCATAGCTTCCTTAGGCGGCGGATATAGTTGGGTCTCCTCCGGGTGAGATTCTTGGCTTGATATAACAGGGAGAATTTCAGGGACGAGAGGGGGGCCTGCCAGTCGGCGTAATCAATGCCGCCCACATCCGGATGGAGTTGGGCCAGAAACTCCCGGTAGAGGCGGTAACCCTGTTTGTCGCGGTCCGGGCAGTTCATGGCGTAATGAAAAAATTCAAAGGAATAGAAGGGCGTGACGCTCCAGAAGAAATGGCGGTTGCGGTCCTCGCCCTCATGGTACATTTTGGTGGCCACTTCCAGGCAAAAGAAGTGCTTGTATTTCCGGTCCAAAGAAGTTTCCGGATAAGAGGTCACGTGGGCGATCGTCTCATCCAGGATCTCCCGGCTGTGCAAGCAGGTGAGGGCCGCAACCTCTTCCAGCGAGAATATCCGGTTTCTATCGATGATGTATCTTGCCAGAGTCTCCAGACTTTCCACCTCCCGGTGAGGGTAGGAAACGCACACGGTGTCGCTGCCAGCGTCGCCGGTAAAGTAAGTGAGCGGGGTCCCGAAGCTTTCCAGCAACTGGTGGAAAAACGGCAGAATAAAGCTCATCCCCAGGTTGTTCAACCCGCCCTTGATGGACAGGAGACTCAGCAGGTCTCTCCCCTGGGGTGGCCGCAGGTGGAATCCCCGCCACTCCACCCCCAATGACTGGGCTACCTGGGCGGCGACCTCAAAATCGGCGGCGTTGCCCCGGCGATGATCCAGGAAACTGGCCGCGGCCAAGGGAATCCCTTCTCCCCAGAGACCCGCGGCCACGGCCCGGGAATCCAGACCGCCGCTCAAGGATACCACATTTTCCCCTATCTTCCCGGCTCGTTGCCGGCACGCCTGCCGGAACAGGCCCGCGAGGTTGTGGGCATTTTCCGCCGGACTTCTGTGGCCATGCTCTTCGCCTTCCAGGTTGAACTCATAGAGCTTGCTCACCTTCATGGAGGCGTCCGCCGGGGAGATGGTTAGCAGGGAGGCGGGCTCCAAATACTCGATCCCGGCAAACAAAGACCTTTTCCCCAGGGAAAAACCCAGGAGAAGATATTGGGCCAGGCCCATCCGGTCAAAAGTTGCCTTTCCCAGCGCCTTGGTAACGGAGCCAAGATCTCGAGACAGAATGAGAAGATTGTCTTGGAGGTGATAGTAGGTGGGCAGGTGTCCGAAAACGTCATTCATCACCGCGATCCGGCCATCGGCCTTATTGACTAGAACCAGGAGGAAATCGCCCTCCACCTCCAGGAGCCACCGGGTTAGAAAGGACGTCTGGCCGATGTGCTCCTGGAACAGGCGCTGTGACAGGCTGAGGAGTTCCGTGGCCAGCCGGGCATCGTCCACATTATAAACGCGGCCTTCCAGGTGAACCAGGAAGTCGTTATTTTCGCAAGCGAACACCGGATAATGTTCATAGGAGGTACAGCTCAGATGGGAATGCTGATCTTGCCAGACGACGCGCCGGCTGAAGCCAGGTGGGCAAGCACCCTCCACACCTGGAAGAAGGCCCGTGTCACTATAATTCAGCCCTCGCTTAAAGTCACAGATCAGAAAAGTTCCCAACAAGAATTTCTCTCCCTCAGCCCGGGAAGGGCTAGGCGCCGTCCCCGGCTCACGCCGCCTCCAATTCTTTGTGTTTCCAGGTGATTAAATCCCAGGCGGCCAGCAATTCCTTCCGGGATAGGGCGCCGGTGCAGACCAAAAAGAAAAAGAATCCCAGAACCATCAATGCCAATCCGCCAAAAAAATTGATTTGCCAGGCAACCAATCCCCGCCCCAGCCCAAAGCTCAGCAGGCCGGCCAGCAAAGGCCGTAGCGTTACTCGCCCCAATCCCAAGACCCTCACCTGCCGCCAGCCCATGGCCTGGAGCATCAGAAAGAGAACCAATACCTCGGATATTAGGGTGGCTCCCGCGGCGCCGTTTTGCTGGTAGACCGGAATCAGAGCCAGATTGAGGCAGAAATTGCAGGCTGCGGCCAACAAAATGATCCACACGATCTTCCGCTCCCGGTCCAGGGCGATGAGGCCGTTGGATAGCGAAAGATTGACAAAAGTCAGCACCAGAGACAAGGCCAAAATGGTCAGCGTCGGGATGGCGGGTTTGAACGCGGGTCCGAAGATCAGCAGGATAAAGCCTTCGGCCATGCCCCCCAGGACCGCGGCCAGCCCCAGGCCGATCACCAGGAGATATTTAAAGAACGGGCGAAATACGGTGGCGAAGGACTCCCAGCCGGACTTTATCTGCCGGCTCATTACCGGTAGGAAAGCCCCGGTGAAGGCATCGGGCAAAAAATCGAAGGAGCCGCAGAGGCGCAGGGCGGCGGCATAAATGCCGGTGACGACGTCTCCGGCCATAAAGGAGAGCATGAACGTGTTGAGAGAGGCGTAGACGGTCAACGCCACCCGGATAAAGAGGAAATCTTTGGTGGACCTGACCAGTGTCAGCAGGTTGTTCCAGGTCACCCGGTGGAAGGGATTGCCGATTTTCTTGATAAAAAGCCACCATGCCAGGGAGCAGGCTCCGGCCTGGGCGGTTAGCTCCAGGGCGGCCAGGGTCAAGAGCCCCTGACCGGAAAGGATGGCGGCCAACCCGGCCCCGCCGTAAACCAAGCGGAAGCTGATGACTACCAGGGCCTCATATTTGGCTTGCTGGTGGGCGCGAAAGAAACAGTTACTGGAGGTAATATTGGTTCGGAAAAACAGGGATAGGCTCAGGAGCCATACTACCCACCTTTTCAGATCACCTTCCACGATGGTCAGGCTCAAAATGACAATGACTACGGCGGAACCTAAGTAGGCCAGGAGCTTGAGGGCGAAGACCTGGCTGAACAAGGGCCCTGCCAGATCCGGCTGCCGGCCCACTTCCCGCTGGATATAGCGCTCCAGGCCGAAGCTTATAAAGATATCAAAAAAATTTACAAAGGTGAGGGCAAAGGCATAAATGCCCATCATCCCCGGACCCAGTCGGCGAGCCACAAAAATCACCAGTACCAGGCTCACCATCCGGGTGAGAAACTCGGTGGCGCTGAGCAATATCGTATTCAGAGCTATTTTGCGGTTGGCGGCTTTCATGACTTTTCCATGACGGCCAGGATGTCTGTGGCTACGGCTTTCCAGGTAAGGCGGTTCATGACGTAGCGGCGCAAGGACTGGGCCCGTCTGCCCGCCTCCGAGGGGTTCTGGTGAAGCTGGAGAATTATCGCCGCCAGGGCGGGGGCATCCTCCGGGGGCATCAGCAGGACCCCGCGCTGCACCTCTTCCGGGTAACCATCCAGGGAGTAGCCCGCAGTGACCACCGGCAGATTGAAGCTGGCATACGTGGCCATTTTGGTGTGGATGGGGCCGTGTTCCAGGGCCGCGGCCCTCGTTAAGGGCATGAGAGCCACGTCCATGGCCGGCAGGACCCGGGCGAATTCCTCGGGGGGCAAAAAGCCGGTGAAGACCACCCGGTTCGTCAGCCCCAGGTCCACGGCCTGGCGTTTAACGTGCTCCAGGCTGGGGCCGCCGCCCACGATGATAAAAAACAAGTGGGGAATGGTGTCCAAACATTGGGCCATGGCCGCCAGCATGGTGGCAAAATCATAGCGCTCGTAGACGACGCCCAGATACCCCAGGCAGAAAGAATCGGCGGGGAGCCCTAAGCGCCGCCTGGCCTCGGCCTTAGTGGGTATCATCCCCCAATCCAACTCGTCGGTCCCATTCAAAATCAGATGGATTTTCGCCAGGGGCACCTGATATTGCCGGTTGATTATCTGGCAGCGCGGCAGCGAGGGGACGATGAGACCTGAGGCCCGGCGATAATCCAGCTTCAGGTTTAGTTCCACCGCTTTCCGAATGAGGCAAGGATAGGTACCCTCCACGGGTGTATCGTCCACCTCCAGATAAAGGGGGATGCCAAAAAATTGGGAGCAGAGCCGGGGTCCCACAAAGACGTCCATATCCCGGGCGTAAATAGCGTCATAGTGGTGCCGCCGGCACAGGGACCAGAGAACGCCGGCGCTATATGGCACATCTCGCAGCAAATAACGCCGGCCGCCATGGTAAGGGCTGAGGAAATGGAACCTAATCAACTCCCTATGGGGCAGAGGTCCTAAAGGCCGAGGGACTACGGCGTCGAGGCGGCAGCCATTGGCCGCAAAGCCGCCCAGGATTCCCAGGGTATGGGTCTGACAGGCGCTGGGCGTATCCAGGTCGACATAAGAAAAATAGAGGATTTTCATTAAAATATATGGTTAAGGGGATTGCGGGGCGTGCCCCTTGCCGTCCGACGGGTCACCTCCCTCCTGGCGGCTCACCTGCACCATCGCCAGGGACAACCCGACCAGCAGCCAGAAAGGGTCCCCCAAGAGGACATAATTATAGTCCAATAGGCGGGAAA
Source organism: Deltaproteobacteria bacterium (assembly GCA_030655955.1). Lineage (GTDB taxonomy): Bacteria > Desulfobacterota > Desulfobaccia > Desulfobaccales > 0-14-0-80-60-11 > 0-14-0-80-60-11. Next base: position 9,978 of record JAUSOZ010000240.1, read on the forward strand.
TACTCCAGGCTAATATGGTACCCAACAACCCTATGGCTAAATAAGGCAAAACAGGATCAGTGCGGGACTGGCTCAGGCGGAAGAGCTGGATAACAACGTAGAGAAGTATAACCAGAAAAAGGCCCAGGGCCGGCAGGCCCTGCTCGGCGGCGATGAGGAGAAATTCGTTGTGCACCGGGCGAGGAAATTCGTAGGAAATTCCCTCCGGGGTGGTGTCGTAATTCGGGGCGGCCATGGTGTAATTACCCAGTCCGATTCCCAACCAGGGGTGATGGCTGATAATATTCAGGGCCACCTCAGCCAGGGGAATCCGGATCCGGGCGGCCCCGTAATCCTCCAGAAACAAGCGTTGTCTCAACGGGGTGATTAAGCCCACTGAAACAATAAAAAAGGTGATCAGCAGGGCCAGGGAGATAAGGAAGGAGAGGCCCCGATGTTTGATCCAGCGAAAAAAACAGAGATATAAGGAGAACATACCGGCAATGCATAGGGCTAACCACCCTGCCCGGGAAAAAGTCAGGATCAGGCCGGTACTCGTCAATAATAAGGTCGGCCAGAGTGCCAGCTTCACTCTTGCGGAAATGGGGGCCCAAAAAAGGGACAGATTGATCAAGATCAACATAACAAGATAACCCGCCAAGCTGTTGGGGTGGCCGAAGGTTCCCGACACCCGGCTGATGACCTCGGTGCCGGCCATCATGAGGCTGTAAACGTTATAGGACTTGCTTTCTCCAAAGATTTGCAGTCCCAAGGGGCCGCCACTGACATATTGGGCCAGCCCGACGATTGATTGCACGACCCCGGCAAGCAGCAATACCGCCACAATGTTGAAGACCGTCCGGCGATCCCGGATATTATTGGCAAAGAAGAGGAATATCAGCCAGCTCTCGAAAACCAGCCACAAATTGCTGAACTTGACGATTCCCGGCATGAAGGCGCGGGTCAGACCGGCTAGGCTCAGGCACCAAATCAGCAGAAAGGGGATGGAGACCCAGGGAAAAAGGCGCACCTTAAGGCGGATATCTATCGCCAGGCGGATCAACCAGGAGATCATGAGACAGAAGAAGGCTACCTCAAATATGCTGATACGGAAGCCGCTGACGGGCCAGCTAAAAGCGGCTGGTTCTATGAAAATGGGGTGAAAACTGAGAAATACGCTGGTCAGTGCCACGCTCAAATACAAGAGGAGCTTTTCTCTCTGGCGCACAATGCAAAACAAGGCCATCACTACAATCATGAAGAGAATGAAGACCATCCACTTGGTGGGCAGATATACTGCGACAGCCAGGCTGATGCCGATAGCCAGTCCCACCATCAGGATCAGGCCGGCCTCCAACTGGAAGGAGCGGGAAGTGGGGGCTGCCGGATAGTTCATGGCCGTTTATCACCTTTGGTTAACGTATGGCGTCCGGTCCTTTTCATTAGGGTCCCAAGAATTGCCTGGGCAAAGTGGGAACTTCCCCAATCCCCAGCAATAATATGACTACATAAATGAGAAAGATACCCAGTAAGACGAAACCGCAGGTCATGGCAAGATCGGAAAACCTGAATAATTTCTTATCTGAGCTCTTTTCTGCGTTTGCGACCATTCTGGGTGGACTACCTTTAGATACTAAGGGCTCATAGCCAAGTTCCAGGATAATCTGAATCCCCCGACTGCTCCTCAGCCTCGATCTTTTTTAACGCGGCAACTTAGCGGTTGGTGGTGTCAATACCCACCTGACCGGCGCCACCGGGCCCTATCGGATAGAGAAACACGCTCCGACTTTGAGGTACTAACTTATTTATATACTGGTCAACCCAGTCATCCGCCTTGGTGATGAACGTGGGTGGCACGTACACTACGTCCCGAGGCTGGAGGAGGAAAGATGGCCCCTCTTTGCCTTTCAAGACGTCGCGGAGGTTCACCAGACAACCGTAGTTGCGGCCATCCCGCTGGCGTACCACCAGAACGTTCCTCATATCAGCCGTGGGTCGGGTGCCGCCGCCCACATCCATGACCGCCTCCAGCACCGTCATCCGTCCGGGCATCTGCACCGGGCCGGGTCGTTTCACCTCACCTGCCACCCAGGCCCGGCTGTCATTCATCCGACGGACCATGATCGTCAGGTTGGGGTTTTTCAAGTGGGTTGCGTACCGTTTGAGCAACTCCCGGTGCAGTTCGGCGGGCGTTTTACCCTGGACCGATACATCCCCGATGAGTTGCAAGGTCATAAATCCGTCGGGGCGGACAATCTGGCTTTCATCCAGTTCGGGCAAATAAAAGAATTTGACATCAAGGACGTCCCCCGCGGACAAGGTCAAGCCGGGAACGGGCTGGGCAGCCATCGCGGCCGTTTCCCGGGCTGGCTCCATGAAACTCAAGAAACTACAGCCCGCCAGAAAACTTGCCAGGAACAGGAGGAAAAAAAGAAACAGGACATTTTTCCGGTCATATTTATTTGAC
>JAUSOZ010000248.1 GCA_030655955.1 Deltaproteobacteria bacterium
AGTTTTAGCATGGTTCTGGGTTCTGGGTTTTAGGTTCCGGGTTTTTTTGGCCCAGGATTTCGGCCTGGCCGAGAGCTCATCAACTTACTGTCCTGAAAAGTTTTTGAGCCCATCAGGGACACCCGCTCTCGGGTGTCCAGGCCCAGGCTGGAAAGTCTGGGCCACCAAAGGGGGCGGGCACAGAGGCTCGCCCCACCGAGCTATTTTCATATAACACTGCGACCATAAAAGATAATTTATCTTCTGTAGGGACGGACCCAGGTGGCCGCCTTCAGGTTGGCCACCCACGCGGGTGCACTCCACCAGACCGGAAGTTTTTCGTACTTCTCTAAATATAACTTTGTATCAGGAAACACCTCTCTGCTGCAACTGCATCCCCCATCGGGCAAAGCTGCCCAAGGCCGCGGCCCGCTAACCCCTTGACCGTAATTTCCTATCCCGAAGCGGGGGATTAATCTCCCCCGCTTTTGTTGGCGCCAGCCTGGCGGGAGGAAACCATCAACAGGGAGGGCATCCCAACATATTGCGGAGTATATATCGTGGCAGCGACTGTTGAAAAAGCTATTTCGTGACCGGTGCTTCTCTATGGATTGGGTGGGTTTACAGATTACCGTAAAAAATGAAGGGCTTGACCCATTTGGACAGGTTCATCCCGGTGGTGAAGACGTAGGCCCCGCTGCCCAGGGCGTCGGTCCCCAGACGGCCGGGGTTCAAGTTCTTATGGTGGCCAGAGGGAAAATCCGTGGCGAACACGGCAGATATCGTCGGCGCCACCGGACCTTCTTTCACCAGGCGGTATTTCAGGGTCAGGTCGATGTCGCTTAAACCTGCATGCCTGGCGGCGCGCTCCCCGTTTGGGCCCGGCTCCTCCAGACTATTGGCCCAATTGACCACCACCGGGATAACCGTAAAGACCTCAAAGTTATCCCAGACCCCATAGGTTATCTGAAGAGCGCTTCCGAAAGAATGAAAATTGCCGCCGGCGCTGACTCGCTTTCCGTGGGTAGTAAAAGCGCCGGTCACCGAACCGAGAGACCAGTAGGACTGCACGTACAGGGCGCCTTTATCCACCGGCACCGCAGTATCGGTGAGGATGGGTCCTATGGTGTCGGGAGGTTCATTTTCCTTGGCCTCCATCCGGCCTTCTTCCCCGTTGGCGGCGCCGGCCGCCCGGACCGTCCATGCCGACCCCAGCGCAATCAACCCCATCAGGAGCAGCAGAGCCAGAACATAGCGTAATGTTTTCATACCCACCTACAGGGACAAGGTCGTTAAGGCCTGGTCCCGGCACTTTGACCCCACCGTCACTTGCCTGCCTAGCCGTCCTTCTTCGCTTCCAGGCCGTAGGATTTGAGTTTTTTTGAGAGGTGGGAGCGTTCCAGGCCGATCTTTTCGGCCAGCAGGCTGACGTTGCCCCGGCATTCCTCCAGTTTGCGCCGCAGGAACTGTTTTTCAAACAGGGCCCGAGCCTCCCGAAAGGACGGCACCTGGAGGAAAGGGTCGAGGAATGCGCCTTCGCCGCTCTCTTCCGGGGTAAGGCCCTGGGCGCTGAGCGGCAGGTCGGCCGCCTCGATGAAGGACCCGGCGGTCAGGATAGCCATGCGCCAGACGAAGTTTTTCAGCTCCCGGACGTTGCCCGGCCAGGGTTGGGCGGCCAGAAGCTCCAGGGCCTCGGGGCTGAAGGTCTTGGCCGGGGCATCGTTTTCCCGGGCCAGTTCCTTGAGGAAGTGGGCCGCCAGCTGGGGAATGTCCTCCCGGCGCTCCCTCAGGGCCGGGACGATGAGGGGAATGACGTTGATGCGATGGTAGAGGTCTTCCCGGAAAGTCCCCTTGGCGATCTCTTCTTCCAGGTTCTTGTTGGTGGCGGCCACGATGCGCACGTCCACCTGGATGGGCCGCTGGCCCCCCACCCGCTCGAAGCGCTGCTCCTCCAGGATGCGCAGGATTTTGGCCTGGGTCTTGAGGCTCATATCGCCGATTTCGTCCAGGAACAGGGTGCCTTCATGGGCCAGATCGAATTTGCCCCGGTGGCGGTCCGTAGCCCCGGTAAAGGCCCCCTTCTCGTGGCCGAAGAGCTCGCTTTCGATGAGGTCTTCGGGAATGGCGGCGCAGTTGACCTCGACGAAGGGGCGCGAGGACCGGCGGCTGTTGGCGTGCAGGGCCCTGGCCACCAGTTCCTTGCCGGTGCCGTTTTCCCCGGTGATGAGCACGCTGGCGTTGGTGGGTGCCACCAGGTTCAGCGCCTCCCTAAGCTTGCGCACGGGCTCGCTCTTGCCGATAATCTCCCGGACCGGCGCCGTCTGCTGGCGCAGCCGCCGGTTCTCTTCGGACAGGCGGGCCAGTTCCAGGCCGTTGCGCACCGTTAAGAGGATCTTGTCGGCGTGGGGCGGCTTTTCGATAAAGTCATAGGCCCCCAGGCGGGTGGCTTTGACGGCGTTTTCCACCGAGCCGTAGGCGGAAATGATCACCACCGGCAGGAAGGGGTAATGGCGCTTCAGTTCCTGGAGAACCTCCAGGCCGTCCAGGCCCGGCAGGGCGATGTCCAGAAGCACCAGGTCCGGGGCCTCCTCGCCCACCAGCTTGAGGGCAGCCTCCCCATCCGGGGCCGTGATCACCTCGAAGCCTTCATCCCGAAGGATACCCGAGATCATCTGAAGGATCTGGGGTTCGTCGTCAACTACTAGCAGCGGTCCCGGCATAATCGGCCCTATACATGGGAAGGTAGATGATAAATTTGGTGCCCTGGGGCACGTTGTCTTCCACCCGGAGAAAGCCCTGGTGCTCGGCCACGATGGAGCTGACAATGGCCAGTCCCAGGCCGGTGCCCCCCCGCTTGGTGGAGAAGTAAGGTTCGAAGATCCGTATCTTGTCCCGGTCCGGAACCCCGACGCCGGTATCGGCGATGATGAGCTGCACCCGCTCCTGGGCCGGGTCCCCGGTAACCGACACGGTAATGGTGCCGCGCCCCGGCATGGAACCCAGGGCGTTATCCAGCAGGTTCAGGAGCATCCGCTTGACCTGCTCCCGGTCCAGGAGCAGGGGCGGCAAGGCCGGATCGGGGGTAAACTCCAGGGTGATGCGGGGCTGGACCTCCTGGTAGAGCAGGAGGGTTTCCTGGACCAGTTGGTTGAGGTCCTGGGGGGCCAGGGTCAACTGGGGCAGCCGGGCAAACCGGGAAAATTCATTGACCAGGTTCTTGATCTCATCCGCCTGATTGATGATGACCTGGGTGCATTCGTCAAAGAGGGGGGCGTCCTCGCCCAGGCGGCCGGTGAAGCGGCGCTGCAGGCGCTGGGCCGCCAATTTGATGGGCGTCAGGGGATTCTTGACTTCGTGGGCGATACGCCGGGCCACCTCTCGCCAAGCCGCCAGCCGCTGGGCCCTTTCCAACTCCGTCAAATCCTCGAATACCAGCACCAATCCCAGGTCCTGGCCCGCCTCATCTCTCAGCGCCGTGGTTTTGACCAGGAGATAGAGGGTCTTATCCGGCAAAACCAGGTGCAGGGGCTTTTCTACGGTGCCCCGGGTAGATTTCCGGGCCGCGGCCACCACGTCGGCCATGCGGTTAAATTCCCCGGGAGGCAAAAGCATCCGGCAATCCTGGCCCAGGATATCTTCCCGTTTGAGACGCAGCATCTGGGCGGCGGAATCGTTGATGTTGGTCACCCGCCCGGCCGCGTCGATACCAATCACCCCGGCAGCCACATTTTTGAGCAGGATTTCCATATCCCGCTTCTGGGTGGAAATCAGGGCGTGGCTGTCGCTTAACTGCCGGTAGGTCGCGGCCAACTGCGCCTGGCTCTGCTGCATGTCCTGCGTCATCTTGTTGAAGGATTGCACCAGGAAGCCGATTTCGTCACCGCTTTCCTGTTCGATGTGGATATCATAATCCCCCCCCGCCACCTTCACGGTGCCTTCGGCCAGCTGGCGAATGGGGGTGGTAATCTCCCGGGCCATGTACAAGGCCAGCCAGATGGCGGCCATCATGGCGATGAGGGTAACGATGATCAGGGTCAGGTAATGACTGACTCTGACGGGGCTGAAGAGCAGGTGCCGCCGGCGCAGGTCCTGGAGGCTCTTGGCCGCCGCCGCGATCTGCAGGAGTTGATCCTGGGGGATGAGTTGCCGGACCACCACATAACCTGCCAGGGAACCGGTGGCGTCCCGAAAGGGCACCGACAGGGTCAAGAGTTCTCCCTGGGGGATGACCTGCCGGATGACCTTATCCGCCACCGGGGCGGCCGGTGCATCGGACGGCGGGGTGATGGGCGGTGGCCGGTCCAGGTCTGAAGTGAAGCTCGCGGCCACGAGCGTTCCTTTGGGATCGAGGAACTCCAGGCCGGTCAGATGAAAATCCTCCCGGCGCTGTTTGAGGAAAGCTTCCAGGGAACCCGGCTCTTCCTGCCCGCGGTTCTCCCGCTGCATGAGTTCCAGGCTCACCTCCCGGCCGGAGGCTAAAAGCTTGCCTTTTAGCTGCCGAGACACGGTGCGGCTCACGGCCAGGGCCTGATCCAGGGACAGTTCCACCTGGCGGTCCCAGGAGTAGTCCACCCGGCTGGACATCAGCTGCCAGGCCATAACGAAGAGAAAGAGGGTGGGCAGCAGGGTCAAGGTAATGAAGGCCAGAACCAGCCGGGTCCGCAGGCGGGAGCCAAAGACTTTGCGGCGCCGCTCTAAAAAGAGCTTGGCCAGGTGTCGGAAAATGAGAAAGGTGAACAGGAGCAGGAGGAAGGTATTGATATTAAGCAGGCCGAACGCCAGGAGACTGCCGGTCACCGGCTGGCCGCCCCGATGCACCAGGTTGACTTCCAATGAGGTAATGGCCACCACCAGGATCAGCGATATGGCGATGAGGACGCGTTCCCGGCGGCGTTTTTTCTGTTCCTGGGACGGAGTTTCGCTGTGGGGCGAGCGCTTACGCAGCATCAGCAGCTTTTTTCGGTAACCTCACGGTGAAGGTACTGCCACTTCCGGCGACGCTGGACACCGTAATCGCGCCGTGGTGATCGGTGACAATCTTGTTGATCACCGCCAGCCCCAGGCCGGTACCTTTGTCCTTGGTGGTGTAAAAGGGGTGGAAGATCTTTTCCTGCACGTCCTCGGACATCCCCTTGCCCGTATCCTGGACCGAAAACCACACCTGGCCGTCATCGGTCCCGGAGCTCACCAGGATGGCGCCTTGGTCTTCCGTGGCCTCCATGGCATTCTTGACCAGATTCAGCAGGACCTGTTTGAGCTGGTTGGGGTCAGCCTCAACGGCTGGCAGGCTGGTGTGCAGCCGGTCTTCCAATCTGATGCCCTTTTCCCGGATGGCTTCTTCCATCAAGGCCTTCACCTCGCGGATCACCTGGTTCAGGTCGATTTCCTGTTTGCTGGGCTGGACGGGGCGCAGAAAATCCCGCAGTTCCCCCAGGAAAGACTCCAGGCGCTTGACTTCGGTCTGGATAATCCGCAGTTTCCCCTGGGCCGCCGGGTCCTCGGCGAGGCGCCGCTCCACCTGGTTGGCCATGCCGCCGATGACCATGAGGGGATTCTTGATTTCGTGGCTGACGTAAGCGGCCGCTTCCCCTACGGCGGCAAAACGCTCCGAACGCACCAGACGCTCATGGGACTCCTGGAGTTCCTCGGTCTTCAACTCCACTTTGCGGCTCAGACTCTTGTTCCAGAACAGGGCGGTGCCGATGAACGCCCCCGCGGCCCCCAATACCACGATAAAAAACAGACCCACCAGGAACAATTCCTGATGCAGCACCTGGGTGACGCTGCCATAGACTTCCGCCACCGGGGCCACCACGCAAACGCCC
>JAUSOZ010000260.1 GCA_030655955.1 Deltaproteobacteria bacterium
TGACGGATAAGGTCACGATCCAATTTGCTGGCACATTCGTCACAAAGGTTTAGGTCATTGACAGGGAGATACAGGTCGCAGCCCTGGCACTGACTTTCGGCGAAGTCCCCAAAATCATCGTCAAAGTCCAGTGTCGCTTCCGTAAGCTGACTTTGTCCGAGTTCAGTTAGCCATACGTCATCGATCGTGACATCGCCACAAGTGGGACAAAGTAGCCTTTTTTCGAAATGGGGTCTGTCTGAATCTGCAAGCATGCTGACCGAACCGACATCGCAATCAAAAACGTGGTGGCATCTCTTACATTCAAAGTTAATTAGTTCCCATCCGGAAACGATAATTTACTGAAATAATTTGGTAAAGGGCATTTTACCCTCGCGATTTTTCTCGGAAAGTGATAGGATATATCATGTAACCGCTTGATATATTTTAACAAGATAGCCTTCCGAGGATAGAATATGCGCAAGAAAAAAGAGCCGCAACTGAACCTGCTGAATCTCATGCCCCGAAATAAGATTGCCCAGGAACTGGAAGCCATTGCCCATCTCCTGGACGCGAACCAGGATATCCTGGATCTGGTTTATTGCGACCTGGTGAAACACCGGCGGAAGGATACCGGGCGCAACGGCATGACCGCCGAGCAGGTGTTGCGTTGCGCCATCCTGAAGCAATACCGGGAATTGACCTATGAGGAGTTGGCCTTTCATCTGGATGACTCCCGGGCCTTTCGGTCTTTTGCCCGGCTGGACATGGGGCAATATCCCAGCGACTCCACCTTGCAGGAGAATATCACGGCCATCGACGCCGAGACCTGGGAAGCGGTGAACCGGGCGCTACTGCGGTTTGCGGCGCAACAAGATATTGAGAAGGGGCGCACCGTGCGGGTGGATTCCACCGTAGTGGAAAGCAATATCCATCATCCCACCGATTCCACCTTGTTGACGGACGGCATCCGGGTAATCACCCGCCTGCTCCAGGAAGGTCGGAGCCTTGACCCCGCCCCGCGGTACACCTTTGTCGATCATCAACGGGCGGCCAAGAAACGGGGGTTGCGTATCCTCAATGCCAAAAAGGACAAGGTGAGGCTTGCGGCTTATCGGGAGTTGTTGTCCCTGGCGCACCGGGTTATGGGGTATGCCCTTCAGGCCATCGCCGAGCTCAAGGGGTTTGTGGGGGCGGACCTGCAGCAGACCATCACCGCCCATATCCTGCTGGAACAGCTGGAAAACGCGGTGTCGCTCCTCAAGCAGGTCTTGGACCAGACCGAGCGCCGGGTTATTCGGGGCGAGAAGGTGCCCGCGGGTGAAAAGGTGGTCTCCTTCTTCGAATGCCACACCGACGTGATTGTCAAGGGCGGCCGGGACACCCAGTATGGCCATAAGGTCTTCCTGAGCGGCGGCCGCTCCGGGCTGATTCTTGAATGCACGATTGAGCGTGGCAATCCGGCGGACGCCGGCATGTTGCCGTCCTTGCTGGATCGGCAAAGGGCTATCTTTCAGCGACCGCCGCGGCAACTGGCGGCGGACGGCGGCTTTGCCTCCAAGGAGAATCTGCGGCTGGCCAAAGGCCGGGGGGTCAAAGACGTCATGTTCGCCAAGCGGCGAGGCCTGGGGGTCCTGGATATGGTTAAAAGCCTGTGGGTTTACAAGAAGCTGCGGAACTTCCGGGCCGGCATCGAAGCCAATATTTCCCGGCTGAAACGGGCCTTTGGTTTGGACCGCTGCAACTGGCAGGGATGGCCAGGTTTCCGGCAGTATGTCTGGAGTGCCGTTGTGTCTTACAATGTGCTGGTTTTGGGGATGTTGCTCAGGGCGCAATAAGGAGGACCTACCCCGGCCGTCCCGACCAGGGGAGAGGTTCGCCCGGAAAAGGGGGAAATTCGGCAAAAATGCCCGGCTAACCGCCATATTTGCTCTCATAGGCCCTGATTAACCCGGCGTCGGCCCCAAATGGTCTTCCGACGCTAAAACCACAACCATAAAACAACCAGTTTCCGGATGGGAACTAATTAACATTTCCCCTCCACCAGCAGGTTGCCGTTTCCTGAATCCCCCCACCGACAACTCAGGGATCCGGCGCAGCAGATGAAATGACACCTGCCGTTGATGGTTCACCACGGCCTGCTTGCCGATCCAATCAAGTATGGGCATGAAAAGAAAAGTCCCTGATGGAATGACGTTCCTGTGGCGGAATCTCTATATAGCAATCTATGGCGAAAAGGCGGAGGGAGTCAATGAGAATAACCCCTGGAGGGCAACGGGTAGCTTGAGCCCAATTCGAGGCTGCGGCGGAAAATGACGGACTGATGCTTGGAGGTCTTTTGGGGACAGTCTGGGGACACACTTTTTGACTTATATTTTTTAATTTATTGTCATATTTTATATAGTTACATGGCGGAGGGAGTAGGATTCGAACCCACGGACCCTCAGTCTTGACCCGGGGCCAGCTCTCGGAAGTGCCTCCCCACGATCCAAGGGTGACTTTTTGGGGGTCCTTGCCTACGGCTGCTCCACACGCTCCCTCCCCGTCCAAGGGGGGATTTTTGAGTGCTCTCGGATACGACCGCTCGGGTACGCTGCAATTGAGACTTTTTGGGGTTATGGGGTCGATCCAGACATCCAGAAAACCCGCCGAAATAGTCGGATACGCGTGAGAGGATCTGTGAGAGGTTTTCTTTTGAAAATGGGTGTAAACAGGGTTGAGGGCAGACTATAACTGCGTCAACCATGCATATTATAAGGCTATTAAAGGCAGAAGAGTGGCTTCGCATGTAGGAGGTCAGGGGTTCAAGTCCCCTCATCTCCACCACGAATTTAGGCCACTTAGGTGGCCTTTTCTTTTTGCTGAGACTGGCTAATGCGGCTGTCACTGCAGGGTTTTTGAATTCTCCGGATTATTCTTTGCGGCCTTGAGGCAAAAATAATCCAGTTAATCACCACCGGTATAAAAGCCGTGGAGATGGCAAAAACGGCGGCGATTTATTACAACGCAGTCCTATCCCGGTAAAGTTTGACACCGGGCTAACCTATGAACTTGTTTAATTATTCAAGAGTTGCGAAGTTATTTGGATAACGCCAAGGGCGCTGGTCGGGGGGAATTTATATAATTTGGGGTTGAGGAAATCCAGAATTCCGGGAGGAAATTTAGGCGGCCGGGTTGGGGGGGGGTCAGGTTGTTTCTGCCGGGGGCTGGCTTTTTTTGGTCCGCTTCTCCCGTTCCACCTTCTTTTCATACGCCGCCTCGATCTTGAGCAGCAACTCCTCCAGGGGGCACGGCTTCATGAGGTAATCGTAGCCCCCCAGCCGGTTGATCTCCATGGCCGCGTCCATGGAGGCGTGGCCGCTTAAGATGATCACCTCCACCTCCGGGTTGATTTTCTTGATCTCCTTCAGGGTGGCCAGCCCATCCATACCCGGCATGCGGATATCCAGGACAATCACGTCGTAGGGGTTAAGCGCCAGCTCCTCCAGGGCCTCGGCGCCGCTGCCCGCGGCCATCACTGCCAGTCCCTGGGCCCCCAGCATCTTTTGGAGGTTGGCCCTAAAACGCTCTTCGTCGTCTACCAGCAATATCCGGGGCTTAGGCATGGGCAAACAACTCCGATTCCCGGCTGCGGGGCAGCGTAATGGTGAACTCGGTGCCCTGGCCCACCGTGCTTTCCACCGCAATCCGCCCTCCCAGCCGCAGAATGATCCCGTGGCAGATGGACAGCCCCAGCCCCGTGCCCTGGCCCGGCGGCTTGGTAGTGAAAAACGGGTCGAAGACCTTCTGCAAATTCTCCTCCGGAATACCGCAACCCGTATCGCTGATGACGATGTCCACGGCATCAGCATTACTCAGCCGCGTGGTGATGGTGACCACCCCGTCTTTGCCGATGGCATGGGTGGCATTGGTGAGAAAATTGAGGATCACCTGGCGCAACTGGGGCGCGTCGCTGTAAATCACCGGCAAGGTCTCATCGTAACGGCGGACGATGGTGATATTCTTGTGCTTGGCTTCCTTTTCTACCAGCATGGTCATATTTTCAATGATGCGGTTGACCTCCACGGCCTGAATCACCGGGTCCCGTTTGCGGGCGAAATCCAATAAATTCCGGGTGATTTCCGTGCAGCGGTCCACCTGCTGGACAATCTGGTGGACCGACCCCTGAAGTTCCACCAGTTCTTTGGGGTCGCCGTCGCCGAGTTTTTTCAGGAGATGCTGCATCCACTCGGCTTCCTGGCGGATGATGGCCAGGGGATTGTTGATTTCATGGGCGATGCCGGCGGAAAGTTCACCGATGGCGGCCAATTTCTGCGACTGCAGCAGTCGTTCATCCAGCAGCCAATCTTTTTTTTCGGGCCCATCCATCCGCTTTACCCACCTCCGGCGGCCAGAAAAGCACGCCTGGGAGACCTCTCAGGGGCAACGTCCGGGAACTACCCGCAACGCCGCCGAGAAACCTCAGCCACGCAAGGCGTCCGTCGATCTCGCCTGGAGCAACCTGCCTGGTCTCCTGCCCTCAGGCCTTGCCTTCCTGGATCACCTTGCGGTCATAAGCCTGGCGCACCTTCTCCAGCAACTCGTCCAGGGCCACGGGCTTCATGACATAATCGAAGGCCCCCAGCTGCATACCCTGAATCCCCGATTCCACCGAGGCGTGGCCGGTGAGCATGATTACTTCCACCAGGGGTTTCTTCTTCTTGATCT
>JAUSOZ010000261.1 GCA_030655955.1 Deltaproteobacteria bacterium
AAAGGGGGATTGGGGGGGATTTTATGAGATTTCTTATTACGAAGGATTTTGAATCAACCCTGAACGATGCAAACCGACCAGGCCATAATCGTCAAAAATCTTTCCCGGCATTTCGGTGACTTCATCGCTGTGGACAACATCAGCTTTGAGGTCAACCGAGGGGAGATTTTCGGTTTCCTGGGGCCCAACGGGGCGGGCAAGTCCACCACCATCCGCATGCTCAACGGTCTGTTGTTGCCCACCAGCGGCGAGGGCCGGGTGGGGGGCTTCGACATCATCCGGGAAAACGCTCAGATCAAAAACCACATCGGCTGCATGTCCCAGCGTTTTTCTCTCTATGAGGACCTGACCGGGGAGGAAAACCTCACCTTTTTCGGCGGGGTCTACGGCCTGGACCCGGTGCGCCTGGCGGCGCGCATCACCGAAGTGCTCAATCTGGTGGGTCTGGAGGACCGCCGCCACGATTTGACCCGCACCCTGCCCCTGGGGCTGAAGCAGCGGCTGGCCCTGGCCTCGGCCATCATCCACGAGCCCTCCATCCTGTTTCTGGATGAGGCCACCAGCGGGGTGGACCCCATTTCCCGGCGCAATTTTTGGGACCTGATCTACGCCATGGCCCAGGAGGGCAGAACTATCCTGGTCACCACCCACTACATGGAGGAGGCGGAGTTCTGTGACCGGCTGGTGTTGATCTACCAGGGGCGCATCATCGCCCAGGGCACCCCCAGCGAACTCAAAGGCGAGGTGAAGGAAACCATCCTGGCCCTGACGCCCGACAACCTGGACGGCGCCCTGGATCTGATCAAGAAGCTGCCCCAGGTGGCCGAAGCTGCGGTCTTCGGTGATGGCCTGCACATCGCCACCACCCGGCCCGAGGATGCCGAGCCGGCCATCCAGGCGGTCCTTTCGGCGCATCACATCGCCTGCGGTCGCATCGAGCGGGTGCGGCCCAGCCTGGAAGATGCCTTCATCTCCCTGGTGCAGCGGGCGGAAGATAAAGCAGCGGTTAGCGGTTAGCAGTTAGCAGTTAGGAAAAGAGAAATTATCGTGAGAAAGATCGAATAGGTGAAAAGAGATCGATTAAAAACCAAAGACCAAAGACCAAAAACAGAAAACAGAAAACAGAAAACTAACAGCTAACAGCTAAAGGCTAACTGCTCAAAACAATGGACCTCAAGCGCACCTGGGCCATTTCCCGCAAAGAGTTGATCCACATCCGGCGGGACCCCATCAGCCTCCTGCAGATCATCCTGCTGCCCATCGTGCTGCTGTTGCTCTATGGTTATGCCCTCACCTTCGACATCAAGAACGTTACCCTGGCGATCTATGACCAGGAGCGGAGCCAGTTAAGCGAGGATTTTATCAACCAGTTCCGGGGCACCGAATACTTCCGGTTGGTGAAGTACACCCAGAGTTACGACGAACTGCAGCGCCTGATCCTGGAGCGCCGGGCCCAGGCGGGCTTGATGCTGCCCTATGATTTTTCCTGGCAGTACCAAACCGGGAAGACCGCCAAGGGCCAGGCCCTGGTGGACGGCACCGATTCCAACACCGCCAACATCGTGCTCGGTTACATCCAGGGGGTGACCGCGGCGTACAACCAGAAACTTCTGGGGCAGCGGCTCAGCGGCAAAGGCCCGGGTCGCCAGGAGATGCCGGTGGACGCCCAGACCCGGTTCTGGTTCAACGAGGACCTGGAGTCCCGCAACTACATCGTCCCCGGCCTGATTGCGGTCATCATGACGGTGGTAGGGGCCTTGCTCACGGCCCTGACGGTGGTGCGGGAGCTGGAGAACGGCAGCATGGAGGGCCTCATGGCCACCCCCCTCAAGCCCACCGAACTGCTCCTGGGGAAACTCGGACCCTACTTCATCATCGGCATGTTCGATATGGCCATGGTCATGGCCATGGGCAAATTTCTCTTTCAGGTGCCGCTCCGGGGCAGCCCCTTGCTGTTGATCGGCCTGGCGGCCATTTTCCTGGTCGCCACCCTGGGGCAGGGTCTGCTGATTTCGGTGACCTCGGAGAACCAGTTGCAGGCCTTTCAGATGGCCATGCTCACCACGTTTTTGCCGTCCTTTCTCCTGTCCGGCTTCGTGTTCTCCATCTACCTGATGCCCCTGCCGCTCCAGATCGTCTCCTATATCGTGCCGGCCCGGTACCTGGTGACCATCTCCAAGGGCATCTACCTCAAGGGCCTGGGAATGGACTATTTGTGGCCCAGCGCCCTGATGCTGGCCGCAGCCGCCACCTTCTTCGTGGTCATGTCCATTAAGAAGTTTGTTAAGAAGATTAGATGAAGTTGTCAGCTATCAGATCTCATACCGATTTGAGGTCAATAATTTACCGACGCAACGTAGGGGCGCACCCATGTGTGCGCCCTCAGGGGGACACATAGGTCCCCCCGACAAAAATTGTCTATTGAGAGCTAATCGGTATCAGCAGTTAGTTAAGGAAAATTTGTCAGAGCGCCAAGGATCATGGCTATATCGGCATAAACCCCAGGGCTGATCCGGTGCAATCAGCTAAAGAGGAAGTCCGATGGAAAATCCACTGACTCTGTTTATAACGACTTTTACGACGATGTTGGCAGTCATTAATCCCCTGGAATCGCTCCCCATCTATCTTCAGCTCCTGGCCGGGAAGGATGAGCAGGCTCACCGCCGGGTCGCCCGGCTTGCCTGTTTCTATGCCACGTTATTAATTTTTTTCTTTCTCGTCTTCGGCACGGTAATGCTGCAAATTTTTTCCGTCCCGCTCAGCATGATTCGCATCGTCGGCGGTATCATCCTCATGCGCATCGGGTTCTCTCTTTTTCTCCCTTCCCCTGCCG
>JAUSOZ010000288.1 GCA_030655955.1 Deltaproteobacteria bacterium
CCGGAGTAGCACCGCCCGATGATGGTGACCAAGAGAACATGCTTAGACTGCATGGATATACGCGCCGGTCCTGGTCAGGCAACCATGAATCGTACCTCTGAAAAGTTTATTTTGCTTTGAAGAGGGCCTATCAAGGATAGCGAAGATCTTGCCTCAAGCAACCCTTATCATCAGACTCGAAAAAATTGACGCTATGGGCTGCATAACGGGATGGGCGCTCGGGGTGAAGAAATGCCAGAAACCAGGGGGCGAGGCCAGCCAGGCCTCAGCGCGTCGGCGCCCCGGGGCCTGGTGGCGGCGCTGATGCCGCCGGCGGGTCGGCTCCGGGCGCCGTTTTCAGCGCCGGCGGGCGCACCAGGGGCACGAAGCGCACCGCCAGGGAGTTCTCCTGCACCAGTTTGCCCTGCACCTTCCGATACCGCACCAGGGTTTGGGCCCCGCCGGGGGGCCCCAGGGGAATCACCAGGCGGCCACCTTCTTTGAGCTGTGCCGTCAGGGCCGGGGGCACCCGGGGCGCCGCGGCGGTAACCAGGATGGCGTCAAAGGGGGCTGCCTCGGGCCAGCCCTGGTAACCGTCGCCGCTCCTGACCTGCACCCGGCCATAGCCCAGGTCTTTGAGGCGCGCCGCGGCCTGCCGGGCCAACTCCGGGCGGATTTCGATACTAAAGACCTTCTCGGTCAGTTCCGCCAAAACCGCGGCCTGATACCCCGAACCCGTCCCCACCTCCAGCACCTTATCACCCGGCGCCACTGCGGCCCACTGGGTCATTAGGGCCACAATATAGGGCTGGGAGATGGTCTGGTCCTCCCCGATGGGCAGGGGGTAATCGCCGTAGGCCCGGGAAACCATGGCCTCGGGGACAAAGCGGTGCCGGGGCACCGTGCCCATGGCGATCAACACCCGGGGGTCGGTGATATCCCGGCGCTGCAGCTGGCGGGCCACCATGGCCTGCCGGGCATCTTCAAAACTGTCCCGGGCCAGGGCCGCTCCGGCGCCGAGACCGAAACCGGGCAGCATCATGACCCCGCCCAGGAGCGTCAACGCGACCAATGCCTTAATTTTCTTCATAAAGATGTTACCCTGGAGCCGCAAAACCTGCCTCATCCCGCTGAGCCCGGATACCAATTTGCCCACCAACGACAATTTCCTCGTAAGGGCGGACCCATGTGTCCGCCCTGATTGAGCCACTGAGGCATATATCCATATACCCGGGACACGGAGCCGGCCAGCCTGGTTCAACTCCGGTGTCGCGCCGCGGCCAGACGGTGGGCGACGTCCGCCAGGTGGGGAGATTTTTCGATGCGTTCCACCCACTTCGGCGGCAGGGCCCGGATACCCAGGTAGGCGCCGCTGATGCCGCCGGCGATGCAGGCAATGGAGTCCGAATCACCCTGGGTGTTGGCCCCCCGGCGGATCGTGGTCAGAAAGTCATCCGGAGATTTGTAGAAACAATACAGCGCCAATAGGACCGCTTCTTCCGCCACCCAGCCCTCGCCGATATGAGCCAGGGCTGCCTCCGGGGAGGTCATTTCCAAAGCCGCCTCCAGGCGGTTCAGGGCCTGGTCGAAATCCTGAACCTGGCCGTGGGTCTCCAATTCCAGGGCCGGGAGCATCTCCTCCGGCGGGATACCGTCCAGGGCCAGTTTCACCAGAAAGGCGGCGGCCACCGCTCCCAACTGGGCGGCGGGATGATGGTGGGTGGCCAGGGCCGAAGCCGACGCCACCTGGCGCAACTTGGGCAGATCATGCTGATAGAAAAAGCCGATGGGAGCCACCCGCATGGCCGCCCCGCAGCCCTTGGAATTGGGTTTGCCGCTCTTCCACCAGGGGACCCCGGCCTCGAGCTGGCGCGCCCCATAGAGGCAGGAGCCGCCCGGCGAGCGGTCATTCTCCGGAGAGTGCAGCCAGGCGACGAACTCTTGGGAAATCGCCGCCATGATGGCTCCCAGGTCCTGGTGGCCTGCGGCGATCAGGGCCTCGGCCACCGCCAGGCTCATCTGGGTGTCATCGGTAAATAAGGCCGGGGCCGGCAACTCCTTTATACCGTCCGGGCCGTAGCGTTCCCGAATGCCTTTCAATTCCCAGAATTCCACCGGCGACCCCAGGGTATCCCCCAATGCCAGACCGTACATCATTCCCAAGACCTGTTCCATGCGTCTCCTCTCAGGGCTTTTTCTTAGTTATTGACCACTGGTCTGAAAAGTCTTGCGTAGGGTGCGTCCTACGCACCATCAATCCAGTTGAGTGGCGGGCGAGGACGCCCGCCCTACCTTACTTTTCATAATTTACGGGTGTGCCAAAGGCCCATGAATGACTAACCTGAAGCTACAGAACCCTACCGCCAATACTAGGGTTTCGGAACGACGGGTTGGGGGTTAGGACCCATAATCGAGGGATCCGGAGGTCTTCCTGCCACCGCGACCTTAGCCCCTGGAATTCCCAAGGCAGCCTGCTCCAGCTCGATTTTCTCGCAGATGGTGTGAGCCAAAATCTGCTGGCCTTCCGGGTTCATGTGGCCGCTGAAATTGGCGAACAGCGCCCGTAAATCCCTCCCGGAGAAAACATCCTTCATGGAGATATGATAGACCCCCGGGCCTACCAGGCTTGCCGCCAGGGGGTCCATACCATGGTCGTTGAGGCAAATGCCATGCCCGGGGTCTTCCGCCAGCCGGCACTGCGTCACGAGGATGATGGGGATATGGCGCTGGCGCAGCATGGCCACATTTTCGATCGCGGTCTCCTCCGCCAACTTGATACGGGCGGCGATCTCCCGGGGGTCCTGGGCCGCCGCCACTTGGGCGTCGGCGTCGTTGGCGGCGTATTTCAAGCGGATCGCCTCGGGCACCAGGCGCCAGAACACTTTTTCGAGCTTGGCCTCATACAGCCGCCGGAAAATGAAGACCTTCATCAACCAATGCTGGGGGTGCCAGCCCTTGAATTCCTGGCTGCGGCGCCACTCCCGCTCATCTTCATATTTATTGATGTCGTTGATGTGCAGGACGACGAAGCTGGGTTCGTACTCCAGGATTTTCCGGAGCACGACCTGACAGCGACGGGGGCCGTAGCCGGGCCCCGCCAGCTTGATGGACTCGGCGGCAATACCGAGCCGGCGCCATTCATCGCCCAGGAACCAGGGGTAGGCCGTTTTGAAGCTGGGGCCCCGGGGAACGGAGTCGCCCACCACAAAGATGCGGAAGGTCCCCGGGGGCCGATGGCGCTTGAAGGTCTGGGGGTGGAAGCGCCGCCCTCCCGCCCGGAAGAGTTTCACCGTGCCGTCGGCGCGCTCACTGAAACCCGCCTGGGGATTGTAACCGTAGTCGAAGCGACCGGAAATATCCTGGGCGAAAAAGATGCGCGCCACCACCTCCGCCAGGAGCAACAGGCAGACAACCATAAGGCAGGCGGGAGTGATTAGCCGTTTCATCAGAATTGAAAGTAGATAAATTCTTTATCCTGCTCCCCGGAAGACACGATCAACAGGATCATTATAGCGTAAACCAGCCCCCGGGCCACCCAGGGGACGTGATCCAGGGTGGCTTCATCCCGGTATTTCCAGGCCAGGCCCTGGAGCAGAATTAAGGGGAGGATATGGATCAGCAGCCAGAGCAAGGAGGATTGCCAGGCAAGCCCCAGGGATGGGTCCCAGTTGCCCAGGGCCGCGAACCAGACCCCCAGATGAGAGACGCTGGGGCTGCGGAAAATGGCCCAGCCCACCAGGGTGAAGACCAGCATCAGGGGTACCATGAGTACATCGCGCCAGGTCCAGGCCCCGTCTTTGGCCTGCAGGCGATTAAACGGCGGCAGCACCCGGTAGAGAATGAGCAGGGCGCCGTGATACGCCCCCCAGAGGACAAAGACCCAGTTGGCGCCGTGCCACAGGCCGGCCAGGAGCATGACGATGGCCAGATTCCGCAGGATGTTCCACCTGGCGCCGCGATTGCCGCCCAAAGGGATGTACAGGTAGTCCCGGAACCAGGTGGACAGCGAAATGTGCCACCGACCCCAAAATTCCGAGGGCGTTCGGGAAAAATAGGGGAACTTGAAATTCTCCATGAGGTCGATGCCCAGCAGCTTGGCGGACCCCCTGGCGATATCGGTGTAACCGGAAAAATCGGCGTAAATCTGGAAGGCGAAGGCCACCACCCCGATCACCGCCCAGTAACCGTTGAGGCTGGTCTTGGGGTCAAAGGCATAGTTGGCCAGGATGGCGCAGTTATCGGCCACAAAAACCTTTTTAAAGAACCCCACCAGCATCAGGCGCAGACCGTCCTGGAGATGGGAATCCCGAAAACTGGCCCCTTTTTCCAGCTGCGGGATAAGATTTTTGCCCCGTTCGATGGGGCCTGACACCATCTGGGGGAAGAAGGCGTCGAAGGTGGCGAAGGTGAGTAAATCCGAACACGCCGGGCTCTGGCCCCGATAAATATCGATGACGTAACCCAGCGATTGGAAGGTGTAAAAGGAGATGCCCACGGGCAGAATGATGGTCAGCATACTCCAGTCGGCGTTAAAACCTACCGTCCCCAGGAGCGACTTGAATGAACCGATAAAAAAGTTGAAATATTTGAAGAATCCCAAAATGGCCAGGCAAAAGACCACGCTCAAGATCAGGTAATACTTGGGGCGCCGGTCCCGGGCCAGGAGCCCGATGGCTTCATGGCCCCCGAAAAACGCCAGGCCCGTGGCGGCGCTGATGAGCAAGAGGGACTGATTGATGCCGGAGGCGGGCAGCCAGACATAACAACCCAGGCACCAGGCGGCCGGCAGGAGGGCCAGACCCAGGACCTGCCAGGGGCCTTTTTCCCGGCCGGCAATGGCCAGGCCGCAATTGTAGTCGATGACCGTGGTGGCCAGCACCAGGGCCAGGAATCTGACGTCCCAACAGCCGTAGAAGAAATAGCTGGCCGCCAACAACAACAGTAACCGCCGTCTTGGCGGTAGGAGCCAATATGAGATGACGATGATGGGAAGAAAAATGAAATACTGCCAGGAAATGAAAGACATAACCTTCCGGTATGGTTACTTGGGAGTTACCTGAGAATTACCGGCGCGCCATCACCTCATCATTAAAGTTACCGGTTTGAAGAATGGCACAAACTGCCCTGGACAAGGAACTTGCGGTTCTCATACTATTTCGCAATCAATTGGTGGCACAGGCGTCTCGCCTGTGCAGGCGCAGGCTAAAGCCTGCGGCTACCATAAATTGCTTTTTGCTTGCAACTCGGTATCACCTGCGAATTTGAACCTTATTATACTCCATCTCAGGGTAAACAGCCACGTTCAGGAACGCAAGCGAATTCTCTTTTTGAACGGAAGCCTCATAGTTTCCGGGCCATGACCAGGAGGCGGGGTTCGCCGCTGATGGGGAGAGCGTATCGGTGTTTTTCCAGGGGACCCAGGCCCAGCAGCTGCGCGGCAGACCCGGCCGCCTCCAGTTCGCCGAAGGCCAGATGCACGCCCTTGAGGGCCAGCACCACGCCTCCCGGGGCCAAGAGCGGCGCCGCCAGCTCCAGCAGGCGGGGGAGGATAAAGGCCGCCCGGGAGACCACGGCCGCCACCTTCGGTTCCCACTTGTGGGCCAGGGAAGGGGTGAGATGGGTCTGGACCACGAGGGCGCCGGCCAACTTGAATCGGGCCACCAGATACTCCAGAAAGGCGGCCTTTCGGTCTCGGGCCTCGACCAGGGTGAGGGCCACCTTAGGCCGGGCCAGCTTCAGCACCAGCCCGGGAAAGCCGCCGCCGCTGCCCAGGTCCACCAGGGAGGCGACGCCGTCTAAAAACGGCAGCACCGCCAGGGAGTCCAGGAAGTGCTTGATGACGATATCCCGGTCGGTCTTCAGCCCGGTTAAATTGGTCTTGGCGTTCCAGAGCTTAAGCTCTTCCAGATATATCTGTAGTTGTTCCAGGACGTTGGGGGACAGTTCGAGACCAAGGGCCGCAACACCCTCGGTCAGGAGGGCCAGGGGCTCGGAGGGCGGGGTTTCGTGCACCATGATGCCTCTCTACAAGCGGATGAGGGACGGTTCGCGAACCGCCCCGACGCGTTCATCGCAGCCCCCTGTAGGGGCGGACCTGTGTGTCCGCCCTTGGGCGCACACATGGGTGCGCCCCTACAGGAAAATCTGTATGGGGTTGGGGGATTTGTTTACAAGAGGGGAGGCACTTATGAAAAATACGAAAAAGCCCCACGCCCCCTCCCCCAGCTCACTTCCCCAAACAGAACTGGCCGAAGATGCGGTCCAGGATGGCTTCTCCCACTTCCTCCCCGGTGATCTCCCCCAGTTCTTGGATGGCGGACCCCAGTTCCAGGGCCACCAGTTCCCAGGGCGGCTCCGGGGCGCAATCTTCCAATAACCCCCGGGCCTGGCGAAGGTAGATCAGACATTGCCGCAGGTGTTCATGGTGGCGGGCCTGGGTGATGACCTCGCCGGCCACCCTGAGACCGCCGCCCAGGGCCTGGGCCACGATTTCCGCCTTCAAGGCCTCGATGCCCTGGCCGGTCTTGGCGGAGATTGTCGTCCGGGGCCAGGCGGTGTGTCCCGATAACTCATCTTCCGAGAGCTTGGGCGTGAGGTCGATCTTGTTGATCACCACCAGCCCCGGTTGCCCGGCCATCTCCGCCAGGGCGGCGCCATCTTCCGGGGCCGCCGGAAGGCTTGCGTCCACCAGGTAGAGGACCAGGTCCGCCTGCCGCAGCCGCTTCCGGGTGCGCTCGATGCCCAATTCCTCTACCCGGTCCTGGGCCGGGCGCAGGCCGGCGGTATCGCTGAAACGCACCACCACGCCCCCCAGGGTGATGGACTCCTCCACCAGATCCCGGGTGGTGCCGGGGATCTCGGTGACGATGGCCCGCTCCATGTCCAGGAGGCGGTTCAACAGGCTGGACTTGCCGACGTTGGGACGACCGGCGATCACCACTAGCAGCCCCTCTCGCAGGAGCCGCCCGGCCTCATAGCTGTCGGCCAGGGTTTTAAGAGACTCCGCCTGCAGGGCAATCCCATCCCGGACCAGGGCCGGGTCCAACTCCCCGGCTTCTTCGGGAAAATCCAGGGCGGCCTCCACCCGGGCCAGGAGGTCCAAAAGGTCTTGCCGCACCCGGGATAGCCTTTGCCCCAGGCCGCCTTTAAGGTGCGCCGCCGCCACCTGGAGATGGGTTTCGGTCCGGGCCCGGATGACCTCCAGGACTGCCTCGGCCTGGGTCAAATCCAGGCGTCCGGAAAGAAACGCCCTCAAGGTAAACTCTCCCGGGCGGGCCAGACGCGCCCCCG
Organism: Deltaproteobacteria bacterium; assembly: GCA_030655955.1. Taxonomy (GTDB): domain Bacteria; phylum Desulfobacterota; class Desulfobaccia; order Desulfobaccales; family 0-14-0-80-60-11; genus 0-14-0-80-60-11. The sequence continues at coordinate 7,270 of JAUSOZ010000288.1, forward strand.
CGGCCAGGGCCAGGTCCAGGATGCGCCGCAAGACCCCATAGCCCGAATGGCAGTTGATTTCCACCACGTCTTCCCGGGTATAGGTATGGGGCGCCCGCATGAGGCTGACCATAACCTCATCGATGATGTCACCCTGGGGGTCATTGATGTGGCCCAGATAGAGCCGGTGGGACTGCCACGAGGGACGGGGGCGGTGGGGGCGGAAGATGCGGCGGGCGATGGCACAGGCCCGGGGGCCGCTGAGCCGGACGATGCCGATCCCCGCTTCACCCAGGGGGGTGCTGATAGCCGCAATGGTATCGGCCGCACCAGGGGAAGTCATGCCGGGCCGGCGGCGTCCTCCCGGCTTTCCTTCTTTCTGGCCGGTGAAATGACCACCTTCTTGTAGAGGCCTTCGCCCCGGCTGATGGTCTTCAAGGCCTTGTCATCCTGGAGGGCCATGTGCACGATGCGGCGATCATAGGGATTCATGGGATTGAGCGTCATGGACCTGCCGCTGCGTTTGACCTTGTCGCCGTACTTTTGGGCCAGCAGCGCCAGGGCCTCATTGTGGCGGGCCCGGTAGGCTTCCACGTCTATGGCGACCCTGACCTTCTTCCGGGTCTGCTTCGCCAGCATCTTGGTAATGAGATATTGCAGGGCGTCCAGGGTCTGGCCCTGCTTGCCGATGAGCAGGCCGGCGTCGGAGGTTTCAATAAGCAGGCTGATCCGGTCTTCTTCCTGAGTCGCGGTTACCGTAGCCGGCTCTTGCATCTTCGCCAGGGTCTGCTCCAGGATTTTTTGGGCCAGGGGCAGCAGGTCCTCCTCCGGCCCTTGCGACTGAGCGGCGCGAACCATAGCCTTCCGGCCTCCCAGACCAAAAAATCCGGGGGACCCCACCGAGACAATTTCTATTTCCAACTCCTCCGAAGGCACCTGGAAATGGGCGCAGGCATTTTCAATGGCCTCTTCGGTGGTTTTGCCTTCAAACTCCAGAAATTCCATCAATACTTCCCCTGAGACCTACGTAAGGTACTTATTGGTATAGTACTGCTGGGCGATTGACAGAACGTTGTTCACCAGCCAATAGACTACCAGACCGGAGGCGAAGTTCAAAAACATAAATGTGAAAATCAAGGGCAGGAACATCATCATCTTGGCCTGGGTGGGATCCCCGGTGGATGGCGTCATTTTTTGCTGGAGGAACATGGTGGCCCCCATGACGATGGGGGTGATGAGCAAGGGGTCCTTGGCGGACAGGTCCGCCAGCCAGACGATGTTGGTAAACGGCAGAGTGGGGAGAAAAGAGGCATGGCGCAGTTCGATGGCATACCCCAAGACGTTGTACAGGGCGATGTACACCGGCAACTGCATCACCATGGGCAGGCACCCGGCCATGGGATTGACCTTGAAGGTGCGATACAAGGCCATGAGCTCCTTGTTCATGGTCTCTTTGTCGTCTTTGTATTTCTCCCGAAGCTTGGCCACCTTGGGCTGGAGCTTCGCCATGTCCTTCATGGACTTGTAGCTCTTGT
>JAUSOZ010000293.1 GCA_030655955.1 Deltaproteobacteria bacterium
ATGTGATAAACCAGCATTTCAGCTACGGCCGGGTCCAGCCGATCTTTCTGAGAATCAATTCCGGAAACACTCGGGGCACAACTCGCCTGACCATAACGAATCCTCATCATGAAATCCTGGCTTTTGGGTCTCCTTCTTTAAGGCTGGCTGAGGCCAAGGTGCGGGATACATGGACGGCTGAATCGGTCCGTCTGCCCAGCTTTTTCCCGGTGGGAATTTTTGCCGCAAAACCTGAGGATTTGCCAGATATCCGGGCAGCCGGGTTCAATGCGGTCCAGAGCTACGATTCACAGCCGAATATTATCAGGCAAATGGCAGGGGAATCAAAGAGATTGGGCTTGAAATTTCTTCCCAATTTCCGCTCATACCAGACTGATATCAGCCGGGAGCTTGGAGGCAATCGGGAACTCTTTGGTTTTTATATCGAAGACGAGCCCGAGGGGCGCTCGGTACCTCCGGAAAAAATCAAGGCACTCAAAGATTCCCTCAAGCATGATCATCCGGGCGTTCTCACCGCCGTGGCTATGCTCCGGCCCCAGATGATAGCAGCATACCGTGAGGCGGCCGACGTCTTTATGGTCGACCCTTATCCGGTGCCCAATATGCCCATGACCTGGCTGGCCGACAGCTTGGACGAAGCAGCCCGCCATATCCCCCGGGACCGCGTCTGGGCCGTGATCCAGGCTTTTGGTGGGGCTAAGTGGGCCAAGCACGGCTGGCCTCGGCTTCCTTCTTATATGGAGATGCGTTGCCTCTCCTATCTGGCCTTAGTTCATGGCGCGCATGGCATCTTTTACTTTAGCTACCCTGAGGTGCGGGCCGATAGCACCTCCTGGGACGCCCTAAAGAAGATCGTGGCAGAATTGCGGCAACTGCGGACCTGGCTGGTGGTGCCGGATGCCCCCCAATCTTTGCGGTTGGGAATGACCTCACCCTTTAAAGTCGATGCCAACGGTCGGCCAGCAGTCCATTTCTGCCAAAAAAAGCAAGGTGCAGAAAATCTTCTCATCCTGGTGAATGTCATTGATCGGCCGGTAAGTTTTTATCTGAAGGGGTTTGGCCCGCAGGTGCCCTGGTTGACAGAGATGGTTCAGCACCATAAATCAGTGGTCCAGGATGACAATATCCGGGAAGAACTTGGGCCTTATGAGGTCCGTGTCTATCACTACCGCCAGGGAGCTTAAGTCCCTGGAACAGAGTTCTTCCTGGGGCCGCAGGATAATCATCGGGATAAGCGGCGCCATCCTGATCTTCGCCCCCCTGGCCTATGGGGCGGTGCATACCTGGGCCTATTTTTCCATCGGGTTGGTCACGGCAGTCGCCAGTTTAACCATGTTGGCCTGGTTACTTTATAAAATTTACGCCAAGCCTCAGGACCTGGTGCTCATCCCTTACCCACCGCTCTGGTGGCTTGCGGTTGGCCTGGTTATTCTCACAGCCCTCCAGGTCCATGCCTGGCCCCAGGGGTGGGTGGCTCGCCTCTCTCCCAAGGCCTGGGAAATCAGGGCCCTGGGAAATGGTTACGGCCTGGCTGATTTTATCCCCTTATCCCTCAATCCCTATGCCACCTGGCTGGAAGGCTTGAAATTGTGGCCGCCGGTGGTTCTATTTTTCATGCTCATTTACACCATCGATAACCGCCGCAAGCTGCAAGGGATGGTGGGGCTTATCCTGGCAGTGGCGTTATTCGAGGTTTGCTACGGCTTCTGGCATTTTCGCAGTCACTTGATCTGGGGTTGGAAAAACACCTATACCCGCTTTCGTCTCTGCGGTACCTTTATCAACAGCAATCATCTGGCTACCTTCTTGACTATGGCGATTCTCCTGGGTTTTGGCCTATTTCTGGGATTAAGGGAGACGGCTCCGCGTCTTTCCGAGGCTGCATCCTTTAGGGAAAGGACCAGGCGCTGGTCCCGGTCAGAGCAGATGGAACCCCAATTGCGGCGCTATCTATTGTTGCTGCTATTGCTGCTGTTGGCAGTAGGCCTGATTTTTACCGGTTCCCGGGGGGGTATGGTTTCTTTGGTGATGGGGTTTGGCCTGATGGCTCTGTTGATCTGGAGTCGGAAGTGGCAGAGAGGCTACATCGTCATCATGGTTGCCTTCATGGGGGCAGCACTGCTCTACAGCCTGTTTCTCGGCAGCGAACCGGCCCTGGACCGCTTTTCCTACCAGGATCATGATACCCGCTACCAAGCCTTCAAAGGAGCCCTGGCTATTTTTAAGGAATTCCCGATCTTCGGTTCAGGGATAGCCACCTTCGGAGACCTGTTTTATCGATTTGAACCTGGCAAACTTAAAGGATCGTATTTTTTACAGACCCACAGTGACTGGCTACAACTGCTGGCCGAAACCGGACTACCTGGGTTCTCTCTGGTAATTGTGGGCTGGGTGGTCTTCTTTTCGGTTTTGGCCCGACAGTGGAGTCGCCGCCAACAGGGATTTGCCCGAGGACTTGCCCTGGGAGGCATTGCGGCCTTGTCAGCGGGAGTTTTTCATGCGCTGATGGAATTTCCTTTTCACATTCCCGCCATCAGTCTCGGATTCGCCGGCATCGCCGCCCTCACCTATAGTGCAGCCCATTATCACCATCAGGGAATGGAATTCTATTCCTACCGGACCCTTAAACTCTCCGGCAATCACCGCGTTCCGGCGGCTTTGCTGGTACTGGCGGTGATGGGGCTACAACTTGCCTTTGGAGTCCGGGTTTGCTACAATTGGATGGCTGAACAGAGCGCTCCCACCGAAATCAACTCCACCCGGACACCCCTCAAATTGGCGGCGGAGGATTTTCGGCAGGCCCTGAGGTACAATACTATCAACAGCAAGTATTACCTGGGGTTAGCTGAGACTTTGGCAGGGGGTGTAACTGTGGGCGGGGTGGCCTCGGGCGCCGAAAACTCCCTCAAGTCGGCAATTTTTTATGCGCCGGCAAATTGGGGATACCGGTTGAAGATGGCGGAGTTTTACCTGGGACGCTTCCAGGACGCCCCAAACCATTATATCCCTTCGGCATTAAAAGAACTGGCCGCGGCAGTTT
>JAUSOZ010000294.1 GCA_030655955.1 Deltaproteobacteria bacterium
CAAGGCGATGGCGGCTTCGGCGGCGGCCACGGCCATGATGAACAGGGTGATGACCTGCCCGACGGCCGGGTGGGGCGCCAGGAACCGGTTGAAGGCCATGAAATTGATACTGGCGGCGTTCAAGATCAGCTCCACGGAAATGAGGATGGCGATCAGCGAGCGCCGGGCCAGGACCCCGTAAAGGCCGATGACAAAAAGCACCAGGGCCAGAAAGAGGTAAGTCTGCAATTGGTTGAACAGCAGCATCTCAAACCCTCGAGTTAAGGCTTACTGCGGCCGCCCCGGGCGGTGACGATGGCGCCCAGCATGGCCACCAGCAGCAGCAGCGAAACTAGTTCAAAGATCAAGGCGTAATTGGTGAGGAAGTAATGACCTATGGTGGTGACGGACCAGTCAGTGCTCCGTTCCGGCGCCGCGGTCCACTGGGTTTTCTTCAGCAACAGTCCCAAAAAGACGAAGATGCCGCCGGCCCCGATTGCCGCGCCCAGGACCTTGACCTTGTTGCGGGGCGGGGGAGGCAGATACATGGGCTCGGACAGCATGATGGCAAAGCAGATGGCGACGCAGATGGCCCCGATATAGATGAGAATCTCCATCAGGGCGACGAAGGGGCTGTTGAGAAAGAGAAAGATACCGGACACACCGAACAATGATACACACAGCCCCAGGACATTGTGGAAAATGTTCCTGGCTCCCACCGCAATGAGGGCGCCCACGATGGTGAGTCCGATCACCATCACAAAGGCGGCGGTGGCCGCAGTCTGGGGAGTCAACCAGGCGCTGACAGCGTTCATTCTTTGTCCTCTTTGGCGGGGGCCGCTTGAGCCTCGGCTGCCTTTTTAGCCTCAGCCTTAGCCTTGGCTTCTTTTTCTCTGGCTTCTTTCGCCGCGGCCTCAGCCGCAATAGCCGCGGAGATTTCCTCCTCGGTGGGGACCTTGGTTACAGGCAAGCCGGCCGCCTGCTGACGCGCTTGCAGCAAGATCAGGTGGTCGAGGACGAAGTCTTCCCGACTGAAGCCGACCAGGCGATACACCGGGGAAAATTCCAGGGCCGTGGTGGGGCAGACCTCGACGCACAGGCCGCAGAGACTGCAAAACTGATGCTCGTGCACGTACCTGGTGGCGCGCTTCTGCTTTTCACCCGGAAACTTCGTTCCCGCCAACGTGATCAGTTGGGACGGACAGATACGGGCGCACATTTCGCAGGCGATGCACTTGTGCGTCTGGGTTTCGGGATCGATGACAAACTGGGGATACCCGCGATACCTCGGGGACATGGGGATCTTTTCCCGAGGGTACTGGACGGTGACGATGGGTTTGACAAAATAGCGGATGGTAACCGCCATACCCCCAATCAGACTCCAGAAACCCACCGCAATTTCTTTAAAATAACTCATCATCGCTACTCAACCTTTATTCCGGCAACGAACCGGCCCACCTCATCTGAGTTTAAGCACCAAGGCAGTTATGAGCAGATTAACAAAGGCCAGGGGAATCAAAATCTTCCAGGCGAAGGTGATCAACTGGTCGAACCGGGTCCGGGGGAAGGTCCAGCGGAACCACATGAGCAAGAAGATCACCGCGTAGACCTTGAGGAGGAACCAGACGACCCCAGGGAGAAAAGGCCCGTGCCAGCCGCCCAGGAAGAGCACCGTGGCCACCGCCGCGGCGATGAACATGTTGGTGTATTCCGCCAGGAAGAAGAGGGCGAACCGCATCCCGGTGTATTCGGTGTGGAACCCGGCTACCAGCTCCGATTCCGCTTCCGGGATGTCAAAGGGGGCCCGGTTGGTTTCCGCCGTGGCGCAGGTAATAAAGAGAATGAAGGCCAGGGGCTGCACCACCACGAACCAGAGGCCGCTCTGGGCCGCCACGATGTCGGTGAGTTTAAACGACCCCACCATGAGGATGATGCTCATGACCGTGACCAGCAGGGGAATTTCGTAGGCGATGTTCTGGGCCACGGAGCGGATGGCGCCGAACACGGCGTATTTGTTGTTGGACGACCACCCGGCCATGAGGATGGACAGCACCGACAGGGTGGAGAAGGCCAGGATCAGGAGGATGCCGACGTTCATGTCCTTGATGATCCAGGTGGAAGAAAAGGGAATGACCAGGAAGGAGAGCAGCACCGGCAGGAAGATGACGATGGGGGCCAGCCAAAAGATCGGCTTGTCCACTTCTGCCGGGGTGATGAGCTCTTTGCCCATGAGCTTGATCGCGTCGGCCACGGTCTGGATGGCGCCGTGCGGGCCCACTTCCATGGGACCGGGGCGGAGCTGCATGTGGGCCGCCACTTTCCGCTCCATCCAGATGAGAAACAAGGCGTTCACCGAGACCAGGGCGATGACCGCGATCAACCCCACGACCATCCGGGCCCCTTCACTACCTAAAAATTGCGCCACAAGTTCCATAGTTTGCGCTCGTAGAAGTACTTAACGGTCAATTTCCGGGATGACCACGTCAATTGAGCCCAGGTTGGCCACCAGATCGGCCACCAGGTTGTCCACGGCCATTTCCGGGAAGAAGCTCATGTTGGCAAAAGACGGGGTCCGGAGCTTGATCCGGTAGGGTTTCACGTCGCCCTGACTGACGATGTACATGCCGAATGAACCCCGGGCGGTTTCCACGGCCTGGTAGACCTCGCCCACCGGCGGCTTGATGCGTTTGGGCACCTTTTCCGCCATGATGGGGCCGTCGGGGAGCTGGTTGCAGGCCTGCTCGATGATGCGGCAGCTCTGCTCCATTTCCGCCAGGCGCACGATGTAGCGGTCGTAAATGTCGCCTTTCGCCCCGATAGGAATCTCGAAATCGAACTCGGGATAAGCGGAATAGGGTTCGCTCTTGCGGATATCGTAGGGGATGCCGCTGCCCCGGAGGTTGGGGCCGGTGATCCCGTACTTGATGCACTGGTCCCGGGTGATGATCCCCACGTCCCGGGTCCGGTTGATGAAGATGACGTTCTTGGTCACCAGGTTGTTATAGTCGTTCCAGCGGCTGCGCAACCGGCTGACAAAGGACCGGCACCCGGCAACGAAGTCGGCGTCGATGTCGACGGGCACGCCGCCGAAGCGGAAGAAGCAGTAGGTCAGGCGAGACCCGGTGAGGCCGTCCAGGAGGTCCAGGAGATGTTCCCGGTCGTCGAAGCAGTAGAGGAACGGGGTAAAGGCCCCCAGGTCCATGAGGTAGGCGCCGAACCACAGCAGGTGGGACGAGATGCGGTTGAGTTCGCAGGTGATCACCCGGATGAATTCGGCCCGTTCCGGGACCTTGAGGTCCAGGAGCTTCTCCACCGCCATGCAGTAGCACTGGTTGTAGGCCAGGGCGTGCAGGTAATCCACCCGGGCCAGGTTCGGCAGGAATTGCGTGTAGTTGCGATTCTCGGCCATGTGCTCGTGGCCCCGGTGGCCGTACCCGATGACCGGCTCCGCCTTGATGATGAACTCCCCGTCCATCTCCAAGATCACCCGCAGGACGCCGTGGGTGCTGGGATGCTGCGGACCCAGGTTCAGGGTATAGGTCTTTTCTTCAATTCCTAATAGCTCAGTCATTGCCCTGGGACGCTCCGAAATCTTTCAGTAAGGGATGGAAATCGGCATCTTCCGGCAGCAAGAGCCGCTTCAGGTTGGGGTGATTGAAGAAATGGATGCCGAACAGGTCAAAGACCTCCCGTTCATACCAGTCAGCCCCGGGATAGATGTGGGAGATGGTGGGCATGCCTTTCTTTTTGCCGAGGGGCACGTGCACCGCCGTGCGGCACAGTTCATCGAAACTGGCGAAGTGGTACACCAGGTCGAAAGCCTCGATAAGGTCCACCGCGGTGAAGGATTCCAGGAAGCAGTCGGCGGCCAGCATGGCCTGGGCCACGTCCGGCAGTTGGGCCGGTAGGGCCGCCACCTCCAGGTGGTATCCGGTCTTGGCGTAGTCGCCCTCGGCCACCTTTTCGAGATTCAAGGGGGCCAGCGCTTTAGTAAGATTATCCTTTAGCATCTCTAAACTTCCTGAGACGGCCCCGTTTGGTGATTTTCTCTTCCAAAAGGAGGATGCCCTCGATCAAGGTCTCTGGACGGGGCGGGCAGCCGGGAACATAGACGTCCACCGGGATGATGAGATCGGCGCCGGGCACGATGGCATACTGGCCGGGGTAATAAAAGGGGCCACCGGAAATGGCGCAGTTACCCATAGCCATGACCCACTTGGGCGCCGGCATCTGCTCATAGAGCCGTACCACCGCCGGGGCCATTTTCTTGGAGATGGTGCCGGCCACGATCATCAGGTCGCACTGCCGGGGGGAGGGGCGGAAGACCCCGGCCCCGAAGCGGTCCAGATCGAACCGGGCGGCGCCCGCGGCCATCATCTCAATGGCGCAGCAAGCCAGGCCGAAGGTCAGGGGCCACAAGGAATTGGCCCGGGCCAGGTTCAGGGCCTCTTCCAGGACTCCC
>JAUSOZ010000296.1 GCA_030655955.1 Deltaproteobacteria bacterium
AAACGCCGCCAATACCCCGCCCTTCGAGTTGGAAGACTACAAGTTGGACATCTCCGAGGCCCTGCGGTTAAAATATCGGTACCTGGACCTCAGGCGCCCCAGCGTCATGAAGAACCTCCTCTTCCGGCACCGGGCCGCCCAGGTGGTTCGCCAGTTTCTCAACGGCCAGGGCTTCATCGAGGTGGAGACTCCCATCCTCACCAAGAGCACGCCGGAGGGGGCCCGGGATTACCTGGTGCCCAGCCGGGTGCAGCCGGGGCAGTTCTTCGCCCTACCCCAGTCGCCCCAGCTCTTCAAGCAGCTCCTGATGATGGCCGGGCTGGACCGCTACTATCAACTGTGCCGCTGTTTCCGGGATGAGGATTTGCGGGCCGACCGCCAGCCCGAGTTCACCCAGATCGACATGGAGATGGCCTTTATCACCGAAGCGGACATCTACCGGGTGGTGGAGGGGATGATCGTGGCCCTGTTCCGCGCACTCAAGGGGATTGACCTTACCACCCCCTTCCCCCGGCTGACCTACCAGGAATGCCTGGACCGCTTCGGGCTCGACCGCCCGGACACCCGCTTCGGGCTGGAGCTCAAAGACGTCACCGACCTGGTGGGCGAGGCGGAATTCACCCGGTTCCGGGAAGTGGTGGAGCAGGGGGGGATCGTCAAGGCCATCAACGGCCCGGGCCTGGCCAAGCTGAGCCGGAAAGAGCTGGACGAACTCATCGCCCTGGCCGGGGTTTACGGGGCCCGGGGCCTGGCCTGGGTAAAGCTCCAGAGCCAGGGCTGGCAGTCGCCCCTGGCCAAGTACTTTCCCGCCGGGGTCAAGGCCGCCATCGAGGCGCGCTTAGAAGCCAAAGAAGGGGACCTGCTCCTGTTTGTGGCCGATGTTCCCACCGTGGCCTGCACCGCCTTGGGGCAGGTCAGGTTGAATCTGGCCGAACGGGAGGGGCTGATTCCCGAGGACACCTTTGGGCTGACGTGGGTCACCGATTTTCCCCTGCTGGAGTACGACCCCGAGGCGGGCCGTTTTGCCGCCATGCACCACCCCTTTACCGCCCCCAAGGAGGAAGATATCCCCCTCCTGGCCACCGACCCGGGGAAGGTCAGGGCCCGGGCTTACGACCTGGTGCTCAACGGCACCGAGATCGGCGGGGGCAGCATCCGGATCAACCGCCGGGATATTCAGCAAGCGGTTTTTGAGGCCCTTAACATTACCCCGGTGGAGGCGGAGGAAAAATTCGGCTTTCTCCTGGAGGCCCTGGAATTCGGGGCGCCGCCCCACGGGGGCGTGGCCTTCGGATTTGACCGCCTGGTGGCCATTCTATGTGGAGCCAAATCCATCCGGGAGGTAATCGCCTTCCCCAAGACCCAGAAGGCCGCCTGCCTGGTGACCAAGGCCCCATCCCCGGTGGACCCGGAACAACTGCTGGAGCTGGGTCTGAGGCTGGAAAAATAGCTGTCAGCTCATAGTCAGGAACGCATGGGCGACCCAACGGGTCGCCCCTATAGAAAACAGAAAACAGGAAACTAAGAAAATGTCACGCTGGAATAAAGAACGCCGGTTATTGGATCATGAGCACTCCACTTTTTGGCATCATCGGTTGCAGGAGGTGGAAGAGCCCAACCTGATGCGGAACCTCTTCCCCTATACGGAAGTGGCCCGTATCGACTTCGACTACAAATTCGTCATGCCCAGCCCCCCGGAGGAGATGCTGCTCACCGACACCACCTTCCGGGACGGGCAGCAGGCCCGGCCACCCTACACCGTGCGCCAGATCGTGGATATCTTCGACCTGCTCCATCGCCTCTCGGGTCCTAAGGGGATCGTCCGGCAGACCGAGTTTTTCCTCTACAGCACCAAGGATAAAGAAGCCGTAACGCAATGCCGGGAGCGGGGCTACGAATTTCCGCACATCACCGGCTGGATCCGGGCGGTCGCCTCGGACCTGGCCCTGGTGAAAGAGATGGGTCTCAAAGAAACCGGTATCCTCACCTCGGTGTCCGATTACCACATCTTCCTGAAGCTGAATTGGGGCCGGAAAAAGGCCTTGGATGAATACCTGGGCATCGTCAAGGCCGCCCTGGATATGGGCATTATCCCCCGGTGCCACTTCGAGGACGTTACCCGGGCCGACATCTACGGCTTTTGCGTCCCCTTCGCCATCGAGTTGATGAAGCTGCGGGAAGAGAGCGGCGTCGACATCAAGATGCGGCTGTGCGACACCATGGGCTACGGCGTGCCTTATCCCGGCGCCGCCCTGCCCCGGAGCGTGCCCAAGCTGGTGCGGTCCATGATCGAAGATGCCGGGGTGCCGGGCCATCTCCTGGAGTGGCATGGCCACAATGACTTCCACAAAGTCCTGGTCAACAGCGTCACCGCCTGGCTCTACGGCTGCGGCGCGGTGAACGGGGCGCTTCTGGGTTTCGGGGAGCGCACCGGCAATGCCCCCATCGAGGGCATGCTGATTGAGTATATCTCCCTCCGGGGCGCCACCGACGGGATCAACACCACGGTGATCAGCGAGATTGGCGAGTATTTCGAGCGGGAACTGCACTATCACATTCCGCCCAATTATCCCTTTGTGGGCAAGAACTTCAATAACACCAGCGCCGGCATCCACGCCGACGGACTCCTCAAAAATGAGGAGATCTATAACGCCTTCGATACGAGCAAGATCCTGAACCGGCCCATCCGGATCACCATCACCGACAAATCCGGCAAGGCCGGCCTCGTCCATTGGCTCAATTCCCGGCTGCAACTGGAAGGAGAACGGGCGGTGGACAAGAACCACCCCGGGGTGGCCAAGATCTTCAAGCGCATCATGGAAATGTACGAATCCGGACGCTGCACCTCTATCTCGGACGAAGAGATGGAAAACATGGCCCGCCGCTACCTCTCCGAGCTTTTTGTGTCGGAATTCGACCAGCTCAAGCAGAAGGCCTACAAGCTGGCGGCCCACCTGGCCGCGGACCTGGCCCTGTCGCCGGAGATCCGCTCCATGGACCCGGCGTTGATGGAGCCGGTCCTCCAGAAGGCCCTGGACAACTTTCCCTTCACCCAGTTCATGTATGTCGTCAACCTGGACGGGCGCAAGATCACCCGGAACATTACCCACATCGTGGACCGGGCCAAGTACGCCGAGATGAAACTGGATGAGGACCTGTCCAACCGCACCTGGTTTATCGAGCCCATCAAGACGGGCAAGGTGTTTGTCTCGGACTTCTATACCTCCCGGTTCACCGGCGCCGTGTGCATCACCGTCAGCGTGCCGGTGTTTAATGCCAGCGACGAAATCCAGGGCATCCTGGGCATGGATATTCGGTTTGAAGCCCTGGCCAAGATGGAGCAGGACGGGGAGATTTAAGGGCCGTTTGGATGGCTCGTCGCATGAATCAGGGCGCTCCGGGTGGGCGCCCTTTGTTTTCCGGCGGGTCGGGTCGACCGTGCGGCAGTGCGGTTTATACCAAGTTGCCGTCAAACGAGTAATAATCCGAATTGTAGGGGCGGTTCGCGACCCGCCC
>JAUSOZ010000297.1 GCA_030655955.1 Deltaproteobacteria bacterium
GGGCGGGGGAATTGGCTTATGAAAAATCCCCCGGCCCTCCCCTCAAATATTTCACTCCACCCGTTCCGGGCCGGCGGTGATGGGTTTGCCGGTGGCCGCGGCGATGGACCGGAGCATGCCCGGGTAAATCTGTTTATGGAAGGGGTCCAGGCCGTACCAGTAGGCGATGCCCAGGAGGCCGTGGGGCAGGAAGCGGGCCGTCTGGGTGAGTTCGGTGACGCCATCGGGGAGCGCCGCCAGGCGAAATTCCAGGGTGGCCTCGCCGGGCAGCTTCATTTCAGCCAGGAGCAGCAGGCGTCGGCCGGGCTCGATTTCCAGCACCCGGAAGAAATCCAGGGCGTCGCCGGTTTGCAACTCAAAGGGGTGGCGCCGGCCCCGCCTAAGCCCGGCGCCCCCCAGGAGGCGGTCGGCCCAGCCCCGGATAGCCCATAGGGAGTCGCCGTAGTACCAGCCCGTGGCCCCGCCGATGCGGGTGAGGGGCTGCCAGACCTCGTCCAGGGTGGCCTTGATAAGAATCCGGTAACTTAGGCTTAAGACGGTGCCGCCGGTGTAATCGGCGTCGCCGCAGGCGGCCCATTCCGGGGGCCTGAGCGGGCCTGCATCGCTCCAGCAAGTTTCCACCCGCTGCTGCTCGATTCTCTGCAGGGCCAGCCGGATGGTGGTGCGGCAGTCCAGCAGTTCCTGGGGGATGATCTCCCGGATGCGGTTGTCCAGGCAGACAACCGGATTGGCCAGCCCTGCCGCCAGGGGTTGGGCCAGGGAAGCCGGGACCGGGGTCACCAGGTGAATCCAGTAAGAACTGAGCCGGGGGGTGAGCACCGGCACCGGGATGATGAGGCGCCGGGCGAGGTGCGCCTCTTCGGCATAGATATCCATCAGTTGCCGGTAGGTCACCACTTCCGGGCCGCCGATGTCGAAGGTCTGGCCCCGGGTCTCGTCGTGCGACAGGCAGCCGATGAGGTAGGTGAGGACGTTCGTGATGGCGATGGGCTGCACCGGGGTGTGGACCCAGCGGGGGGTGAGCATCACCGGCAGGCGGTCCACCAGGTAGCGCAGGATTTCGAAGGCGGCGCCGCCGGAACCCAGGATCATGGCAGCCCGCAAGAAGGTGGTGGGCACGGCCCCGGATTGGAGAATCCGGGCCACCTCAAAGCGGGAGCGCAGGTGCTCGCTCAGGTTGGGGTCGTCGGCGCCGCCTAAGCCCCCCAGGTAGATGATGCGGTCGAGGCTGGCTTCCGCCGCGGCCCGGGTCATGTTTTGGGCGGCCTGGCGGTCGGCGGCAGCGAAATCCTGGGCGGCCGCAGTCATGGAGTGTACCAGGTAGAAGGCGGCCCAGCACCCCTGGGCCGCCTGGCGTAGTGATTCGGCGTCCATGACGTCGCCTTGGGCTAATTCAATGAGGGGATGGTTGCCCCAGGGGCGGCTGCGCAGTTTGCCCACGGAACGCCCCAGGGCCCGGACCCGGTACCCCGCGGCCAGGAGCCGGGGCACCAGGCGCCCTCCCACATAGCCGGTGGCGCCGGTAACCAGAACCGGTTTTTCGGGCATGAAAGACCTCCGAGCCAAAAATCTGGACTTCAGGATGACGATGGGGCCAGCTCTGATTCAACTTTAAGGGAAAATGCCGCCCCAAGCCATAAAAAAGCGGAGATTATGAGGGGGTTGGCACGGCAGGCATGACCAATTTCTTTCTACAGATCGTATCAATAATGAATCAGAACTTTTGCAA
>JAUSOZ010000218.1 GCA_030655955.1 Deltaproteobacteria bacterium
TTCCAGTACCTTCATCGCCCGCCTCGCCGCGGATTCCGGAATCAGCTTCATCTGGCCACCTCTCGGCGCCATTATCCGAAATCCGCTAAAGCGGACAAATCATGTGCTATGAATTGCGGTCATATCATTTGCTATCGACAGTAATTCCTGGCCGCCAGGACAGCCAGGGTAACGCCGCCGCCCGCCGCCGCCCTGAACCATGTATGAATCATACCAAACTGCGCTCATACCGGTAATTTCTCTTTTGTAGGGGCGGACCCATGTGTCCGCCCTCAAAAAGCCCCCCCTTTTTCTCAAGGGGGGCAGGGGGGATTATAATTAACTCCCTGATAATCTCCCTAAATCCCCCTTTAGAAAAGGGGACTTTAAAAAAAGTTTCGAAAAATCACCGCACTATATTCACCATATGCATCACGGAACAGAACACCAGCGGACCAACCGGCTTTCTCTCTGTTCCGCTCCACGGCTGCCCCCTCGGCGATTTTAACCCTCAATCAAGGGGATGGCGCCATCAACGCCGCCGGTTTTAAGCGGCGCCCCCGCACCACAAGTCGCGCTGCCCACCGGCACAACGGCCTCCTTTCATTTGACAGAACCGCGCCGGGGTGACATATTTTCGTTAAACGCCGCCACCCCAAGGTGGGATAGGCGTCCTCGCCTGCCCTTGCATAACCGGCGGCGGCTGGCTTACGCCGCCAAGGAGGCAAAATGCCCCGGATTATTCCCTCGATCTTTCTGGTTGCCCTGGTCATCGCCGCTTTCTCCCTGCCCCCGGTCCAGGCCGCGGAATCCCCCTCTCCCCCCAGCATCAGTGTGGACGCCGACGGTAAGGTTATGGCTACCCCGGACCTGGCCAGGCTGACCCTGGAGGTGGAGACCCAGGCGGCCACGGCCGCCGCCGCGGCTCAGGCAAACGCCAAGCAGGCTAATGCCCTGCTCGCCGCCGTCAAGCCAGTGCTGGGCCCCGAAGACAAGCTCCGGACCCTGGGCTATCGTCTGCTGCCGGTGCACGCTTATAAGGACAAGTCCTCCCCCCCGGAAATCAAGGGCTACCGGGCCGTCAATCAGCTCGAAGTTAAGGTCCTGGATGTGGCCCGGTTGGGGACCGTCATCGACACCGCCATGAAAAACGGCGCCACCAGAGTCAATGGGCCCTACTGGAGCCATTCCCGCCTCGAAGAACTACAGCGCCAGGCCGCGGTGAATGCCCTGGAACGAGCCCGCCGCCTGGCGGAAGCCCTGGCCCAGGCGGCCGGGCTCAAAATCAAAGGCGTGGACAAGATCTCCACCGGGATCAGCTTCATTGCTCCCCGGGGCGCCGGGGAAGCGCGCCTGATGGCCAAAGCGGCCAGCCCCACCCCCCTGGAAGTGGGTGAGGAGGAGATCAGGGCCCACATCCAGGCGGTTTTTCTGGTAAGTCCCTGACCCCGGGGTTTTTTCTGGCCTTCCTTTACAAGGGTTAATTTTGTGGTTACTATTAACCCAATTAACCATTGGAGGACGTCCGTGAACGATACGAAGAAATTGGTAGAACTAGCCCTGGAAAAGATTCGTCCCATGCTCCAGCGTGATGGGGGCGATATTGAACTCGTTGAAGTGAACGACGGCGTGGTCAAAGTCCGTCTCACGGGGGCCTGCAAAGGCTGCCCCATGTCTCAGATGACCCTGAAACAAGGGGTGGAAAAGCTGCTCCTGAAGGAAGTCCCGGGCCTGAAAGAGGTCCAGGCCGTTTAATGGCGCGGGTCGGCGGCCGGCACGTAATTTTCGTTCGGCCCGTCGGCCCCCCGATTTTTCCCCTCCGCCAGGTTTCTCCGCTGCCCCATCGGCCCAAAAGTAAAAGACTCCCGGCTCAAATATGCTTGACATCAGGGCATAACCCGCCATAATTAAAACACGTGGGGATGTAGCTCAGCTGGAAGAGCGCCTGCTTCGCATGTAGGAGGTCAGGGGTTCGAGTCCCCTCATCTCCACCACGAATTGGATATAAAATTAAGGGGTTGGCAATCAAGAGATTGCCGCCCCTTTTCTGTTTTATCAAAAAGTGCCCGTTTAGTGACTACTGGCCCCGGTTGGCAAAGTGCTGGCCGGGGTTTTTATCTTGTGAAAAGAATTATTTGAATTTGGGTATTTACAAGTACACACAAAAAGGATACACAATAGAAAATACACGCAAAGGAGACAGACCATGGAAAGAAAAAAATTCCATTTCGCATTGAGAGAAAAAGCGCACCAGGAAATTAAACGGTTGGCTACCCGGCACAATTGCCGCCCTGGAAATATCATTGAGGCTTTGGCGGTCCTTGTCAGGGACGGGAAAATCACTGACGAAAATCTAACCGATGCCATAAAAAAGACACGATCCGGGGGTTGGGTACTGAATGAGGTTGATGAGCTCATTCAAAAATTTGAAAACCTCAGGGACCTCGCCACACAAGACGGAGATACCGCAACGGCTAATCATGCGACGGCCCGGATTGAGCATATCAAGCGGGAACAGGGTAAAAACCTGGTCCTGCAATATCAAGAATTGGCGAAGCTGGCAATCGAGGCCGGAGACACCGCGGGGGCCCAAACTGCCGAAGCCCGGGTCACGGCTATTAAAAAAGATTTTGGGCTGACCGATGAGGATTTCACCTTCACAATGGATTCTGAAAAGGATTAACCCGGGAGATTGATGCTGACGGCCCTCCTTAACTCCGGCGACCTGATAACGCCGTCCGAACTTGCCAAGGGCTTGAAGGTGAGCCGGGCGGCCGTGTCGCAATGGTGCAAGGCGGGGAAACTTCCATTTTTGCAAATAGAGAAGTGCATCCGTTTCTCTCCGGAGCAGATCCGGGAGTGGCTCAAGGCCCGGGAGCGGGCGGCGAGAAAATCATGAACCTGGACGAAATAGCGGATCAGGCCCTTGCGAAAATGGGAATGAAATGAAAACCCCCGGGGCGACCGGGGGCGGCGGAACGGATCGGAGATTTAACCAATGTTAACTCAAGCTGAAAATTTAGTCAATACTCCACTCAGTTTGGCAGATATTCAATCGCTTGCCCGGGATCAGATGGAACAGGAACGAGCCGACTTTGCGGCTCTATCCTTTACCGATGCTGAGCTCCTGGAAGGGGTCAAGGGCGGCGAGGTTGGCGATTCCAATCTCTACACTCGCTTGAATCTGGAAAAGCGAGTTTGTGACCACGCCGCCGGCAAGTGGTACGAATTTTCCGGCCATTCCTGGAAGGAAGACGAAACCGATAATGCCCTGGCGAGCCTTGACGAACTGGTGGACCTCTACGCCGGCCTTGCCCGCAAAATTTATAGTCAAATGATGGAGGCGACAAGGGGCGGGGATAAAGAGGGCGCCCAGGGGCTTGAAGCAATCGAGTCCATGATCCGCAAGAAAATTGGCCTCTTACAGCGGCGCCGCCACCGTGAAAATGTCTTAGTCCTGGCGGCCGCCGGCCCCGCCTCCCTGGGGATCACCGGCCGGGAATGGGATAAGGACCCTTACCTCCTGCCCTTCCAAAACGGCGTCCTCGACCTCAGAACCCGCACCTTCCGCCCTGGCCGGCCAGACGATTACATAAAAACCGTTTGCCCGATTGCCTGGCAGGGATTCGATGCACCGGCGCCACGGTGGAAAAAGTTTGTCCCTGAAATTTTAGAACATGATACCGAACTTGTTTCTTATTTTCAAAGGTTATTAGGATACAGCTTTGCGGGTCTTACTACTGAGCATGTAATAATAATCTTGTGGGGGTTATATGGTAGAAATGGCAAGGGAACGCTAATCGAAATAATATATTATATCCTTGATCAATTAGCTGGACCTATTCAATCAGAACTTTTATTGAATCAAGATAGGATACGATCAAGTGCTGCGGCAAGTCCTGATATTATGGGGTTACAGGGCAAACGGGTTGTTTGTGCCTCAGAAACCGACAAAGGAAGAAAACTTGATGCGGGTAAAGTTAAATGGTTAGTGGGCGGTGATACTTTAATAGGTAGAAACCCCTATGGTAAAAGAGAAATAAGATTTAGACCATCCCATACGTTATTTTTACTTACTAATTATAAACCGAAAGTTGACCCTACAGACTACGCAATATGGGAACGTATCCATTTAATTCCATTTAATCTTTCTTATGTAGATCACCCTATTAAACCACATGAACGCAAACGAGATGAAAATTTACTTGAAAAACTGAAAAATGAAGCTCCTGGCATTGTGTCGTGGATTGTGGCCGGGTTTTACGAATGGCAGCGGATTGGATTGAGGCCTCCTGCTAAGGTCCTAAATGCGACACAGGCATATCAAAAAAGTGAAGATACTCTTGAGCAATTTATTTTCGAATCCTGTGTTATTGCCGCTGAATCATGGGCCCGGGCCAAGGACCTATGGGAAAACTATGTTGCCTGGTGCGATGAAAACGGACACAAGCCAATTTGGAAAAATACTTTTGGGGAGAGACTACAGGCCAGGTTCATAAAGGAAAGAAAAGAAAATGGTAATATTTACGAGGGGATAGGGTTAATAGTTGCCAAATAATCCTGTATTTTCTGTAGGCTATGTAGTCTTTTCACAGAAACTTTCTATATCAAAAAATAGGTTTCTTATAGGGAGTTTATAGCCAAATGACTACAGAGCCTACAGGAATAAGACCATATTATGACAATTCTTGAGTTAATTCAATTAGATGGCTTCTTTTCAAAACCTGTAGGCTCTACAGGCGGCGGCGAGTACGCCGGCCCCTGCCCCTTCTGCGGCGGCGATGATCGGTTTAGATGCTGGCCAAGTCAAGGTGACTTTGGGAAATACTGGTGCCGCGGCTGCGGGCGCTCTGGCGATGCCCTTCAGTACTTAAGAGACTTTCGACATATGACCTTCCAGGAAGCCTGTCAATACCTTGGCCGGGAGCTACCCTCCCCCTCTTCCTTGGCGGGCAGTAGGCCGGCGAAACCTCAGTGGGCACCACGGGCGACTGCGACCCCTGGCGACCTCTGGCAAACCCGGGCCCGGGCGATGATGGTGGGCGCCAGCTATAACCTCTTTCAACCTATGGGGGAGCGGATGCTGGGCTGGCTTACTGAGAAACGTGGCCTGAATCTGAAAACCATCAAGGCGGCTGGCCTGGGATTCCTCCCCATCGACAGGTGGGAGACGGCGCCGGCCTGGGGGCTGGTGGAAGTGCTCAAGGATGATGGCACGGCCAAAAAGCTATGGTTCCCCCGGGGGCTCACCATTCCCCTTTGCCAAAACGATCAGGTCCTTCGGTTGCGAATCCGCCGGCCAAAGTCCGATGGCGACCCCCGTTATTATCTTGTGCGGGGCAGTGACACCCGGGCCATGATCCTGGGCACCGACAAGCCCGTGGCCGTCCTGGTAGAGTCAGAGCTTGACGTATTGCTCCTGAGTCAAGAGGCTGGCGACCTGGTGAACGTGGTGGCCCTGGGTAATGCCCAGACCCGGCCAGATCAGGAGACAGCAGACCTCTTAAACCAAAGCCAGTTGATCCTGGTGGCCCTGGATAACGACCAGGCCGGCGCCAAGGAGTCATGGCAGTGGTGGGCGGCTCATTACCCCCAGGCGCATAGGTGGCCACCAGTGGCCGGGAAGGACCCGGGCGACATGCTGGCGGCCGGCGTCAATCTGCGGGTCTGGATTGAGGCCGGACTTGCTGAGTATGCAGGCGGGGCGATTCGCCCCGAGATCGTGCCAGAGCCCGAGCCCAACCTACCCGCCGGCGTCTGTCTGTTCCATGAATGCGATCAAGCGAGTTATCACGATGCCGCCCTCACTTGTGGGGAAGAGGGTGAGATCGTTCTTAACCTGGCCGGCTGTCCTTTCGACTGGTGGCATAAGACGCCGGACGGCTGGCCAGTGGAAGGGAAGGAAATGAAATGCGAGTCATGATCGATGTCAAAGAAATAGCAGCGTTTCGCCGGGCTTCGCTTCGGTCCCTCCTGGGGCAAAGGCGAGGGCGGGTCACGATGCCGGGGATCCGGCGCATTGAACAAGGCAAGATGGGACTTATAGATGGTGTCCTGGCCCTGGTGGATGAGGAAAGCGCATGAATGAGACGGAGCAAGAGCTATTCGAGTGTGGACCCTTGGCAGCCACCATATCACCCCGGCAGTGCCTGTTCAACGTGGCCAGGGCGGGGACCTTAAAGCAATACCATCATGCTTTGGGTTCGTTGTGGGCTTGCCTGCAATGCAAGAGGTGGCAGACGATCGGGGCTTGGCCAGCCGATGAGGTGGGCGGATGAGGCAAGCCGGGAAACCCAGGCCAGTTGTGCCCCCCCCGCCGGAGGGTCAAAGATGTGTGGTCACTGTCGGGAAACCGGAGGCGCTCCTCCGCGCAAAGTTTTGCCATAATTTAGGGGTAGTAAGAAAAAACGCCCTTTTAATTAGAATTTCTTTACAAGATATTGAAGCGGTAACTGACAAAAAAATGATGAAAAAACAGGTAAAAAACCCTCAAAATAGGCCAAAAAACGATGATAAAAGGGCCTTTTAAAGCAGTTTTAGGGGGGTAAGTTTTCATAAACGAGGGAACAGATGAGCCGGCTTAATGAATTATCGGGAGCCTTGGTAAAGCGGGAAATGGAAGGGGCGCTAAAGGAAGCGGGGTTATCCGTTAAGGATTCCAAAAAGGCCGTTTCGGTTTTTTCCAGATATTTAGATCAAGCGCCTGGGGTTGAGCCCGGAAAATATTCGATTATGGGAAAGCTCTTCTCACGGTTGAAAATGAGACTACGGACCTCTCAACCTGCGCCCAGCGGGAAGCTGGGGTAGGCGAGGCGGCCCGCTCTCAGTCAGAGGGATTCTGACAGAGTGGGTGCTGATGGGGTCTTTGACATATACAAACAAAAATCAAATCTCTAAGGAGCAAGACCATGCAGGAATTAAAGCGACTGATTGAAGCCCAAAACGGGGTTTTTTCAGAATTTAAGAAAGCCCAGGAAGCCCGTTATCAGGCCCTCGAGGGGAAATTGTTTGACCTAGAGAAGGAATCCGGCCGGCCCGCGGGCCCCGGCGCCAGTATGTCGCAGGAAGCCAGCGACCACTATGAAAAATTCCTCCGCCGCGGCGACACGGCGAGCCTGGCGGCGGCCCGGGAAATCAAGGCCTCGGCGACCGTGGGTAATGACCCCTCTGGCGGTTTTTTTGTGCCGGAACAGGTTGACTCTCAGATCGGGAGCATTCGGGAGAAAAATTCTCCCATGCGCCAGATTTGCCGGGTACTGAAGCCGAAAACCGCGGAGTATAAGAAGATCACTACCACGGGGCGGCCCACTTCCGGCTGGGTAGGGGAGATAGACCCCCGACCCGAAACGGACGGCCCCACCCTGGCGGTTTTAACCCCGGCCTGGGGTGGCCTGTATGCCATGCCGGCGGCGACTCAGGACTTGATCGAGGACTCCGCCTTTGATGTTGGCGAGTGGTTCCGCTCTGAGGTTGCCAAGGAGTTTTCCGACCAGGAAGGCGAAGCCTTCATTACCGGGAGCGGGGTGACACGGCCTAAAGGTCTGCTCACCTACACGATGGTAACGACCGGCGATGCTACCCGGGCCTTTGGCGAAATTCAGTATGTCGCCAGCGGCGCGGCCGGGGGGTTGGGGTCGCCCGACAAGTTGATTGACCTGGTGCAGATCCTGAAACCCAAGTATCGGCAAAACGGGTCCTGGATTATGAACTCTCTCACCCTTGGCGCTATCCGTAAGCTTAAGGACGGCGATGGTAATTATATGTGGCGGCCCGGCCTCGAAGCGGGGGGGCCTTCCTTGCTCCTGGGTTATCCGGTTTATGAATCGGATTTCATGCCCGACATTGCCGCGGATGTCTACCCGGTTGCGTTCGGGGATTTCATGCAGGCTTACTGGATCTTCGACCGGCCCACCACGGTCATAAGGGATATGTATACCAAAAAACCTTTCACCCTCTTCTATACGGCTACCAGAGTAGGTTCGATGCTGCAGAACAGTGAAGCCGTGAAGACCTTGAAGCTGTCTCTGGCTTAACCCTTACCCAGCCCCTCTTCCGCTGATGGTGGAGGGGCTGGCCCAGGCGGAGGGGAGAACCTTAACGGTCTCTGGCCCCGTAGGTCGATAAAGTAGTCTCCGGCCCCCTCCTGCTGTTCCACTGATGCCGGATTCGAATAAACGGGGCATTTCTCTTGAAAGGTGGATCATGTTTATCCCTCTGAAATATTTCCCCTGTAACCTTTGCCCTTTTCTCTCCCGATGTTTGAGGGAATTGCGAAAGAACATAGGCCAGGCCCCCAATTTTCCACGATGTTGCTGTGAGGCCCATGAGCCCGGGAAACGACCGCATGAGACGGCCACCATGGGGCGGCAATAAGACCTCGAAACCCAGCAGGGCTAAGGAGAAAATAATGTCTGAATCCGAAACCCCCTTATCTTCATTCGACTATCTACGCGAAAAA